>JANPEP010000252.1:0-17144 GCA_031422995.1 Polymorphobacter sp. | reverse complement strand
TTGGTTTCGGCAACTTCGTACGTGAAGATGCCGCAGACGCCGACGCCGCGTTGGTGGACGCTGAGCATGACGCGGGTGGCGTCCTCGATGGTCATCTTGAAGAAGCGTTGCAGGGTGAGGACGACGAACTCCATGGGGGTGTAATCGTCGTTGAGCATCAGCACCTTGTAGAGCGCGGGTTTTGCGGTGCGGGTGCGAGTCTTGGTGGCGACGCCGACGCCGGTGTTGCCGCCGCCCGGTGTGTCGCTGTCACGGTCGGCATCGCTGGAAATAGGCACGAGAATCATCGATCGGGAACCTGCTCCGGGCGGGGGGGCGAATGGGCAATATAGGGTGCAACCGCGCATACGAAAAGGGCGGGTGCGTTGTCGCACCCGCCCTTCTAACGTCCGGGCAAGAAAGCGCCTTACTTGTTGAAGGTCGTCTTGATCTTGTCGGTAGCGATCGCGACGCGGTTCTGGACCGGTTCGAAGACTTCGCCGGCGAGCTTCATCATCATTTCGGTCAGCTTCGACATCTCGGCAACCGAGCTGTCGAACTGCTTCTTGGCGAAATCGCTCTGCAGCTGCATCATTTCGTTCGGGGTCTTGGCGCCGGTGATCGCCTTCATCGCCGTCGAAGCTTCCTCGAAGCTCTTCTTCGACACTTCGCTGACGTGCGAAGCGATCGATTCGATGCCGGCCGATGCGGCGCGGGCCGAGGCCAGCAGGGCTTCGACATTGCCGCGGGCCATGTCGGTCATCTCGTCGAGCGACTTCATGCTGCTCTCGACGGCTTCCTTCGACTTGGCGGTGATCTGCTCCATGGCAGCCTTGCCGCTGGTCATGGCGGATTCGGCAGCCGTGTTGAGCTGGGCAACGCCGGCCTTCATGGTTTCGGCGATCTTTTCGGGATTGGTTTCGAATGCAGTGGCCATTGTAATCTCCTGGATTTTGGTGGTGAAGTAGGTGGGTATCGACGTGAGGACAGGACGTGGCCGCGGGGCCTCGACCTTGGGCGCGGGCGGCGCGGCCTTGACCGCCTGGGGAACCGGCTTTTGGACCGGGGCCTTGGCGATGGGCTTTGCTGCCTTTGTGGGTGGCTTTGCCGGCGCCTTGGCGATCATGGCCTTTGCCTTGGGGGCTTTGGCCGTGATTGCCTTGGGCTTGGCAGCCGAAACGATGGGCGCTGCGGGCTTTGGTGCAGCGGCTTGAGGGGCGACCGGTTTTGCGACGGCCGCTTTTGCAACGACTGGGCTTGCGACGACCGAAGTTGCGACGACGGGGCTTGCCGTAACCGGTTTCACCGCCTCGACCGTGACCGGTTTGGGTGGTTCGAAGGTTGTAACAGGCGTGGCGGCGATTGGTTTCGCTACGGCGATTGGTGTCGCAACTTCGACTGGCTTGACGGGTGCAGCATTTCCGGCGCCGCGGGGTGCGGCAGCCTTCTTGGGGGCTGGTTTCGACTTGGCAGGCATTTGTTGCTCCACACTCTTGCTGCGGTGCAACATAGCGATTGTTCCGTATCAATACAAGATAGAAATGGTGCAGTGCAACATGAAGGGGAAAAAGGTGTGATTTGAGGGGTTTTTGGTTAGTGCCCGACGATCGTGGGGGTGACGCCGGACTGGGCAAGAGCTGAGTCGAGGTCGGCTTGCAGGCGGGCGAGGGCGGCGGGGTCGCGGCCTTCGACGCGGGCGACGAGAACGTCTTGCGTGTTGGAGGCGCGCAGCAGCCACCAGCCATCGGGGGTGGTGACGCGGGCGCCATCGGTTTCGTTGACGTTGGCGCCGGCTGCCTTGAGGCGCGCGAGGACTTCGGCGACGACCTGGAACTTGCGGTCTTCGGAGGATTGGAAGCGCAGCTCCGGCGTGTTGACCATGGCGGGCATGGCGTCCTTCAGTGCGGTGAGCGAGCCGCCGAGTTGCGAGACGGCGCGGATGAGGCGGATGGCGGCGTAGATGCCATCATCAAAGCCATACCATTGGTGCTTGAAGAAGATGTGCCCGGACATTTCACCGGCGAGTGGGGAGTCGACCTCCTTCATCTTGGCCTTGATGAGGCTGTGGCCGGTTTTCCACATGAGGGGCTTGCCGCCGAGTTCGGCGATGCGGTCGTAGAGCGCCTGGCTGGCCTTTACATCGGCGATGATGGTGGCGCCGGGCAGGGCCTTGAGCACGGGTTCGGCGAGGATGCCGAGGAGTTGATCGCCCCAGACGACGCGGCCCTGGCCATCGACGGCGCCAAGCCGGTCTGCATCGCCATCGAAGGCGACGCCGAAATCGCAATGATGGTCGGCGACGGCGCGTTTGAGATCGGCGAGGTTTTTTTCTTCGGTGGGGTCGGGGTGGTGGTTGGGGAAATTGCCGTCGACTTCGGTGAACAGCAGATGGTGGGTGCCGGGGAGGCGCTTGACGAGGCGTTCGACGACGGGGCCGGCAACGCCGTTGCCGCAATCCCAGGCGATGGTGAAGGGGGTGGTGGCGTCAAAATCCTGGAGCAGGCGATCGACGTAGCGGTCCATGATGTCGATGGATTGGCTGCCGGCTTGGCCGGAGTTCCAGTCGCCGGCGGCGGCCATGCGGCCCAGGGCCTGAATGTCGGCGCCGAAGAAGGGGCGGTCCTTGAGCATCATCTTGAAGCCATTATACGCTGGCGGATTGTGGCTGCCGGTGATCATGATGCCGCCGTCGCAGGCGAGTTCGTAGACGGCATAGTAGAGCATGGGGGTTGGGCCGAGGCCGATGCGTATGGCCTCGATGCCGGACTCGTTGAGGCCGCGGACGAGGGCGGTTTCGAAGATCGGCGAGGAGGTGCGGCCATCGATGCCGACGGCGACTTTGCTGCCCCCTGCACGGGCGATGACGGTGCCGAAGCTGCGGCCGATGGCGTACGCGTCGGCTTCGGTGAGGGTGTCGCCGACGAGGCCGCGGATATCATATTCGCGCAACGAGGTTGGGTGGAAGCTGTGGGTCACGGGAGTCTCCGGTTGTCGGGTTCGCAGCGCTTAACGTGCAATTGCCAATAAGCGGTTACGCGGCGGAATTCATTTGCTCTTTCGGGCGAGGAGCAGATCGCGCGCGGCGGTGACGGCGTGGGCGGCTTCGTCACTGCCGCCGGCATCGGGGTGGGCCTGGGCCATGCAGGTGCGCCAGGCCGCCTGGATGGCATCGGCATCGGCATTTTCGGGCAGGCCGAGCAGGGCGCGGGCGCTGGATTCGGGGGTGGCAGATTTGGGTTTTTGGGCGAGCCACCAGGCATAGGCGATGCCGGCGGCGATGACGGCCATGAGCGGTTTGCCCGAGGTGAGCAGGCGGACGGCGATGAGGCCGGCGGCGCCGGTGCCGGCGTAGCGGACGAGATTGGGCAGGAGTTCGCCGCGCTTGTGCAGCCACCAGGCGAGGGCCGCAGCGAGGAGGAGGGCGATAGCCACGTCAGGAGAGCTTTTCCGGGTCCCAGCCGGGGAGATTGAGGCCGGCGAGGAGCGCGCGGAGTTCGGCGCGGGCGCCGACGTGGCTGAGGCTGAAATCTTCGAGGGCGGCGCGATCGAGCAGGGTGAGGCCACGCGGGAAGAATTCGCGGAAGATGACGCGTTCGGACAGCCCGCCGACGACACGGAAGCCGACGCGCTTGGCGAGTTCATCGAGGGCGGCGCCGACCCGTTTCCGATTGCGAGCTTCGAGGGTGGAGAGGCGGTTGCGGAGAATGACCCAATCGACCTGGACGCCATCCGATTTGGCGCGGGCGCGGCGAGCATCCCAGATCAGTTCGGCATAGAAGCTGGGGCGGCGAACGGCGAAGGTTTCGGGATCGACCTGGCCGATGAGGTCGAAATCGACGAAGCTGTCGTTGATGGGCGTGATGATTGTGTTGGCGCGGGCGAGGGCGGCGCGGGCGAGATCGGAATCGCGGCCCGGCGTGTCGATGACGATGAAGTCGAGAGTGCTGGCCTGATCGAGGCGCAGGGTGAGTTCGGTGACGGCATCGGGACCATCGGCGATGACGGCGATGTCGGGGGTGGGGAGGGCGAGTTCGCGTTTGGCGCAAAAGGCGGCGCGGTTTTCAAGATAGCGGGCGACGGTGCGTTGCCGGGCATCGAGATCGAGCATGGCGGTGCGGAAACCGGCATGGGCGAGCGCCACGCCGATGTGGACGGCGGTGGTGGATTTGCCCGATCCGCCTTTTTCATTGCCGAGCACGATGATGTGCGCGGATTTCGCCCCTGATGACATTGCGGCCCCGAACCTTGCTTAATCGCGTTGTTTCCGACACAGCCGCCAGCCTGTGTCAACCGAAAGGCCCGTTGTGGCAGCAGAGTTTCGCATCGTTCGCACGCCTGGCGAACTGACGACGGCGATGGAAGCCTGGAAGCGATCGGGGCATCGTGTGGCGTTGGTGCCGACCATGGGGGCGCTGCACGCCGGGCATCTGGCGCTGGTGGGTGTTGGCTTGCAGCATGCCGACAAGGTGGCGGCGTCGATTTTCGTCAACCCCAAGCAGTTTGGACCGTTGGAAGATCTGGACCGGTATCCGCGTGATGAGGCGGGGGATGCGGCCAAATTGCAGGCTGCGGGGTGCGAGTTGCTGTATGCGCCGGGTGTCGCGGACATGTATCCGAACGGGTTTGCCAGTTATGTGAAGGTGGCCGGGCTGCCCGATCGGTTGTGCGGGGCGGTGCGGCCGGGGCATTTCGATGGCGTGGCGACGGTGGTTTCGAAGCTGCTGGCGGCATCGCGCGCCGATGTCGGGGTGTTTGGCGAGAAGGATTGGCAGCAACTGGCGATCATTCGGCGGATGGCGGCGGACCTTGATCTGGGCACGCGGATCATCGGGGCGGCGATCGTGCGTGATGATGATGGCTTGGCGCTGTCATCCCGCAACATGTATTTAAGTGTGGATGAGCGGCGCCGAGCGCTGGCCTTGCCCAAGGCGCTGATCGCGGCGCGGGACGCGTTGCGCGGCGGGGCCATGCTTGAGTCGGGCCGCGAAGCCGCGGTGGCACAGGTCTTGGCAGCGGCGCATCTGGCCTTGGCCGAGGCGGGGTTCAACCGGGTGGATTATGTCGAGTTGGTGGATGGCGAGGCGTTGACGCCGCTGGATGCGCTGGTGCCAGGGGCGCGGTTGATGGCGGCGGGTGTGGTGGGGACGACGCGGTTGATTGACAATATTGCGGTTTAGCGAATGGCGGTTTAGCGGCGCTGCTGGTCCCAGCGATAGGGCTGGTAGATGCCGTAGGGATTGTAGAATTGCCCGGTGTCGCGGCCCTGGCTGAAGGAGAATTGCGCATAGCCGCGATCGCCGATGGGGGCGCCGATGGTGGCAGCGATGCCGCGGGCGCCGCCGGTGCCGACGAACATGCTGACTTCGCCATGGACCTTGTTGTCACGCGGCACGTCGTTGCCATAGAGGCTGCTGCCGAGGATGCGGTCGCGGTTGGGGTCGGGCAGCAAGGCGGTGCTTTCGGGACCTTGGGCGGCGGCGGCGATGGCGGCTTCGCGTGCGGCGGGCGACAGGCTGTAGATCTGCTCGGCAGCGAGCACCGGGCTGGCGGCGAGCATGGTGAAGATGAGGGCGCGCAGCAGCATCGAAAGTCCTTGTTGGTGGCGCATAAACGCCGGGAACACCTTAGCCTCGCCTGAACGGCAATTCGAGATTGCGCCTGAAAGGCGTCGCCATATCCATGGCTTCGATATCGGCGGCGACCATTTCGGCTTCGCGGGCGACGAAATCGGCGACGGCGGCGCGGAAGCTCTTGTTGGGGATATAGTGCGCCGAGACGGTGGCGACGGGGCGGTAGCCGCGGGCGAGTTTGTGGGCGCCCTGGGCGCCGGCTTCGACGCGGCCGAGACCATGGGCGATGGCCCAATCGATGGCCTGGTAATAGCAAAGCTCGAAATGCAGGAAGGGGATGTCCTCGGCGGCGCCCCAGTAGCGGCCATAGAGGCAATCGGCGCCGATGAAATTGAGCGCGCCGGCGACGGGCTTGCCGTTTTTGAGGGCGAGCATCAGCAGGACGCGATCACCCATGGTCTCGCTGATATGCGAGAAGAAGGCGCGGGTGAGATAGGGGCGGCCCCATTTGCGCATGCCGGTGTCTTGGTAGAAGTGCCAGAAGGCGTCCCAATGGGCTTCGGTGATCTCGGTACCGGTGAGGTGGAGGATCTGGACACCGGTGGCCAGCGCCGCTTCGCGTTCCTTGCGGATGGCCTTGCGTTTGCGGGAAGAGAGATCGGCGAGGAAGTCGGTGAAACAGGTATAGCCGTTGTTGGACCAGTGAAATTGTTCGCCGCTGCGCATGAGCCAGCCTTGCGATTCGAACAGCGGCTGTTGTTCGGGGGTGAGGAAGGTGGCGTGGACCGAGGAGAGGTTGTTCTGGATGGCGAGGGTTTGCGCGGCGGCCAGCAGTGCCGGGGCAGCGCCGGGCTCGCGCAGCAGCAGGCGAGGCCCGGTGGCGGGGGTGAAGGGGACGCTGCATTGGAGTTTGGGGTAGTAGCTGCCGCCGGCGCGCTCCCACGCATCGGCCCAGCCGTGATCGAAGACATATTCGCCCTGGCTGTGGGATTTGAGATAGGCGGGGAGGATGGCGGCGGGAATGCCGGCAGCATCGTCGATGACAATGTGCGCGGGTTGCCAGCCGGTGCGGGCGCAGGCGCTGCCCGAGGCTTCGAGCGCGGCGAAGAATTCGTGTTGGACGAAGGGGTTTTCGGGACCGGCGCAGGCGTTCCAGTCCGCCGCGGATACGTCGGTGGCGGCGGTGAGGATGCGGGCCTTGAGCGGGACCATCAATCGTGGATGGCGATGATAGCGTCGATTTCGACGGCGACGCCGCGGGGGAGAGCCGCAACACCAACGGCCGAGCGGGCGTGGCGACCGGCCTCGCCGAAGATTTCGACCATCAGGTTGGAGGCGCCGTTGCCGACCTCGGGTTGATCGGTGAAATCGGGGGTGGAGGCGACAAAGACGCCGAGTTTGACGATGCGGCGGACGCGGCCGAGGTCACCAAGGGCGGCCTGCATCTGGGCGATGAGGCCGATGGCGCAGCGGCGGGCGGCCTCGGCGCCTTCGGCGACGCTCAAAAGTTTCTCGCCTTCGGCGACGCTCAAAAGTCTCTCGCCCTGTGCGATGTCCATCGTGTCGCCGAGGCGGCCCTTGATGAGGGCGCCGTTGCTGTCGAACGGAATTTGGCCGGAAATGTGGAGCAGGCCGTCGATGGCCACCGCCGGCACATAGTTGGCGGCGGGGGCGGCGGCGGTGGGCAGGACGATGCCGAGCGCGGCGAGGCGGGCGGCGGGAGTTTGTTCGGACATGATCAGCCTTTCAGGATGGTCTGGATATGGGCAAGCGCCTCGGGCCAGTGATCGATGCGGGCATGGGCGTCGTCTGCCGGTGGAATGAGGTGGCGCAGCGAGCGTTCGGCAACCATGTGCAGGCGGTGGACATCGGGCACGGCCTTTTTTGCCGAGCTGTGATGCGGCGGCAGATCATCGATGAACACGGCAAAGGACGGTTGGAATTCATCGAGCAGGGCGCGAATCGGCGCGCCCTTGGGGCCCTGGTTGCCGAAGACGCGATAGGGCATGCCGAGGCGTGCCAGTTCACCGGTGCGGGTGATGGCGTGATGATCAGCGATATTGGTGAGGATGACGACGTCGCAGGTTTCGGCGAGGGCGGCGAGCGCCGCGGCGGCGCCATCGATGGGGGCCTGGGTCGGCATGTGGTTCGCAAAGAATTCATCGAGGAGGGCGGGAAAGCGATCGGGCAGGACAGGCGTGCCATCGGCATTGCGCATGTTGCCGGCGAGCGCGAAGGATTCGAGCTTGAGGGTGATGGCGTGCTGTTGGGCGAGATAGGCGATGAAGGGATCGGCGAATTCGAGCAGCACGCCGTCGCAATCGGAGATGATGAGCGGCCGGGTCATGCGGAACCTTCCGAAAGGGCGATTGCGGCGCGAACGAGCGAATCGGGTTTGACGTCGAGCGCATCGGCGCAGGCGATGAGGTCTGATTCGCGGGCCTGGAGGAAATCGATGACAGCGGCGAGCAGTGATGGATCGGCGGCGCGGGCGCGCAGCGTGGTGGCATCCAGGCCGGAAAGCGCGAGGAAGCGGGGGCCGAGATCGGGGTCTGCCGCGACATAGCCGAGCGCCTGCAGGCCCAGGATTCCGGGCGCCGCCACAGTGTTAACCTTTTTGTCGTGCAACACGGGTATTGACCAATTCGTTCGAATACTTCCCTCATTAGGGGTAGCCATGCTAGATTGCCAAGTATCGGTGTGGGGGCAACGGCACCGGTGCAACGCAAAGCGGCTGCGATGCGTATGTGAGGCAGGGTTTGAAATCTGTGTTGCGGGCGGGCCTTTTGCCCGCGCGGCGGATGTTGGGGGCGTCCAGACAGTTTGATGGCGATCAGGATCGGTTTTGTCGGCAGCGGCGGCTCGGACGAGCTTTGCGAAGCCGTGCGCGCCTTGATCCCACCTGGCACGTCACTGGAATCCTTGAGCATTTCAGATGCCATGCGCAAGGTGGCGGACGGCGAGTTGATGGTGTTGATTGTCGCTGTCGATGGGCCTTCATGGGCCGAAGGTTTGCAGCGGGTTACGGAATTGCAGGCGGTTTGCGAGGCGCGGCCGTTGGCGGTGCTGGCGCTTGTGCCGCGTGAGGACCCGGCGGCGCTGGTGAAAGCGTTTGAATTGCGAGTCGCCGATGTGGCGGGATTGCCGATCGACCGGCACGAGGTGCAGGCGCGGCTGGCGGCATTGGTGCGGCGGCGGCAGGTGGCGTTTGCACGGGCGGCGGAAACCCGGGCGGCGTGGCGGATGGCGGTGATTGATCCGGTGACCGGGTTGTACAATCGCCACCATCTGGATGTGACATTGCCGGCAGCGGTCGATTCGGCGCGGGGCGGCAATCGGCCGCTGGCGCTTTTGATGATCGACCTGGATGCGTTGAAGCCGTTCAATGACCGTTGGGGCCATGCCGCCGGCGACCGGGTGTTGCGGACGGTGGCCGAGGCGTTGCAATCGGGCGTGCGGTTGACCGACACGATTGCGCGATACGGCGGCGACGAGATTGCCGTGGTGATGCCCGATACCGACGCGCAGACGGCGCGAGCGGTGGCGGCGCGGCTGGTACGATTGGTGGCGCAGACCCGAATCGGGCGGGTGGCGGATGGCCAGACCGGGATTACCATCAGCATCGGCATGGCGACGTTGAATGAGAGCGATATCGATACGGCATCGTTGCTGATGCGGGCCGATGCGGCGCTGTATGATGCGAAGCGCGGCGGGCGGAACCGGGTGGCCGAGGCGGCCTGAGGGGAGAAAAGGACCCCTCTCCCCGCTGGGGCAAGTGCCCGAGTCGCTCTCTCCCTCAAGGGGGAAAGGGAAGCAGGTTTTGGATAAAGAAAGAGCCGCGGCAAAGCCGAGGCTGACGTCGGACGGTTTCGGTCGGTGAAGCCAACCGCCCCGCGGGCCGAGTTTGCGCCTGTCGGCGCGCAGTTACGCTGCGCGCTCGCGGCGCTTCACTTAATCTTGGCTTCCTTGAACTCGACGTGCTTGCGGACGACCGGGTCGTATTTGCGGAAGTTGAGCTTTTCGGTCTGGGTGCGCGGGTTCTTTTTGGTCACATAATAGTAACCGGTGTCCGCGGACGACACGAGCTTGATCTTGATGGTAGTCGGCTTGGCCATGACAGGTCCCGAAGAAACAGGTTGAAGGCGCGACGGGACTGGCCAGACGCGGGAAGCGGTGGGCAATGGCGGGGCGGGGGCGAAAAGTCAAGGGTGGGCGGCGGCGGCGGCGGGGGATTTGGCAAGCGGCGGTGAAACGCATATCGCTGGGGCCATGACAATTGTTCGCCTTGAAGACCGAAGCGTGTTGCGTGTGGCGGGGGCGGAGGCTCGCAGCTTTTTGCAGGGGCTGCTGACGCATGATGTGATGGCGTTGTCGGTGGCGACGCCGCTATATGCCGGACTGTTGTCGGCGCAGGGCAAGGCGTTGTTCGACATGATGTTGTTTGCGGGCGACGATGCGGCGGTGATGATCGATGTGGCGGCGGTGCGGGCGGAAGCGTTGGCGAAGCGGCTGGCGATGTATCGGATGCGCAAGGCCGTGACGATCGAGGCCAGCGCGCTGGCGGTTTATGCCGGTTGGGATGGCGGCGAGGCAGGGCAGGTGCCGGACGCGCGCTTTGCGGGGCTTGGCGCGCGCTGGTTGGGGGTTGCAGCGGGTGAGGGCGGCGCTGTGGCGTATGACGCGCACCGATTGGCGGTGGGCGTGCCGGGCAGTGACGATGTTGGCGAGGATGCGCTGTTGTGGCTGGAGACCGGGGCGGATTTGTTGAACGGGGTGAGTTTCACCAAGGGCTGTTACGTTGGGCAGGAGAATACGGCGCGGATGCACCACCGCGACAAGGTGCGGCGGCGGCTGTTGCCGGTGCGGTTTGCCGGCGATGTGGGTGATGGCGTGGTGCGCGACGGTGCGGGGCGCAGTGCGGGGACGATGCGGAGCCACAGTGACGGCGCGGGGTTTGCGCATTTGCGGCTGGAAGCGGCGGCGGGGGATTTGTTCGTGAATGATGCAGCGGTGACGGTGATGCGGCCGGCGTGGTTGGCGCCGGCGTTGCTGGCGGCGGTGGCGTGATGGCGGGCGTGTTGCCGGCGGCGGCAGTGATACCGCCATCGAAGCCGATCGACCTTGCCGACCAGATCGAGGCGTTGACGGTCGACACCTATGGCTGGGTGCGCGACGAAAGCAGCGATGCGTTGACGGCGGTGGCGATTGCGGTTGCGCTGTACCTGGTGTTTTTTGGCCTGCGCTGGGCCGCGGTGCGGGTGCTGGGCACGGCGCACCCGGTCACCACATGGCGGGGATTCACCAGCCGTATCGTGCGGCGGACGCGCAGCCCGTTCATCGCGGTGACATCGGCGTATCTGGTGACGCATCTGGTGCAAACGCCGGCGCCGTTGCAGGCGTTCATCGATTTTTGCTTTACCATCGCCTTTGCAGTGCAGGGAGCGCTTTGGCTGCGCGAGATCTTGCTGGCGCTTGTCGAGCGCAAGGCGGCGGCGAGCGAGGACAATCACGAGCTCGACAGCGCGATCAACGTCATCCGGGTGCTGGTGAATGTTGTCGTGTGGATATTGGCGGTCATCCTGATCCTCGACAATCTGGGGGTGAATGTCACGGCGCTGGTTGCGGGGCTTGGCGTTGGCGGTATCGCCATCGGCCTCGCGGCGCAGGGGATATTTTCGGACCTGTTTGCGGCGCTGTCGATCCTGTTTGACCGGCCGTTTCGGGTGGGGGACACGATCCGCTTTGGGGAAGTAACGGGGACGGTGGAGGCCATCGGGCTGAAGACCACGCGGATCCGCGCGATTACCGGCGAGCAGGTGATTGTTTCGAATACGCGGCTGTTGGACCAGCAGATCCGCAATCTGCGGCGGATCGAGGCGCGGACGACGGTGATGACCTTTCACCTCGACCTGGGGTCGGAGACCATGGGGTTGGCGGGGGTGCCGGCGATGTTGACCGCGGTGTTGGAGCCGATGATCCATGTCGACCTGAAGCGGGCGCATGTGACGGCGGTGACAGCGACGTCGATCGAGGTGGAGGTGGAGTTCACGGTGGAGGACGCGTCGTTGATCGCGATGCTGAACACCAAGCAACAGGTTTTGCTGGGGGCGCTGGACGGATTCCGTGGGCTGGGGCTGGCGATGGCGGATGCGACGCCGAAGGTGCAGGGAGTGGCGCCTGTTGCGGCGCCGGCACCGCCCGACCGCAAGAAACTCTAGCCCTTGGGGACGGCCTGGCCGCGGAGTTCCGCCGGGATCGAGAGATAGATGGGCGGCGGGGTGAGGCCGAGGCGGGCGCGGACGTCTTCGAGGGGCAGGGGCAGGAGGGCTATCCAGTCCTGCGCCGGCATCCAGCGGGCGGCGCGCCCACGAGCATAGCCTTCGCGGATGGCGGCGACATAGGGTTGGTTGGGGCCTTTGCGGCTTTTGACGGCAGCCCCCACGGCAATCGCGGCCCAGCCGAGCGCGCGGGTCTGGGCATAGGAGAAGGCGACGAGGCAGGCTTCGCCCAGGGAATCAAGGCCATAGCCGGTGGTGACGTGCCAGAGATCGTGCGAATCACGGATGCGGCGACCGTACCAGGCAACGGGGTGTTCGAGGCCGGTCATGACCTGGTTGGAGACTTCGACGAGGCCCATCGGGGTGACGCCGCCATTGTCGGTGAAATCGCGATAGACAGCGCCGAGGCTGCCGGGCGGGAGGGTGGCGAGCCAGGCGCGATCGGAGAGTTGTTCGGCGAGTTCCTCGCGCTGGTAGGCAAGACGGCCACCTTCGGCGGTGGCGAGGAGTTTGTGATAGCCCTTGCGGGTGGAATCGCCATTGAGGGCGCGCATGATTTCAAAGACTTCGCCGGTGTCATCCTTGTCGCGGAGCAGGCGTTGCAGGGCGCGGAAGGCGGCGCCCCATTCCTTGCGGGGGACTTGCAGGCGCTGGGGCTCAGGCGCGGCGAGGATGGCGGTTTGAGCGTTCATGCGGAGTAGTTATACGCAAAACTGCGGGCGTGTAAATGGAGTGACGCTCAGATTGTCAGAGTTGCGGTTGCAACGGGCTGGGGGAATCGGGGGCGACGGCCTGGGCGTGGACGGGGCCATAGCCGCTGTTGGAGAAGCTGGAGGTGCAGCCGGCGGTGCGGGCACAGGTTTGCGACGCTTCGTAATTGTTGGTGGCGCAGGTGGAGAGGGTGACCATGGCGGCGATGGCAAGGATGCGGGTCATGGGGATTCTCCGTTTAATATCAGAGCGGTATCAGATGCCGGCGACGTCTTCAATGCTGAGCAATGACGCATTGCCGCCGGCGCTGGTGGTATCGGTGCTGGTGGTGCGTTCGTGGGCGAAGCGCAGCAGGTAGTGCGGTCCGCCGGCCTTGAAGCCAGTGCCGGATCGGCCTTCGCCGCCGAACGGCTGGCTGCCGACAACGGCGCCGATCATCGAGCGGTTGATGTAGAGGTTGCCGACGTGCGCCGTTGTGGTGACGGCGGCGGCGACCGAGGCGATGCGGCTGTGGAGGCCCATGGTGAGGCCGTAGCCCAGCGCGTTGACGGCGGCGATGGTCTGCGGAAGTTCGCCGGCTTTCCAGGTAACGACGTGGAGGAGCGGCCCGAACCATTCTTGCTGCAGGTTGGCGACGGTAGCGAGGCGGATGATGGTGGGGGCGATGAAGGTATCGTCAGGGGGTATCGGCAGGGTGTGGAGCCAGTGGTCGCGGGTGGATTGCCGGTAGGTTTCGAGGCGGTCGCGGGATTGGGCGTCGATGACCGGGCCGACATCGGTGGCGGGATCGGCGGGATTGCCGATGACTAGCGTGTCCATGGCGCCCTTGAGCATTTCCAATGTGCGGTCGGCGATGTCTTCCTGGAGCAGCAGCAGCCGGAGGGCGGAGCAGCGTTGCCCGGCGGAGCGGAAGGCGCTGGTGATGACGTCCTGGACGACTTGTTCGGTGAGCGCGGTCGAATCGACGATCATCGCGTTGATGCCGCCGGTTTCGGCGATGAGGGGGACGAGGGGGCGGGATTCGTCGTCCAGCAGGGCGCGCGCTATCCGCCGGGCGGTGGCGGTGCTGCCGGTGAAGGCGACGCCCATGATGCGGGGGTCGCGGACAAGGGCGTCGCCGATGTCTGCGCCGCCGGTGATGAGGTGGAGGACTTCGGGCGGCACGCCGGCCTGGTGGGCGAGCGCGATGGCCTGTGCGGCGATGCGCGGGGTTTGGGGGGCGGGTTTGGCGATGACGGTGTTGCCGGCGACCAATGCAGCGGCGACCTGGCCGATGAAGATGGCGAGTGGAAAGTTCCACGGGGCAATGCAGGCGAAGGTGCCGCGGCCGGTGAGGCGGAGTTCGTTGCGTTCACCGGTGGGACCGGGGAGGATTTGCGGGACGAATTGCCGGCGCGCTTCGGCGGCGTAGTAGCGGCAGAAATCGACGGCCTCGCGGACTTCGGCGAGGGCGTCGGGGATGGTCTTTTTGGCTTCGTGGACGAGCGTGGCGATCAGGGATTCGCGGTTGGTTTCGAGGAGGAGTGCGAGGGTATCGAGGGTTTGGGCGCGGGTTTCGAGGGGGACGGCGGACCAGATGGGGTTTGCGGCGTTGGCGGCAGTGAGGGCGGTTTGCAAGTGTGAAAGACCCCTCTCCCGGCTCGGCGAAGATGCCGAGTCCGACCTCTCCCGCAAGGGGAGCGGTGAAGTGGTGATTTTGGCTGTCAGCGCTGACAGGATTTGCTCGTCGGTGAGGTCGATGCCGGTGCTGTTGTCGCGGCTGGTGCCGTAGAGGCGGATTGGGAGCGGGATCGAGGGGTGGGGGGTGCCTCCGACGCTGGCGATCTTTGCGGCGGGATCGGCGAGGAGGGTGTCGTCGCTGATGTTGGCGTCGGCGAGTTGGTGGACGAAACTGCTGTTGGCGCCGTTTTCGAGGAGACGGCGGACGAGATAGGCCAGCAGGTCGCGGTGGCCGCCGACGGGAGCGTAGGTGCGGCATTTATAGTCGTGCTCACGCACCAGGCGTTCGAACAGGCCCTCGCCCATGCCGTGCAGGCGTTGAAATTCGAAGTCGCGCGTTTCGCCGGCCCATTCGAGGATGGTGGCGACGGTCAGCGCGTTGTGGGTGGCGAAGGCCGGGTAGAGATTGGGGGCGGCGAGCATGTCATGGGCGCAGGCGAGGTAGGAGACGTCGGTGGCGGCCTTGCGCGTGAACAGCGGATAATCGGCGAGGCCTTCGACCTGTGTGCGCTTGATTTCGCTGTCCCAATAGGCGCCCTTCACCAGGCGGACGGTGAGGCGGTGGCGGGTTTCGGCGCCGAGTTGGTTGGCCCAGGCAATCACTGGCCGGGCGCGCTTGCCATAGCCCTGGATGGCCATGCCGAAGCCGTCCCAGCCCTGCAATTCCGGACGGCGGGCGATGGATTCGATGATGTCGAGCGACATGGTGAGGCGCTCGGATTCTTCGGCGTCGACGGTGAGGCCGATGCCGCTGCTGGCGGCCTCGGCGGCGAGTTGGCGGAGCATGTCGGTGAGTTCGGGGACGCAGGTGGCGGCGTGGGCGGTTTCGTAGCGCGGGTGGATGGCGGAGAGTTTGACGGAGATCGAGTGGCGGTCAGTGATGTGGTTCGCCTTGGCCGATTTCGCCGTGTCCTTGATCGCGGCCATGTAGCTGGCGAAATAGCGTTGGCCATCGGCGTGGGTGCGGGCGGCTTCGCCGAGCATGTCGAAGCTGGCGGTGAAGCCGCGATTATCCTTGTCGGCGGCGCGTTCGATGGCTTCGTCGATGGTGCGGCCCATGACGAAGACTTGCCCCATCATGCGCATCGCGGCGCCGACGGCCTGGCGGACGAAAGGCTCGCCGGCGCGGGCGACGAGGCGTTTGAGGACGCTGGCCTTGTCGTCCTCGCCGAAAAGCGCGCGGGTCATGACCAGGCCCCAGGTGGCGCTGTTGACGAGGGCGGAATCGGATTCGCCCTTGTGGGCGGCCCAGTCGGCGGTGCCGATCTTGTCGCGGATGAGGGCGTCGGCGGTTTCGGCATCGGGGACGCGCAGAAAGGCTTCGGCGAGCGAGAGCAGCGCGATGCCTTCGGCGGTGTTGAGGCGATATTGCTGGAGGAAGCGGTTGACCCAGCCTTCGCCTTGGGCGGCGCGCAGGTCCGCCAGCAGGCCGAGCGCCCGGCCAACGACGGCGCTGCGCGTGGCGGGAGTGAGGGTGGCGGTGGGGAGGAGGCTGGCGAGGACTTCGGGCTCGGGCGCGCGGTGGAGGGTGCGCATGGTGGCGCGGGCGGCGGAAAGGCTGGCGGCTGGGATGCTCATGCTGCCCTGATAGCGCCACCTGGTGATGCGCGACAGGTTGACGTTAGCGTTACCCGGCGACTAGGTTGCCGCAAAACACTGGTCTTGGGGACTGAACGACATGGCGATTCCGCTGGAAGATTATCGCGCGCTGGTGGGCACGGAATTGGGGGTGTCCGACTGGGTGCTGGTCGACCAGGCGCGGATCGATGCGTTTGCCGAGGTGACGGGGGATCACCAGTTCATTCATGTGAACCCGGAATTGGCCGCGCAGACGCCGTTCGGGACGACGATCGCCCATGGTTACCTGACTTTGAGCCTGTGTTCGGTGTTTGCCTATGGCGTGATGCCGGGGGTGGTGGGCACCAAGATGGGGGTCAATTACGGCCTGAACAAAGTGCGATTCATGGCGCCGGTGAAATCCGGCAAGAAGGTGCGCGGGCGGTTTTCGCTGGCCGATGTGACGCAGCGGCCGGACGGGGCGTGGCAATCGACGGTGAATGTGACGGTGGAGATCGAGGGCGAGACGAAGCCGGCGCTCGCGGCCGAGTGGATCACGTTGCAGTATCTTTGAGGGGTTTGGCATGAGCCGCATCGGATTGTTGCAAAAGCCCTGGCCCGAGGCATTCGAGGCAACGATTTCGAAGATCGTCGCGCCGGGGAGCGAGCCTTTGGCGTTGTTCACTTCGGTGGGGCAGAGCCAGAAGGCGCTGGAGCGATTTCTGGGTGGGGCAGTGGCCGGCAAGGGGGCACTGGATTTCCATACCCGCGAGATCGTGATCGAGCGGACGGCGGCGCAGACCGGGTGCGAGTATGAATGGGGCATCCATAGCAAATTGTTTGCGGCCAAGGCGGGGTTGAGCGACGCGCAGGTGCGATCGACCTTTGATGGCCATGCCGATGACGGCAATTGGGAAGCGGCGGATGCGGCGGTTGTGGCGACCGTGGATGCGTTGCTGGCCAACAAGAAGTTGAGCGATGGCGAGTTTGCACGGGTTTCGGCGCATTTCGATACGGCGCAGATTCTGGAGATTGTGCAACTGGTGGTGTTTTACCATGGCGTCGCGCTGATTACCGGGGCGATTGATTTGCCGAGTGAGCCGGGGATGGCGCGGTTTCCGGTTTGAAGTCTCTCTCACCCTCCCATTGCTGCGCAATGGGCCCCTCCCTCTCCCTGACGGGAGAGGGGTTTGAAGAAGAAGGATTTTACCATGCGTGAAGCTGTTATCGTTTCGACCGCCCGGACCCCGATCGGCAAGGCCTATCGCGGCGCCTTCAATGCGACGCCTTCGCCGACACTGGGTGGCCATGCCATCAAGCACGCTGTTGC
>JANPEP010000251.1:0-9490 GCA_031422995.1 Polymorphobacter sp. | reverse complement strand
GGGGGCAAGGATACCAATCCGCTGATTCATATTCCCATCGGTTATGCCCGGACGTTGAAGGACCCCAAGGTCAATTGGCTGTATGAGACCGAGGTTGATGCCACGTCGGGCGATCGGGCGCATGTGTGGCCGCGTGGCAAGGTTCTGGGCGGGTCATCCTCCATCAACGGCATGGTTTATGTGCGCGGCCAGGCAGCGGATTTCGACCAATGGGCGCAATTGGGCTGCACCGGGTGGAGCCATGCCGATGTGTTGCCGTATTTCCGGCGGGCGGAAGGCAATGAGCGGTTGGGCGGCGATGAAAGCCATGGCGGTGATGGCCCCTTGAATGTGTGTGACCCGTGCGACACCCACCCGATTTCGGATGCGGTGATCAAGGCGGGGGTGGAGGCGGGAATACCCTTCAACAATGATGTGAACGGCGAAAGCCAGGATGGCATCAGTTATTTCCAGAACACCATCAAGAATGGCCGGCGCTGGTCATTGGCGATGGGATATTTGCGTCCGGCGCTGGCGCGGACGAATCTGACGCTGGAGATCCATGCCCAGGCCGAGCGCGTGTTGATGGACGGCAAGCGCGCCACCGGTGTGCGCTATTTCCAGGACGGGCGCAGCGTGGAGGTGAAGGCGCGGCGCGAAGTCATCCTGTCGGGCGGGTCGGTGAATTCGCCGCAATTGCTCGAATTGTCGGGCATTGGTGATGGCGATGTGCTGGCGGCGGCGGGGGTGCCGGTGGTGCACGCGCTAAAGGGTGTCGGCACCAATTTGCAGGATCATTACATGGTCAGCACGCAATTCCGGTTGAAGGATTGCATCAGCGTCAATGAACTCAGCCGCGGCTGGCGCCTGGCGCGCGAGGTGGTGCGCTTTGCGACGCAACGGCGCGGGCTGTTGACGCTGTCGGCGGCGCATATCCAGGCCTATGTGCGGACACGGCCGGGGTTGATCGGCCCTGATGTGCAATATCACATCCTGCCGGGCACGATGGATGTCGATGCCTATGTGAACAAGGGCGAATTCGCGCTGGAAAAACTGCCGGGGCTGACGATTGCGCCCTGCCAGTTGCGCCCGGAAAGCCGCGGGACGATCCATATCAGAACGAGTGCGCCGCTGGACCGGCCATCGATCCGGCCAAACTATCTGGCCGATACGGTTGACCAGACAACGATCGTCGCCGGGCTGCGATGGGCGCGCAAGCTGGCGGCGCAACCAGCGCTGCGCCCGTGGATGGCGGAGGAGCGGATGCCCGGCGTTGCCGTGGAGAGCGATGCCGACCTGTTGGCCTATGCCCAGGCGATGGGATCGACGCTGTATCACCCGGTCGGCACGGCACAGATGGGCCGCGCCGATGATCCGATGGCTGTGGTCGATCCGCAGTTGCGGGTGCACGGGGTATCGGGCTTGCGGGTGGTCGATGCGTCGGTGATGCCGCGCCTCGTCAGCGGCAACACCAATGCTGCAACGGTGATGATTGCCGAAAAAGCCGCCGACATGATTCTGGCGGCGGCACGACTGGCGGTGGCGGCTTAACGCCGGTCGGGCAGGCGGACGAGCACAAGGGCGGCGACGACGAAACCGGCGCCGATGATTTCGGCAACGCCGGGAACTTCGCCAAAGCGCAGCGCGCCGATGGTGGCGGCGACAGCGGGTTGCACGAGCAGCGCCAGGCCGACGACAAGGGGTTTGAGATGCCCGACGGCGAAAACGACCAGACCCTGGCCGATAACCTGGCTGCCCAGCGCGAGGAGCAGCAGCGGCGTCCAATCGGTTGGCCAGAAGGCATCGCCGCTGAGGGTGAGCGCTGCGGGGAGGAGGGCAAGCGCACCGAAAGCGGTGGCAAGTGCGAGCAGCGGGAACACCGGGACCGTGCCGCGCAGGCGATCCACGACGATGAGATAGGCAGTGTAGAACAGCGCGGCAACGAGGCAGAACAGGTCGCCGGCGAGATGCGCCGGGCTGACTTCGGCGCTGCGGCCGACAAGCAGAATGGTTCCGGCGAGCGCAAAAGCGATGGCAAGGAGAGCCTTTTTGCCGGGTTTGTGTCCAAGAACGACAAAGCCCCACAATGGCAGCAGGAAACTGGCGGCATTGGACAGCAGCGCCGCATTGGCAAGCGTGGTGCGGACGATGCCATAATGCCAAAGCGCGATATCGACGGCAAAGAACACCCCGGCCAGCGCGGCAAGCCCGAGCACGCGCCGATCATAGGTGCCGGCGGCAGCGGGGGCGCCGATGAAGCGCGCGAGCAGTGTGAGCGGCAGTATGGCAATGGCGAGTCGCCAGAACGCCGAGGAAACCGGGGCAACATCGGCGAGGCGGACGAGCCATGGGCCAAAGGCCAGCGCCGCGCTGCCGAAGATCATGGCGGGGAAGGCAAGACGATGCGGCGGTGCCGTAACGGGCGAGTCGATTGCGGTAGTGGCCATGGCGGGGGGCTTAGGCGTATTGTCGCAGGGGGGAAAGCCGGTCGTCAGTCCTGTCGCATCGCGGCGGCGGCGGCGAACGGCGCAATGGCAACGGTAACAAGGCTGGCGGCGGCGAGGAGCTTGAGGGCGCCTGGCTCGGCGGCACCGACGCCGAAGATGAGGATGGGCAGGGCGAGCGGCAGGATGATGAGGCCAGCGAGCGCACCGCCACCGCGCAGACCCGCAGTGAGTGCAGCGGCAACCACAGCAAGGGCGGCGAGAGCGGGCGTGCCGAGCAGCAGCGCGAGGGCGAGACGCCAGCCGGTGGCGCTGTCCAGGCCGACGAGGATGGCGGCGATGGGCAGCGCGGCGAGCAGCGGCACGGTGAAACCGAGCCAATGCGCGAGGATGCGGGCAGCGGCGACAAGCTCCATGGGGATTTCGCGCGCGGCGAGTTGATCGAGCGTGCCGTCCTCGAGATCAGGGGCCACCAGCGTTTCGACCGGCAACAGCGCGGCAAGCAGCGCGGCGACCCAGATGATGCCGGGGGCAATGCGGGCGAGTAGCCGGGCATCGGGGCCGACAGCGAAGGGAAACAGCGCGGCGACGAGGACGAAGAACATCACTGGCATCCACAGCGCCGGGGACCGGGCGAGAAGCGTGAGGTCGCGGCGGACGAGGGTGAGGAACATCATGTACGGTTCATTGATCGAGCCGCAGCCGCTGGGGGCTGGTGAGGCCAATGTCGCCATGGACGGCGGCGACGATCATGCCATCGTTGGCGCGATGAGCGGCCATGGCCGCGGCGAGCAAGGCGCACGAGGCGGTATCGAGACCGGCGGTGGGTTCGTCGAGCAGCCACAATGGCGCACCGCCGGCGATGACACGCGCCAGGCCGGCACGGCGCCGCTGTCCGGAGGACAGGTGACTGCAACGCAAGGTGCCGAGCGCGGCGACGTTCATCGCGGCCATGGCGGCAGGCAAGGTTGCGGTCGAACCGTCGAGCCGGGCCCAATGGGCGAGTTCGTCGGCGAGCTTCATGCGGGGTTTCAGCGCCACGTCATGGCCAAGGAAACCGCGCGCACCACCGCCTTCGATGGTGCCGGCAACGGGCGACAGCAGACCGGCGAGGAGGCGGAGCAAGCTGGATTTGCCGCTGCCATTGGGGCCTTCAAGGTGGAGCGCGGCACCAGGTTCGACGCGGAACGACAGCCCTTCGAACAGCAGCCGGTCGCCGCGCTGGCAGGCGAGATCGGTGACGATGAGCGGTTCGGGGGGCACGCGCGGCACGCTAACGCCGGTTGGGCGGGGTGCAAGGGGAGAATGCGCGGCGTTTCCCAATCGGCGGAATCGCACTAAGGGCTTTGGCGATGAGCGAACCCGCACCTCGTCCCGCAATGTCCACTGCCATGAAGCTGGCGGTCAATTATGGGCCGTTGCTGGTGTTTTTTGCCGCCAACAAGTTCGGCGGGGTGTTCGTCGCGACGGGCGCATTCATGGCGGCGACGCTGCTGGCGACGGCGGTGTCGTGGTGGAAGACGCGGCATGTGCCGCCGATGCTGATCTTTACCGGGTTAATCGTGCTGGTGTTCGGCGGGTTGACCCTGTGGTTGCAGGACGAGACGTTTATCAAGCTGAAGCCGACACTGATTTATGGCGTGTTTGCGGCGATTTTGCTGTTCGGTCTGGCCACCGGACGCCCGACGTTGAAGCTGGTGATGGATGAGGCCTTGCCGGGGGTCGATGATGCCGGGTGGAACAAGCTGACGCGGAATTGGGCGTTGTTTTTCATCGGGTTGATGGCGGCGAATGAGGTGGCGCGGCGGGTTTTGACCACCGATCAATGGGTAGATTTCAAGGTCTGGGGGGTGACGATCGCCCTGTTCGTGTTCACCGTCGCGCAAGGGCCGATGATGGCGCGGCATGGGCTAAAACTGGGCGATGAGTCTGAAAAATAGGCTCATTCCGCCGTCAGCATGTTGTGGCGTTTCAGCGCGTGACGGAGCTGATCATAGCTGAGCGACAGCGCCGCGGCGGTGCGGCGCTGGTTGTGGCGGCAGCGTTCCAGGGCGGCGATGAGCAGGTCGCGTTCATAGGCAAGGACGGCGGCGCGGAAGTCGTTGACGCCTTGCAGGGCGGGTGACGGGAGCGCCGCAGCCTCGTTTGCCGGGTCGATGGCGGAGCGCTCGGTGAGGGGCGACAGGGACCGCACCGGGGCCGCGAGGGGACGCCAGGGGGATTCGAACGGATCGACAATGATTCGGCCCACCGGCGTATCGGCATCGCCCCAGCGATACAGTGAGCGTTCGACGACATTTTTCAATTCGCGCACATTGCCGGGCCAGGGGTGGTTGTCGAGCAGCACCGTGGCGGCGGCAGTGAAACCTGGGAAGCGCGACCAGCCGAGTTCGGCGGCCATGCGGCGAGCGAAATGCAGGGCGAGGACTTCGATGTCTTCGGCGCGTTCCCGCAGCGGCGGCAAGGTGACGACTTCGAAGCTGAGCCGATCGAGCAGATCGGCGCGGAAACGACCGCATTCGACAAGGCCGGGCAGATCCTCGTTGGTGGCGCCGACGAGGCGGACGTCAACGGCGATGGCACGGTTGGAACCGATGCGGGTCAGTTCGCCATATTCAACGACGCGGAGCAGACGTTCCTGCGCAGCCGGCGAAAGCGTGGCGATTTCATCGAGGAAGAGCGTGCCGCCGTCGGCATCCTCGAATCGGCCCGCCCTTGCCCGTTGCGCGCCGGTGAAGGCACCGGCTTCATAGCCGAACAATTCGGCGTCGATGAGGTTTTCGGGCAGCGCCGCGCAGTTCAGCGACACCAACGGCCCGCCCCAGCGTGGGCTCAGGCGGTGCAGGCGTTCGGCGATCAGCTCCTTGCCGGTGCCGCGTTCGCCGATAACCAGGACAGGGCGGTTGAGCGGCGCGGCGGCAGAGGCGCGTTCGACGGCGTCGAGGAAGATCGAGGACGAGCCGATGAGCGCCGCTGGTTTGGCCATGACTGTAAGTTAGTGCAAATTCCCAACATTCAGCAAGAGTTCATATGGGAAAATCGCCAGCCCATGAGAGAGACACAATGATTTCAACAGGTTACATTTTGGCAGGCACTTGGCACGGGACCTGCAATGCTCTCGGCATGAGCATCAGGCGCTTCGCCGGATGCCCCGACAGGAGACAGAAGATGACCAAGTTTTTCAACAACAGTGACACGCTTCGCAGCCTGGTTGGCGCCATCGCCGCCGTCGTTCTGGGCGGGACCTTCCTGCTCGCCGCCGCCGGCCCCGCAGTAGCTTCCCAGGTGCAGACGACCGCAGAATCGAATATCGTCCGTGGGAACTGACCTCGTGACGATGGCCGGAGGGTTCCCCCCTCCCCCTCCGGCCCCCCCTTTTCGGAACTGGAGCAACAACACCATGGGCATTTTTTCGCGGACCCGCGATATCATCGCCGCCAACGTCACCGACCTTCTCGATCGGGCCGAAGATCCGGCCAAGATGATCCGCATGATCATCATGGAGATGGAAGAGACCCTGGTCGAAGTTCGCGCCTCGGCGGCTCGCACCATCGCCGATCAAAAGGAAATGCGCCGCGCCATCATCCGCGCCGAAGCCGCACAATCGAGCTGGGCCGAAAAGGCCGAGCTGGCCTTGAGCAAGGGCCGCGAGGACCTGGCCAAGGCAGCATTGGTGGAGAAATCCAAGGCCAAGAGCTTTGCCGACCAGATGAGCGGCGAAGTTGCCGCGCTCGACAGCGGGCTGGCACTCAATGAGGCCGACATCCACAAGCTGGAGGCCAAGCTGCGCGAAGCCCGCACCCGGCAGAATGTCATCCTCAACCGCATCGAGAGCGCAACCCAGCGGTCCAAGCTGATCGAGATGACCAAGGGACCCCGGGTCGATGAAGCGTTCGCCCGCTTCGAGATCATGGAGCGTCGTGCCGATCTGGCCGAAGGCCGCGCTGATGCGCTGTCCTTGGGCGGTCCGCCGCGCACCCTGGCCGATGAATTCGCCGATTTGTCGGCGGACGACGAGGTTTCGGCCGAACTGGCCGCGATGAAGGCGCGCCTGTCGCCGAAGTCGGAAGGTTGACGCGATGGAAGACGTTCTTGTCCCCATCGGCGTCGTCGGGATGCTCTTCATCGGGCTGCCCTGGCTGGTGCTCCACTATCTGACCAAGTGGAAGTCCGGCCGCGGCATCAGCCAGCAGGACGAAGTGCTGCTCGACGATCTGCACGAAATGGCGCGGCGGCTCGATTCACGGCTCGATTCGATCGAGCGGATCATCGCTGCCGACAATCCCAACTGGAAGGACGGCAGGTTGCCGGATCTTTCCACCCAGCAGCGCGAACTGCGCTGAGCTTGAGGAGTTTGAAATGAGCATGTTCAACCGTCCCTTCGGTCTCGACAAGACCAACGGCAAGATCATGGGCGTGTGCGCCGGGCTTGCCGACTACACCGGCATCGAAACCGTCTGGATCCGCATCGGCTTTGTCATCGGCACCCTGCTTGGCGCCGGCTCGCTGATCCTCGTCTATCTCGCCATCGGCCTCATCGCCGATCCCAAGCCCGCACTTTAACCCGCACGCCAACAGGGGACATCATCATGAGCGTTCGCCGCACACGTTTTTACCTCGACAAGCGCAACAAGCGTTTCATGGGGGTGTGTTCGGGCATCGCCGATTATTTCGGCTGGGAAGCCACCTGGGTGCGTGTCGGCTTTGTCGCCGCCACCATCATGGGCGTCGGGTTTCTGCCAATCGTCTATCTGGCCGTCGGCTGGATTGCCGATCCCAAGCCGGGGATGCTGTATAACGAAAGCGTCGAGGACCAGCAGTTCTGGAAGAACGTCCGGATTGCGCCGCAGCGCACGGTGCGCGACGTCAACGCTTCTTTCCGCGAATCCGATCGCCGGCTGCGTGATATCGAGGCCTATGTGACCTCGTCGAACCGCAGCCTGGCCAATGAAATCGACAAGCTGCGCTGAGCAGCAACTGGGGAGACACGCCATGGGTTTCGGGGGACCAGCCTTTGTTCTGACGCTCATCGCGATGAGCTTCATCGCCTGGATCATCACCACGGCCATCCGCGCCAAACATGGCTACCCAATCGAGAATGAATGGGGCGGCATGGTGGACAAGAAGGACAACGAGCTGAAGCGCCAGAACGCCATTCTCGAGAGCGAGAACGAATTGCTGCGCGACAAGATCGGTCGGCTGGAGGAACGGACCGCGGTGCTCGAACGCATCGCCACCGACGGCCCGACGCGGCTTTCGGCCGAAATCGACAAGCTGCGCTGAGCGGCGGGGAGGGAATTCACCATGTCGTCCACGATGATCTTCATCATCATCATCGTCGCCATCGTCACGGTTGGCCGGATCGTTCGGGCCGGCATGGAGCTTGAAGCGCGCAAGAACGGCTTCAGTCTCCGCCGGCGACGGACACGCGAAGGCGAGGTCGAGCCAACGCCGCAAGATGCCAGCCTGGAACGCGAAAATGCCATGTTGCGCGGCAAGATCGGCCGGTTGGAAGAACGCATGGTGGTTCTGGAACGCATCGCCACCGATGCGCCGGCGCGATTGACCGCCGAAATTGAAAATCTGCGCTGAGGCGCGGCAGCAAAGGACAGACCGAACATGAGCGACCTGGCGCTTCTCATCCCGATCCTGGGCGTATCGATTCCCATTGTTGCCATCGTTGGCGGCATCGGCAGCAAGGTGTTCAAGCGCTGGGCCGATCTGAAGGAGAAACAGATCGAACTGGCGGCGCGCACCGCCGGCGAGCAAGCGGCGCAATATGCCGCCAAGATCGAACGGCTGGAGGAGCATGTCGCCGTGCTCAACCGCATCGTCACCGATCGCAACGAAGGTCTTACGGCGCAGATCGAAAGCCTGCGCGACGTGCCGCCGTCGCGACGCATCGAAGCCCCGGCAAAGGAGTAGACACCATGTTCATCGATGCCTCGGACTTGTTTCCCTTTGTTGTCCTGGCCATTCCACTGTTCGCCATTGCGGCGAGCGTCGCCAAGCGCTGGATGACGATGAAGGAAAAGCAGCTCGATCTCGCCGCCACCGTGGCGGGTGAGCAGGCGGCGCAATATGCCGCCAAGATCGAGCGGCTGGAAAGCCATGTCGCCACGCTTAACCGCATCGTCACCGATCGCAGCGAAGGCCTGATGGAACAGATCGAAAGCCTGCGCGACGCGCCGGCCAAACCCAATTGAGGACAATATCGTGGCACTAGACCCCAGCATCATCCAGGCCCTTGCACCGGTCGGCGTCAGCGCGGTCTTTCTTGGCACCGTCGGCTGGGTGATGACCACGTGGCTGCGCGTCAAGAACGGCTATCCACTCGAAAGCAGCTGGGGCAAGCCGCTGTTGCCCAGCAACAGCAACGAGACGATGGAGCGCGTGAAGCTGATGACGCAGGAAAATGCCCAGCTGCGTGCCGAGATCGGCAGCGTCAAGGACCGGTTGCAGGTGCTGGAGCGCATCGCCACCGACCCGGCGAAGCGCCTGTCTGCGGAAATCGATGATTTGACGACCAAGTCGCTGAACTGAAGCCTGCAATGATCACCCTCAAATCGCGAGAGACTCGATGAACCCCTTTGAAATGGTCGTGTTGATCATCCTGATCGTCACCATCGGGAAGGTCGTGAGCGGCCGCAAACGCAGCACCGAATCCAAGCTGCCGTTTGATAACGCCCCCGAAGATGGCGTCAGCATTGCCGAAGCGGCGCGGTTGCGCGCCGAAGTGACCCGCCTGAATGAACGAATCCAGGTGCTTGAACGCCTGGCCACCGACCCCGCCAAGCGCCTGTCCGATGAAATCGAAGCGCTTAAACTCAAATAACCCCGCGCCAGGGAGGATTGACCATGCCACCTGTTGAATCGCTTCTCGTCCTGAGCACTGCCAGCCTTGCCGGGCTGGGACTTGTCGGCGGCTTTGCCACCTGGGCCTGGGCCGGATGGCTGCGGCTGCGGGCGCGGGAGCTCGAACTGCACCGCAGCGGCGGCGCGGGTGATTTGCCGGCCATCGGCCAACGCATCGATGTCGCCGATTTGAAGGAACGCATCCGCAAGCT
>JANPEP010000250.1:0-3829 GCA_031422995.1 Polymorphobacter sp. | reverse complement strand
CGCCCACGCCCTTAGCCTGCGAAACCGTCTCCTCGCCGCCCTCACTGTCCCCCACACCATCAACGGCAGCCTCGAAACCCGCTGGCCCGGCAACCTCAACCTCTCCTTCCCCGGCACCTCCATCCCGCTCCTCACGCACCTCCCCGGCCTCGCCCTCTCCTCCGGCTCCGCCTGCGCCGCCGTTACCGGCCGCCCCAGCCACGTCCTCACGGCCCTCGGGCTCAGCGATGTCCAGGCCCGCGCCTCCCTCCGTCTCGGCTTCGGCCGCTTCACAACCCCCCAGGAAATCGATATTGCAGCGCAGCAAATCAACGCCGCCGTCTCGCGGCTCTCGTCCGAGGCTGCATGACGCAAATTCGTTTCCTCTCCGCCGATGCCGCCCGCGAACTTGTCGTCATCGCCCCCCCCGGTACCCGCCTGCTCGATCTGGCGCAGGCCAACGGCCAACCCCTTGAAGGGACCTGCGAAGGCGCCATGGCCTGCTCCACCTGCCACGTCCTCATCACCGGGCCGGATGCCGCCAAACTCCCACTACCCACCGACGAGGAAGAAGACATGCTCGATTTCGCCGTCGGTGCGTCGCGCGCCTCGCGTCTCGCCTGCCAGATCCGCCTCACCCCTGACATCACCGCCCTCGACGTCAGAATGCCCCCCGGCAGCATCGACATGAGCCGCAAGTAAAAAACCTCTCTCCCCCTGCGGGAGAGAGCGAGAGACGCGCGACTCCGTGCGGCCCGGAGAGAGGGGTTTCTTACTTCCCCTTGCCCCACTCCAAAAAATCCCCACAACCAACCCATCCCAACAGGACGCCGCCCATGCGCATCACCCCCACCCTCCTCGCAGCCACCGTCCTCACCCTGGCGGCCCTCGCCACCCCCGCGTCCCCGCAAGGCGCCAAAACCTCCGCCCCCTTCGGCACCAGCGTCCTCGAACTGAAACCCGGCGAATGGATCTGGGACGCCAGCGTCGCCCCCGCCGGCCCGATCATGGTGGTCATCAACCTGAAAACCCAACGCGCCTATGTATACCGAAACGGCATCCGCATCGGCGCCACCACCGTCTCGTCGGGCAAACCCGGCAAGAAAACCCCCACCGGCATTTTTCAGATTCTGCAAAAGAACAAGGATCACAAATCCAACCTCTATAACAGCGCCCCCATGCCCTATATGCAGCGCCTGACCTGGGACGGCATTGCGCTGCACGCCGGCAATCTCCCCGGCTATCCCGCCAGCCACGGCTGCATCCGCATGCCCATGGAATTCTCCAAAAAACTGTTCGAAGTCAGCAATATGGGCATGACCGTCGTCGTCCATGACGAAGCTGCCGAGCCGCAGACCGTCGCCGACAACGCCCTGCTGGCCCCCGTCAGTCTCAAGGGCACGCCCGACGACCCCAGCGCCCGCACCCTCACCGAAAACGAAGTCTCGCGCTGGACTCCCGAAGCCTCCCCCACCGGCCCCGTCACCATCGTGCTCAGCACCAATTCCAAACGCATCGTCGTCTATCGCAACGGCATCGAGATCGGCCGCAGCCGCATCGGAGTCCCGGATGGTTTCGACATGGGCACCCGCGCCGCGCAATTTGCTGGCCGCGATGCCAATGGCAACGCCCAATGGATCTACCTCGCCCTCCCCGGCTATGCCGAGAAAAAGGGCCAGCACGTCGAAGCGGACGCGATCAACATGGTCAAGATCCCGCCGCAATTCTACGCCCAGATGCGCAACGTCATCGGCGAAGGCACCACGCTCCTCGCCACCGACGGCGGCATCATTGACGGCAGCACCGGCAAGGGCCTGACGGTGATGGCCAGTGACCGGTAATTTTCGCAAGGCCTCTTGCCAGCCCAACACCAAAAGCTAGATTGCCGCCAACAGGACGCTGGGGAGCAAGACTTCGATGCCGTTTTTATTGGCGCTGCTGTTGGCAGCGGCCGAACCAACTGTACCAACCGCCGATCCAGCCATCGTCGCCGACAGTCCCGAAGAAATCGCCAAGGATTCGGCCCGCGATCTCAAGGATAACCGCTACTACAACAAACCCGGCGCCACGCGCGCCGATTATGATGCCGACTGGCAGAAATGCCGCCTGATCGCCCGTGGCTCGATCACGCCGGGCGGCGTCCCCACCGTGATCGTCTACAACCCGGCGATCATCTCGCCGGTGGCCGCTGGCGCCGGAGGCCTCATCGGTGGTCTTATCGCCGGCGCCATCGCCGAAGGCGAGCAACGCCGCGCCAATCGCCGCTCGTGCCTGATGATCAAGGGTTGGCGCCTCGTGGAGGTCGATGCCGACCAGGCCGCCAAATTCGCCGCCCTGCCCGATGCCGAACGCGAAGCGGTCTTCAATAAGGCGCTCGGCGACCCCGATCCCAAGGGCAAGCGCATCATCCGCTGGACCAACCAGTTCGCCGCCCCTGTCCTCGCGCCGGAGACCGGCAAATGATCGCCCGCCTCGCTCTCGTCGCCGCACTTCTCGCCGCCCCCGCCACCGCGCAACTCCACGCCGACAAACGCGCCGATCTCACCGCACCGGTCGCCCTCGGCCCTGGCCAGGCCGCCGTTATCGTCGGCTTCCGCCGCCCCGACAGCCTCAGCGCCGGCAAATCGGGCCTTGTCGCCTTCGCCCGCTATGACCTGGAAAAGCGCGACCTCATCGCCCGCCCCAAGGATGCCAGGAAAAACGGCGACACCACCACCTATGCCATCACCGTAAAAAGCGGCGATCGCAAGCTGACCCTCGATCATGCCGTGATGATCGTCTCGGCTGGAGACTATGTCCTGCTCGGCGCCGCCCCCGGGCCGGTCGCCGGCGTGATGAACAGCTTCTGCTTCGGCGCCCCGACCTTTCACGTCAACGCCGGCGAAACGGTCTATTTCGGCGATGTCACGCCCTATCTCGGCGTCCGCATGGTCGAATCCGACACCACCAAGCCGCCGACCCTTATGGGCATCGAAGTCATCGACTCCAGCATCGGCAGCGCCATGGCCTACAGCAGCCATCCCGAAGACGCCCGCGCCGCGCTCGCCAACCAACCCGCGTTGGCAGCCGCCTTCAAGCCCGCCGAGATCCGCAACGGCGCCACCTATGGCTGCTTCGCGCAGGACATGACCGCCTATGTTATCCCCGGCCTCCCAGATCTCGCCGGCGCGCCCGTCGCCCCGGCGCCCACCACAACCGTTGCCGATATCACCCCGCCCAAACCCCCAATCCGCGAAACCCCCTTCAACTGACTTCCCCTCTCCCCCTGCGGAAGAGGGCGACTCGCAGCCCTTGCTGCGAACGGGATGAGGGGTAGTGTCACCACCTCTTGCCCCAAACCCCACAATCCCCCATATGCGCCGCGGGAGTCGGGCGGGCAGCGCCTTCGCCAACCCGGTCAGGTCCGGAAGGAAGCAGCCGCAACGAATTCGCGCTGGGTCGTTCCCGGCTCCCACCGCGCAGCGCGGCTGAAGGCCAGCGCAACGCGCTGACTTCAGACTCGCGCAAGCGCGGCCAGCGAGGCAGCGCAGCCTTTCTGCGCTGATCTCGTCTGACGTCAGCATGGGCTTTGCCCATGCCCTTGCTTCCTCTCCTTGCTTCCTCTCCTTGCTTCCTCTCCTTGCTGCCTTCTCTTGGCCCGCGCGCAAACCCCCTCGCCGCCACCCCGACAACCCGCTAGAACCCCCAAATGTCCGAAGACACCGATACCGCTTTCCCAGGCTTGGACCTCCCCTCCACGCCCGCCCCCCCCGAAGCCTATCGCGTCCTCGCCCGAAAATACCGCCCCGCCAGCTTCGATACCCTGCTGGGTCAGGAGGCCATGGTCCGCACCCTCGGCAACGCCATCGCC
>JANPEP010000249.1:0-4421 GCA_031422995.1 Polymorphobacter sp. | reverse complement strand
CCGCGGCCATCGAACAGCCCGCCGGCGGCGACGACCGGAATATCGACGGCATCGACGACCTGCGGCCACAGGGCGACGCTGGCCACCGATCCCGTGTGCCCGCCGGCTTCGGTGCCCTGGGCGATGATCACGTCGCATCCGGCTTCGGCGGCCTTGACCGCGTGACGGACGTTGCCGGCCATGCACATCACCACGATGCCGGCTTGTTTGAGCTGGTCGACAATGGCGACGGGGACGCCAAGGCCGGCGATAAAGGCCTTGGCGCCGCCCTTGATGATGACATCGACGCTGGCGGTTAGCGATTCGGGCTGGGCGGTGAGCAGATCGACGCCGAAGGGCTTGTCGGTGAGATCACGGACGCGGGCCATTTGTTCGGCGATGCCTTTGGGAGAAATGCCGGCCATGCCGAGCGAGCCGAAGCCGCCGGCGGCGGAGACGGCGGCGCAGACTTCGGCATAAGAGACGCCGCCCATGCCGGCGAGGAGGACCGGGTGTTCGACGCCGAGGAGGGTGCAGATCTGGGTGTGGATGGTCATTTTGCGCCTCGGTTGGTGAAGCAAGAAGAAAAAAAGAGGCGCGGGCAAAGCCCGCACGTCGGACGGGATCGGGCGGGAGGGTCGCCCGACCCGCCGGCCGGCCTGGCGCGAGTCCGCAGCGAAGCCAAAATTTGCACGCGCAAATTCCGGCTTCGCCGCGGCCGCACTTCGGCTTACTCCGCCGCTTCCGCCGCGCCCCAGCCGATGACGGCCTTGGTTTCGAGGAAGTCGGTGAAGGCGAAATCGCCCCATTCGCGGCCGTTGCCGGACTGTTTGTAGCCGCCGAAGGGCGCCATCATGTCGCCCGCGGCATAGTTGAGCGTCACCTGGCCGGCGCGCAGTTGGCGGGCGACCTTGCGGGCGTGTTCGGGATCGCCCTGGATATAGGCGGCAAGGCCGTAAACCGTGTCGTTGCCGATGGCGATGGCCTGTTCCTCACTGTCATAGGGCAGCATGGCCAACACTGGCCCGAAGATTTCCTCGCGGGCGATGGTCATGTCGTTGGTGACATCGGCGAAGATGGTCGGCTTTACGTAATAGCCGGTTTCCAAGCCTTCGGGGCGTCCGGTTCCGCCGGAGACGAGGGTGGCGCCTTCGTCGATGCCTTTCTGGATCAGGCCCTGGATCTTGGTCCATTGGGTTTCGCTCACCACAGGCCCAATCGCGGCATTGCCATCGGGGCTGCCTACGGTGGTGGCTTCGGCGGCGGCCTTGGCGATCTGCTTGGCCTCGGCCATCTTGGCGGCGGGGACGAGCATCCGGGTGGGGGCGTTGCAGGATTGGCCGGAGTTCATCATCACCGCCTTGACGCCGCCGCCGACGGCGACAGTCAAGTCGGCGTCGTCAAGGATGATGTTGGGAGATTTGCCGCCGAGTTCCTGGTGGACGCGCTTGACGGTGGGGGCGGCGTTGCGCGCGACTTCGATGCCGGCGCGGGTGGAGCCGGTGAAGCTGACCATGTCGACTTCGGGGTGGCTGCTGAGCGCCGCACCGACGGTGGGGCCATCGCCGTTGACGAGGTTGAAGACGCCGGCCGGGACACCGGCAGCGTGCATGACTTCGGCCCAGAGGATGGCCGAGAAGGGCGCGATTTCGCTGGGCTTGAGCACCATGGTGCAGCCGGTGGCGATGGCGGGGACGACCTTGCAGGCGATCTGGTTGATCGGCCAGTTCCAGGGAGTGATGAAGGCGCAGACGCCGATGGCTTCATGGGTGATGAGGGTGGAGCCGCGCAATTCCTCGAATTTGTAATTCTTCAGGACTTCGATGCCGGTCATCAGATGGCCGACGCCGATGGCGGCCTGGGCCTGTTGCGCCAGCCAGCCGGGGGCGCCCATTTCCTCGGTGATGGCGGCGGCGATTTCGGGATAGCGTTTCTGATATTCGGCAAGGATGTTCTGGAGCAGCTCTACGCGGTCGGCGCGGCTGGTCTGGGAATAGCTGGGGAAGGCCTTGCGGGCGGCCATGACGGCGCGATCGGCATCGCCGGCGCTGCCCATCGAGATGATCCCGGCAACGGCTTCGGTGGCAGGGTTGATGACGTCGAGCTGCTTGGCGATGGCGGGATCGACCCAGGCGCCGTCGATGTAGAATTTGCGATAATCACGCATGGCAAGCACTCCCAAGGCTGTGTTTTGCGGTCTTGTAGCATGGTTGCCGTGCGCGGCACCCTGTGCATTTTCACTTCTTGCCGAGCAGGTCCATCGCCGCTGCGGTCATCGCCTCCACGCCCGTCGCGATGGTCGGCGCCGGGTCGGGGGCCCAGCCGCTGTTGTGCAGTGACGGGATGGCGGGGCCACCCTTGAGCGCGGCATCCCATTGCGCCTGGGGCACACCGCCGAGCCAGAAGATCGTCGTTTGAATCTTGGGGTCGGCGAGGTTGAACTGGTTGAAATCCTCGCTCGCCATCGACGGGTCGAGGGTGACGACACGGTTCTGGCCGAGCGTGGCGACGAGCACCTTCTCCACGCGTGCGGCGAGCGCCGGCGTGTTGAGCGTCGGCTCGGTTTCACCCTCGGCGATGGTGACGACCGGCATCAGCGTGTCAGGCATGCCAGCAGCAATGGCCTCACCGCGCACCACACGTCGGATGGCCTCGACCAGGTTCTGCTGCTGCGCCATGTCATAGGAGCGCACCGTCAGCTCCAGCTTGACGGTATCGGGAATGATGTTGCGCTTGGTGCCGCCATGGAAGGTGCCGACGGTGATGACCGCCGGATGGAACGGGTTGTTCTCCCGCGAAATCAGCGTTTGCAGCGCGCCGACGATCCGCGATGCCAGCACGATCGGGTCCTTGGTGGTCGAGGGGTATGCGCCATGGCCGCTGACCCCGCGCACCATGATATCGACGCCGCTGCCCGCCGCCAGCGCCCGATCCTGCGGCACCGAAACCTGCCCCGCCGGCATGTTGCTGTTGTCATGCAGCGCCAGCGCATAGTTCGGACGCGGGAAGCGGCTGAACAGGCCGTCCTTGAGCATGGCCTTGGCGCCGCCGATAGTTTCCTCCGCAGGTTGGGCGACCATCAGGAGCGTTCCCGACCATTTGTCCTTCGCCGCCGCCATCGCCCGCGCGGTGCCGGCCCAGACCGTCATATGGATGTCATGGCCGCAGGCGTGCATCACCGGCGTCATGCTGCCGTCGGGCGCCTTGCCCGTTGCGGCACTGGCGTAGGGCAGCCCGGTCGCTTCCTTGACCGGCAGGGCGTCCATATCGGCGCGAATCAACAGCACAGGACCGGGGCCGTTAACCATCACGGCGACGACGCCGGTGCCGCCCACTTTATCGGTGACGGTGAAACCGGCGGCACGCGCTTCGGCGGCCATGATGGCGGCCGACCGTGTTTCCTGGAAACCGAGTTCGGGGTGACTGTGCAGATCCTTGTAGAGCGTGACGAGATCCGTGGGCGCTGCCTTTGCTGCCGAAGCGAGCAGCAGAGCCGCGAGGAGGGTGCGTGAGATGATCATGGGCCCAAGTCTTAAGCATGTTCCGCGCCGGCGGCAAAAGCCCGATTGGCGGACACCCACGGCATTGATGGCCGGCGGGGTGCTGGCACTGTGGCTGGCGGCGCCGGCGCGGGCGCAGATGCTGTTGCCGGCACCGGGCGGCGCGCCGCAAGCGATCGATTTCGGCGCCGATCCGTTGCTGGGGTTGCTTTCGCGGGACAGCGGAACGGGTGCGTTTCGTGCCGCGGTTGCCGAAGCGGTGGCGCGGCACCCGGCGCTGGGCGAGGCCGAGGCAGCGACCGACGAAGCGCGGGCGGCGCGGCGAGAGGCGCGATCGGCGCTGTTTCCGGCGCTGAATGCCTCCATAATCGCGTCGCGGTCGCTGGCGCGGGATTTCGAGGGCAACAATGCGGTTGTCGAGGGCCTGATTCCGCGCGGGCGCACCGATGCCGCGATCGGCGCCGACCAGGTGATTTATGATTTCGGCGCCACGGGTGGTCGGATCGCCGGGGGATCGGCGCGGGTGCGGGCGGCGCGGGCCGAGGCGGAGCGAGCGGCGACGGCGACAACGCTGGCAGCGGTCGAGGCCTGGTATCAGGTGCTGGGGTTCCAGACTTTGGTCGATCTGTCTGAGGCGTTGACCGAGCGGCATCGGCGCATCCTGGCAGACACGCGGGCGCGGGTGGCCGCCGGGCTGGGCACCGGCGGTGATGTGGCGCGCGCTGAAGCCGGGCTGGCGGATGCAATCACCGCTGCGGCGCGCAACGCTCGTTCCTTGGCGGCGGTGCGGGCGCGGTATCGTGAATTGTTCGGGGTGGAGGCGCCTTTGCGGCCGTTGCGCCCGTCGCGGCCGGTGTCGGCGGCGGTGGATGCGGAGGCGGCGATGGCAATGAGCCACAAGGCGCCGCCGGTGGTGGCGACGCTGGCGATCGCTGAGGCGTT
>JANPEP010000248.1:0-7181 GCA_031422995.1 Polymorphobacter sp. | reverse complement strand
ATCGCTGGCCAGTGCCGCTTCATAGGCATCGATGGCGGCATTGGCATCGCCGCGCGCGAGCGCCGCCTGGCCTTCGGCGGCCATGCGGACCGATGTGGGTTTCAACACATCGTCACCGGGAACCGGCGCGGCGCCGATGGCGATCGAGCCGGCAGTTCCGGCCACAAGCAACAACAATGGTATCGACCAACGCGCACGCATATCAGGTTTTCCCTCGTCCCCGCGTTTCGACGTTAGCAGACCCGTTCGAGCCTTGCGATGAAGAATCCGTCGCACCCTTGTTCCCCCGGTGACAACACCAGAGACGTTACGGGCGCCGGCGTGCCGGGGATGCAGAATTCCTGGGGCCGGAAACCGCCGTGGCGGAGCAGGAAGGCGGCGACGCGTGCCTCGCCTTCGCTGGGGAGCAGCGAGCAGACCACATAGGTCAGGCTGCCGCCGACCTTGACGAGTTGTGCCGCGAGCGAAAGCAGGCGGTCCTGTTCGCCTTCCAGCTTGCCGAGACGTTCGGCGGTGAGGCGCCAGCGCGCTTCGGGGTTGCGACGCCAGGTGCCGGTGCCGGAACAGGGCGCGTCGATGAGCACGCGATCGGCGAGACCGGCGAGATCCTTCAGTGTGTCCCATTCCTTTTTGGGGTTGAGCATACGGATTTCGGTGATGCTGACGCCGGCGCGGGCGAGGCGTTGCGGCATGGCGGACAAGCGCCCGCGATCGGTATCGGCGGCGATGAGGCGCCCTCGGTTGGCCATGGCGGCGGCGAGTGCAAGGGTTTTGCCCCCTGCCCCGGCGCAGAGATCAACAATAATTTCGTCGGGTTGCGCGCCGACGGCAAGAGCAGCGAGTTGCGAGCCTTCATCCTGGACTTCGATCTTGCCGGCGTGGAAGGCCGGCAGGGTTTCGATGTTGAGGCCGGTGGGCGCGCGCAGGCCATCGGGGGCGAGTGCGGTGGGGGCGAGATCGGGCAGTTCGATGAGCAGTTCGTCGCGGTTGGCGAGGAGGCTGTTAACGCGCAGGTCGAGCGGGGCGCGTTCGAGAAGGGCGGCGACTGCCTTGTCGGTGGCCTTGCCGAAACGGGTGCGGAGCATATCGAGCTGCCAGCCGGGGGCCAGTGAAGGCCGGGCCTCGGGCTCGTCGGGGGTGAGCGCCGGGGGCGCGTGGGTGTCGGTGCCGAACAGCGACAACACATCGGGGGCATGGGCGCGGGCATGGCCGATCAGCGCGGCGCGGCCGGAGGCGGGCACGGTGCCGATGCTGCGGATGACGTCGAAAACCAGGTCGCGGACGGCGCGGCGGTCCTTTGACCCGGCGTAGCGGCGGGTGGTGAAATAGCGCTGGACGATGGTGTCGGCGGCGGCACCGCCGGTTTTGGCAGCCACGACGGCTTGATCGAGGATTTCGATGGCGGCCTGGACTCGGGCGGCCGGCGTCACGACGCCATTCCTGGAAAACGCGTCATCCGCCGGTCGTCGGGTAATTGGGCGATTCGCGCGTGATCGTCACGTCATGGACATGGCTTTCGCGAAGCCCGGCATTGGTGATGCGGACGAACTCGGCGCGTTCGCGGAAATCATCGAGATTGGCGGCGCCGGTATAGCCCATCGCGGCCTTCACCCCGCCGACAAGTTGGTGGAGGACGGCGGTTGCCGGGCCCTTGTAGGGGACCTGGCCTTCGATACCTTCGGGGACGAGTTTGAGCTGGTCCTTGATGTCCTGCTGGAAATAGCGATCGGCGGAACCGCGGGCCATGGCGGCGACGCTGCCCATGCCGCGATAGCTTTTATAGGTGCGGCCCTGCCACAGGAAGGTTTCGCCTGGGGCTTCCTCGGTGCCGGCGAGGAGGCTGCCGACCATGACGGCGGCGGCACCGGCGGCGAGCGCCTTGGCGACATCGCCTGATGTGCGCAGGCCGCCATCGGCGATGACCGGGATGCCGAGTTTGGCGGACGCTTCAGCGGTGTCGATGATCGCGGTCAGTTGCGGCACGCCGACGCCGGCGACTACGCGCGTGGTGCAGATCGAGCCCGGACCGATGCCGACTTTGATGCCATCGGCGCCGGCGCCGATGAGGGCGCGGGCGGCCTCGGCAGTGGCGACATTGCCGGCGATGACCTGGGCGGAATTGCTGAGCTTCTTGATGCGGGTGACGGCTTCGGCGACGCGATCGCTGTGACCGTGCGCGGTATCGACGATGATGAGGTCACATTCGGCGTCGAGCAGCGCCTGAGTGCGTTCATAACCCAAGTCACCGACGGTGGTGGCGGCGGCCACCCTCAGCCGCCCGGCGGCGTCCTTGGTGGCGGCGGGATAGGTGACGGCGCGTTCGATGTCCTTGACGGTGATGAGGCCGATGCAGCGGCCGCCGGCATCGACGACGAGGAGTTTTTCGATGCGGTTGGTGTGGAGGATGCGGCGGGCGTCATGTTCGGTGGTGCCGGGGGGCACGGTGATGAGGTTGTCACGGGTCATCAGTTCCGAAATCGGCTGATCGGCGTTTTCGGCAAAGCGCATGTCGCGGTTGGTGACGATGCCGACGAGTTTGCCGCCGCGCTCCACCACCGGAAAGCCCGAAATGCGGTGGCGGGCCATCAGCGCCCGGGCATCACCCAGCGTCTGGTCGGGGGTCATGGTGACCGGGTTGACGACCATGCCGCTTTCGAAACGCTTGACCTGGCGGACAGCGTCGGCCTGCTCATCGACGGTCAGATTGCGGTGCAGGACGCCGATGCCGCCGGCCTGGGCCATGACGATCGCCATGTCGGCTTCGGTGACGGTGTCCATCGCCGATGACAGCACGGGAATGTTGAGGCGGATGCCGCGGGTGACGTAGGTCGAAGTGTCGGCCATGCTGGGCAGGATGGCCGAGGCAGCGGGCACCAGCAGCACATCATCGAAGGTGAGGCCGAGACGAATTTCCATGATGATGAGCGACTCCGGGGGGCGGCGAGTCGCGCTCTCTTAGGGTGTGGACGGCCAAAACGCAAAGGGGCGCGGGTGTGACCCGCGCCCCTGCGTTGGAATGACGCCAAAGCTCAGGCGGGTTTGGCCTGATTGATGTAGAGCAGCCAATATTGGGCCAGCGCTTCGCGGGCGCCGCCCTTGACCTGTTGGAGCGCCGCAGTGGCGCCGGCCTTGTCACCTGAGCGGGCGAGCGCCGCGCCCAGGCGCAGGTTTGCCGTGGCCTGATCGACCGCCGGGTTGCCGACTGCCTGCTTGTAGAGGCTGGCGGCCTTGGCATAGTCTGAATAGCCATAATAGGCGTCACCAGTGGCCAGTGCGAGCTTGGGGCTGCCCTTGATTTCGCGCTCCAGACCGGGGAGCGATGCCTTGTCGGCTGCAACCTTGCCATCGGCGCTTTTCTTCAGTTCGGCGACCAGCGGCTTGGATGCGTTGAGCATGTTGCGCTTTACGCCTTCGTCGATGGCGTATTTGGCTTCGCCGGGGAAGCCCTTGCCCAGCGCGGTGTCGGCATATTCGACGAAATCACGCTCACCGCTGAGCGAGCCAGTGGCCGCTTGCAGCCGCATGAAATCGAGCGAGCCCTGGTCATCAAGCGTAAAACTGTCGCGGGTAATGATGAGGGCGTCGCGCCAGTTGACGGCGTTGGGATAGGCCTGGACGAGCGCCAGTGCCGCGGGCTGGATCTGCGTGGCCTGCTTGCTGTCATACGCCAGCGCCAGGGAACGGCGGTACCAGTTTTCCGGAACCGGCTGGCCCGATGCCTTTTGCGCGGCAATGGCGGCGTTGAGGGTGGCAACTGCCTTGCCGGTCTGTTTCTGGGCATTGTAGAGTTCGGCAAGGGCAATCTGCGCTTCACCATCGCCGGGCGTCAGCTTGGTCAGCTGCTCGAACGCGATGGTGGCGCTGTTGTAATCCTTGCGGTTGAGCGCCAGCGAGCCGACGGTGCGATAGAATTTGCCCTGGTCGGCAGCCGGCACCTTGCCGGTGGCGAGCATCTTGGCCAGCGTCGATTCGATCATGGCGTTGTCCTTCAGGCCGATGGCGGCGTTCAGGCGCAGCGACAGCGTGGTGTAGACATCGTCAGGGGTGGCACCGGGGAACGCCTCGGCTTCGGCAACCTTGGCCAGCGAACCGGCATTGTCGCCGGCCTGCTGCATTTTCTGAGCTTCGGACAATGCCACGGCGACCGGCTTTGACAGCTTGGGCGGCTTTGGCGCTTCGACCTTGGCGTCCTTGGCCAGCACGGGTGCCGCTATCACGGCAGCCCCCGAAAGCAAGGCGGCGGCGAAACTGCGCATGATAATCTTCATCTGACGACCTCCCAAAGATATTGCCCGTCCGGCTAGGCCATTGCCCTGCCCGCGGTCAACAATCGCGTGATCCGGGGTGGCAAAAATCTGCCCGGCCAACAACGATTTCGGCGTGATGTCGGTTCCGCGCTGAACCGGGTTTGAATGACGTTGCCGGCGACAGCACAAAGGCAGCAAGCACAAAAAAGGGGCCGGTCCCGTTTCCGGTCCCGACCCCTTTCGTCAGAATTCAGCTATGCCCGAAGGCAAAGGCTTACTTCTTGACCGCATCCTTGACGGCATCAGCGGCCTTGTCGGCGCCAGCGGCGACGGCATCGGCAGCCTTGTCGGCACCAGCCGAAGCGGCGTCGGTCACGGCAGCGGCGCCAGCAGCGGCGGCATCGGTCGTGGCGGCAGCAGCGTCAGCAGCAGGAGCGGCCATCGCATCGGTGCCAGCGGCCATTGCATCGGCAGCAGCAGGAGCGGTTTCAGTGGTTGCCATCGCGTCGGCGGCCGGAGCTTCGGTCGTCGTCGTGGTGGTGGTGGTTTCAGCAGCCTTCTCGCCGCAAGCAGCAAGCAGACCAAGGCTGGCCACAGCCGCCAGCGTCAGAGCAGTCTTCATCTTGGTATTCTCCGTCTATATATCCGCGCAGTCCCCGCGCGTATCGCCACATACATAGAAACGTGCCGGTTGCGAAGCGATAAGATTCATGGTCACTAGGTGGGCATGGCAAAGATCGTCAGACCGGTGGAAATGACCGACCAGCGCTCAGGGGACGCAACCCGAAGGCTGCTTGTTCTGCTCTCGCTAAGCTTTGGGCTGCTTTACCCCGCCATCGATGGTCGATTCGGCCCGGTGACGGACGTGATGTTCAAGGGCAGCGCGGTTGCCTTGCTGGCCCTCGCCGCGATCTTCAGCGCGGGTTCCGGGTTCAAATGGCTTGCCGCGATCATGGCGGCCGGTGCGCTGGGTGACATGCTGCTCGAAGTTCCCGAAGGGTTCATGGCGGGCGCTGTGGCCTTTGCCGTCGGCCATGTCATTGCCATGGTGTTTTATCTGCGCAACGTGCGGCGCCACATGCTGATGCCGGACATTCTGGTCGCCATCGGTTTGATCGGATTTGGCCTGGCAATGCCGACGCTGGTGATTCCGGCCAGCGAGCCGACAGGGATGCTGACCCTGTATTCGGTGTTGTTGTGCGGCATGGCGGCAACGGCGTGGTTGAGCCGTTTCCAGCGCCGCTGGGTCGGCGTTGGCGCACTGTTGTTCGTGCTTTCCGACACCTTCATCTTCATGCGGATGGGCGGGTTGTTGTTCGATGGCGAGACGATTCACGGCCTGTTGGTCTGGTATGCCTATTATCTGGGGCAGTTGGCCATCTTCATCGGGGTGAGCGCAGGGCTGACGAGCGGATCATCGAGCGGACCGAAGAGCCGGACCTGAGGGCTTGTTCGAAGCGCTGACCCAATTGATCGAGCGCGGCGGTTATTGGGGCGTCCTCGCGCTGACCTTCATCGAGACGATATTTCCACCTATTCCATCGGAATTGTTCATGCCGATGGCCGGCTATGTCGCGGCACGGGGTGACATGACATTGCCGGGGGTGATTGCCGCCGGCACGCTGGGGTCACTGGCCGGGGCCTGGTTCTGGTATGCGCTGGGGCGCGCCATCGGGCTTGGTCGCGCCCGGCAGCTGGCGGCGCGGCATGGCCGCTGGTTGACACTGCACCCGCGCGATATCGACCGCGGTGCGGCATGGTTCGAACGCCATGGCGCGCCGGTCGTGCTGTTCGGGCGAATGGTGCCGGCAATCCGATCGGTCATCTCGGTGCCGGCCGGCATTGCCCATATGCCGGTGCGGCGGTTCCTTTTGTATTCGGGCATCGGCAGTTTCGTGTGGACGACGCTGCTGATGACCGCCGGATACCGGCTCGGCGAAGACTTTGACAAGGTCGCGGTCTGGGCCGGGCCGGTTTCAAACGGTGTCGTCACGCTGCTGATCGCCGGTTACCTGTGGCGGCTGGTGACGTTCAAGGCAGATTGATCAGCTTTCATCAGTGTCGGTTGCATCGCTGGCTTCGGGAGCGTCGCTGGCTTCGATCTCAGCTTCCGGCTCATCACCTTCGTCTTCCGCAGGAATCAGCGCCGCCGAGACGACGTGTTCATTGTCGGCAACCTTGAACAGGGTGACGCCCTGGGTGCCGCGGCCCATGATGCGGATGTCGCCAACGCCCATGCGGATCAGCTTGGCCTGGTCAGTGACGAGCATCAGCTGATCATCGGCGCCGACGGGCATGGAGGCCATGACATGGCCGTTGCGGGCCGAGGCATCGATGTTGGCGATGCCCTGGCCGCCGCGCCCGGTGCGGCGATATTCGAACGCCGAAGACCGCTTGCCATAGCCGTTGGAGGTGACGGTGAGGATGAACTGTTCGGCCTCGGCAAATTGCGCGTGGCGGGTTTCCGACAGGATGGGGGTGAGCCCCTCCCCCTTCCAGCTCGCGGCCTTGAGATAGTCCTCGCGCTCCTCGGGCGTGGCGTGAAAGCGCTTGAGGATCGCCATGGAAATAACTTCGTCACCCTTTGCCAGGTTCATGCCGCGCACGCCGGTGGACGTGCGCGAGACGAATTCGCGGACATCATCGGCGGCAAAGCGGATGGCCTTGCCCGATCGCGCGGCGAGGAACACGTCATCGCCTTCATCACACAGCGAGACACCGATCAACCGGTCCTCGTCGCCATCTTCGAAACGGATGGCGAGTTTGCCCGCCGTCGGCACGTTGGTGAAGGCGTCCATGCTGTTGCGTCGCACGCCGCCATGGGCGGTGGCGAACATGACATGAAGCCGGCCCCATTCGGCCTCGTCCTCCGGCAGCGCCAGCACGGTGGTGATGGTTTCACCTTCGGCGAGCGGCAGCAGATTGTTGAGCGAG
>JANPEP010000247.1:0-11711 GCA_031422995.1 Polymorphobacter sp. | reverse complement strand
CCGGCAGTGCAGGATATCAGGGATGGCCCGCTGGCGGGGATGTACACGGCGCTGTTCAGCGAGGTGCTGTATTTTGCGGCGGATGCGATGGGGACGGTGGTGGTGGAGGTTGTGCCCGACCATCGCTTGACGCTGGCGCCGCACGACATGGCGGTGGCGGCGGGGATGATTGCGCGGGGGTGTGTAGCAGCGACCGAGTGGCGGTGGACCGCCGTGCTGGCCAATGGCGTGCGGGTGGTGATGGCGATTTTGTGGACGGCGGCCCCCAGCCTGCATGGCGAAAAGACGCCAGGGCATTGGACCATTGATGTTCAAGGGCGGCCGAATGTGGCGATGACGCTGGATATCAACGAGAGCGACCCGGCGGCGCCGCCATCGCGGGCGTTGAGCGACGCGACGGTGGCGGTGGCGATGAACGCCATTGCCGATGTGGTGGCGGCGCCGCCGGGGCTGTTTGCGTATCGGCCGCCATCGGTTTGGAGGGGGTGAGCATGTTCGACGCGTTGCGGTTGCCGGTGGTGGTGGCGCCGATGTTCCTGGTTTCGGGGCCGGAGATGGTGATCGCGGCGTGCCGGGCCGGGATGGTGGGGGCGTTTCCGGCGCCGAATTGCCGGACTTCGGAGGAGCTGGATGAGTGGATGACACGGATTTCAGCGGGGGTGGGGGGCGCGGTTTGGGCGGCCAATCTGGTGACGCATTCGAGCAATCCGCGGTTTGGCGATGATTTGGCATTGGTGGCGAAGCACAAGCCGCCGGTGGTGATCACGGCGCTGGGCAGCCCGAAACCGGCGATCGAGGTGGTGCATGGGTATGGCGGGATCGTCATGGCGGATGTGACGACGGTGGCGCTGGGGAAGAAGGCTGCTGCCGCGGGGGCGGATGGGCTGGTGTGCGTGTCGGCGGGCGCCGGGGGGCATACGGGGGCGCTGTCTCCCTTTGCCTTTGTATCGGCGTTGCGGGCGTTTTTTGGTGGCTATGTGTGCGTGGGCGGCGGGATTGCCGATGGCGCCGGGGTGGCGGGCGCGATCGCGGCGGGGGCGGACCTGGTTTATATGGGGACGCGGTTCATTGCGGCGGCGGAGAGTTTGGCGGGGGATGACTACAAGGCGATGCTGGTGGCGAGTGGGCTGGAGGACCTGGTGGTGAGTGCGGCGGTGACCGGGACGGCGGCTTCGTGGTTGAAACCGTCGCTGGCGGCGGCGGGGTATGACCTGGCGGGGGGTGCGGCGGTGCGGGATTATGGCGGGGATGTGCAGAAGAAGTGGCGCGATGTGTGGTCCGCGGGACAGGGGTTGCATGCGGTTACGGGGGTGGAACCGGTGGCGGCGATTGGCGCGGCGTTGGAGCGGGAGTTTGATACGGCGGTGGCGGAGTTGGGGGTGAGGGCGGCAGGGCTGCAGCGCTAGGGGGATGGCGGTTGGGGCCGGATCTGTGCCCGCCGTCTGCGCCCGCCGGTGCCGTCAGGTCTAAGCAAAGGGCTGTGCCGAGGCGGTATTTCAACATCTTCAGTCGCTTTCAAAAAGCGACATTGCCGCGCAGGCCGGCGATGAGCGCGGTGCCACGGTCGCCATCGGCCGGATTCACCACTTGGGCGTCTGCGGTCAGTTTCAGCCAAGGCGTGACAGCCAGGCTGTACCAGAGTTCCAACCCCTGTTCGTCGTTGAAGTTGATGAGCGGATCGACGCTGTCCTGCAGGGCATTGGAGAAATTATAGAGGAAGCCGCCGATGCCGAAGCTGTCGTTCGGGCGACCCGGAACCATGCCATGGCCGGCAATGCCGATGATCAGCGATGACTGGACGATATTGGGATTGCCGTCGGCGATGGCGGCCTTCACTGCGAAATCAAGGCCTTTACCCTTGACCTGGCTGCTTTCGACCAGCCGATGCGTGACTTGCAGGGCGATGTTGTAGCTACCCTTGATGTCATCGGTCACAAGGCCCGGCGGGGCGAGGATGTCTTCGAGATCGGCGCCGCGCTTGGTGGTAACCGTCGAAGTTACGCCGACTGATGATGGCCGGCCGGCAATTTCGCCCGACCAGGTTGCGGCGACGGAAACATTGACGCCGGTTTTGAATAGGTCGCCGGGGAAATAGTCGCGCGTCCGGTCTTCTGGATCGAAGACCATCACTGTCAGGGTGATCGGCGTGCCCTTGTGAACGAATATGCCGCCCATGATCGTTGGCGGAAAGACGCCTGACGGCGGTGCAGCGAAAACCACATTCAGGAAGCGCTGGGTGCCCCAGCCACCAAAGAACGGATCACCGGCGATCAGATCGAGGGCGTTGATCTTGCCCAGCATCAGGACGCTACGCTTGCCGATAGTCTGGGTGAAATACAGCGACGATGCGGCAAAGCCGGTGCCACCGATCGGCAGCAAGGCACCCGTGCTGGCGGGCCATAGCTGACCACCGAAATTGCTGCGCGGATCGCCGAAGCGGCCTTCGCCATGGACATGAAAGCCCAGGCCCTTGAAGAGGTCCATCTTGCCGAAATCAAGGTCGACAAAGGCGTCATATCGGCCCGCGGCATCCCAATCCTGGCGACCATCCCCGGCAACAAGACCTTGGGCAAAGCCCGTTATGTCACCGCGCACTGCAACGCCGCTGGCGGCAAGGCTGGTGCGCGCACCGCCCCAATCGCCGGTCAGGCCTTGGGCTGCGGCGGGTGCCGCACCCAGCAGCAACGCCGCTGCTACCGATACGCTGGCGCGCGCCGTCAACGGCTGTCTCGTGCCATCGCCTCGGTGATCTTGAACATGGCATCGTGCAGGTCATTGTCGCCGCCCGTCGCGCCTCCGCCAAAGGCCATGAGCAGCGGCGTGATATCGGCGACAACCACGGTCGGCGTGCCAGGCTGGAGCTGGAAGATGGTTTTACCTTCCTTGATCGTTTCGGTGACCTTGATATCGGCAATTGTCTTGGGCTCGATGGCGGTCGGGTCCTTGGACAGGATGGCGAAATCGGCGAGCTTGCCGACTTCGAGGCTGCCCTTCATGGCGTCCTCGAAATGGTGATAGGCGGGCCAGATCGTCATCGCCTTCAGCGCGGTGATGACATCGACGCGGTGCTCCGGCCCGACAATCTGGCCCGATCCGCGGGCACGGCGGGTGACGGTGGCATCAAGCACGCGCATGGAATCGGGGAAGGCGACAGGGGCGTCGTGATGGCTGGAAAAGATCATGCCGCGCTTCAAGGCCCAGCCGGTCGGGGAAATATTCTGGCCAGCCTCTGGCCCGACGGTGTGGTTCAGGTGCCAGTCGCCCCAGTAAAAAGTGTGCATCGGAAACAGCGCCGGGATAACGCCGAGCGCCTTGTAGCTGTCGAGCTGGTCCTCGCGCAGGAATTGCCCATGGATCAGCACGGGGCGCAGCTCGTTTGCTTTGGGAAAGCGCGCCTGTGCGGCCTGGTGGGCGGCGATCAACAGGTCGGATGCGCGTTCGCCATTGGCGTGCGAGATGATCTGGACGCCGTTTTCGGCTGCCCATTGCACCGCCCCCATGACATCGTCGGCGGTTGCCGAAGCATAGCCTGCATAGCCTTTGGGGTAGTTGCCGACCGGCTTGTAATAAGGCTTGTCACGCCAGGCGGTAAAACCTTGCGGGCTGCCATCGATCCCCAGCTTGGCACCAGCGACGCGAAAGCGGTTGACATAGGTCTGGCTGACATTGGCCTTGATGTAATCACGATTGCCCATCACATCGATATAGGCGTTGATGTCGTTGGCAAATCCGCCTTCCGCCGCGACCTGCCTGAGGATTTCGACGGCTTGCGGCGTGGTGCGGCCTTCTTCGGCCGTGGTGTAGCCGAAGCGCGCCCACAGTTTTGAACCTTCGCGTGCAAAGACCTTCAAGCCATCCGAACCGATCCGGGCGAACACCTTCGGCAGGACCATGTAAACGGCCGATTCCTCCACCGTGCCATTGGGTTCGGTGGTGCCAGCCTTGCGCTGGATGACACCGCCCGCCGGATCCTTGGTATTGGCATCAAAGCCGACCAGTTCCAGCAAGGCCGAGTTGACGGTCGCCAGATGCCCCGACTGGTGCAGGATGAGGATCGGGAGGTCGGTCGAAATGGCGTCGAGTTCTTCTTTGGTCGGATGGCGCTGCTCTTTCAACTGCGACTGATCATAGCCGAACCCGACGATCACCTTGGTTTTGGCAACCGCCGCAGCGTTTTTGGCCACCCAGTCGCGAAGCGTCTGTTGCAGCGAGGCGATGTCGCGCACTTCGCCATCGGGCGGCGCGAGCAGATTGGCGGAAAGCGACTGCAGGCCGCCCGCCATCACATGGCCATGGGCATCGACAAAGCCGGGCACCATCGTGCGGCCCTTCAGATCGATGACCTTGGTGTTCGGCCCTTTCAACGCCATGACATCAGCGCGGCTGCCCACGGCGACGATCTTGCCGCCGGCTTCGGCGATGGCTTGCACGCGCATCGCTTTGTCATTCATCGTGAGGATGGGGCCGCCCGACCAGATGTGGTCGGCAGTCTGAGCCCCGGCCATGTGGCTCGTGCCGAGCAGCAAGGCAGGTATGGCAATGCGGGCGGCAGCTCGGGTGGATGACATGGAAACCCCTTAATGATGACGAGCCGTGTGGCCGTTCGCGTTTGTGCACCGACCGGACTTGTGAGAATATCCGAAAAGCAACTATGTGCCGCGCGAATTTGGCAAGGAGAGTGGCGGCGTGGCAACCTTGGCAGAGCGTTTTGGCGATGTCGGCAGGCTGGGCTGTGGAACCGAGGTGTTTGCCGTCCGCGGTTGGCTCGCCGCTGCGGCGCCGGCACTCCGCCACACCATCCTCGCCGCCGGGCGTTCGACCAGATTGGCGCGCGGCGAGCGGCTGTTTTCGTCCGGGGCGCCTCCGGGAGGCATATTTGGCGTGGTATCGGGTGGCATAGCAGTGGAGGGCAGCTCGCAGTGGCACGCGCCGCGCATCGGCCACGTCTGCCGTGCAGGGGATTGGTTCGGCGAGGGTCCGGCGTTGACCGGCGGCGCCCGCACCATGGGGTTTATCGCGCTGGAGGACAGCCAGTTGCTGACCGTGCCACTGGCAGTTTTACGCGAATTGATGACCGATAATTCCGAACTGACAAAGTTGGTTGGCAGCCTGGCCAGTATAGGCTCGACGCTGGCATCAGCGATCATCTGCGACCTGTTGATCCCCGACGCGCCGCGCCGTACCGCCGCAGTCATGCTGCGGGTCACCGGTGCGCTGGATGGCGTTGTACCGGACAATGCGGCCGGCTTTGTGTTGACCCAGACCGAGCTTGGCGAATTGGCAAATGTCTCGCGCAACCACATCAACCATATATTGGCAACTTTCGAGCGCGCCGGCTGGATCGCCAAAAGCTATTGTCATCTTCGGCTGCTTGACGTGCCGGCCCTGACAGCCTTTGTCGCTGACAGTCGTTGAAGTTGCCACCGGCACCTGCAACTTGACGGACGACCGCAATGGGGCACGAAGGTGCTACGCCGCTTGACCATCGGTGGATGGCCGGTTCCGGCAGGAGCTGCGGTTTACGCGGCGATCGGAGAACGACCGGAACTGGTTCGGTAGCTGCCATTCTCTCCCAACGCCGCTGAACGACAGCTATCACGTCGGTCCGTCCGGAAGTGGTTATATCGGATTTGGCCCATAGTCGCCGTCCAAGTCCTGCCTTATTTGCAGGCGAATCCATGACTTGGGTCCGGGGCTTGAGGCCCCGGCCGCCGGAGGCTCTGCTCTATGGCTTGGGAAACCAGGGTACGAAGCCCGAGGTGCGGCAGACATAGTCTGCGTAGCCGGGTTTGGTTTTGCCCATGCGGCGTTCGATGGTGGGAGCGCCGGACCATTTCATCAGGGTCCAGGTGAGGAGGAGGGGGCCGGGGAGCGCCCAGAGCCCGGTGGTGGTTTCGGCGGCGATGAGGAAGAGGCCCCACCAGGTGAGGGCGTCGCCGAAATAATTGGGGTGGCGGGTGTAGCGCCACAGGCCGGCGGTCATGACCTGGCCGGCGTTGGCGGGGTTCTTGCGGAAGGCGGTGAGTTGCCAGTCGCCGATGGTTTCGAAGGCGATGCCGGTGAGGGCGAGGACGGCGCCGAGGATGGCGAGGGCGCCGATGGGCGGTGTGGCGTCGACCTGGCCGAGTTGGACGGGGAGGCAGACGAGGAACAGCAGCGGCGCCTGGGTGGCGAAGACGAGCAGCCCGCTGGCCTTGGCGAAGCTCCAGCCGCGGTGGGTTTCGGCCTTGCCCATCATTGTGGCGTAGCGGCGATCGGGGCCATGGTCGCGCCAGCGCCAGAGCATGTAAGTGCCGAGGCGGAAGCCCCAGAGCGTGCAGAGGGCGAGGAGGAGCAGTTTTCGGGTTGGATCACCGGCGGTCAGCAGGAAGCTGGTGGCGGCCATGATGACCATGCCGAAGGCCCAGAAGCTGTCCACCGGGGTGGGATCGCGGGTTTTGAGGGTGATGAGCCAGAGGGCGATGAAGCATCCGGCGAGGATGAGGGCGTTGGTGAGGAGGAGTTCGGGGGCGGCCATTGGGGTTCCTCAGACGACGGCGTCTACGATACCGATGTCGGCATCAGGGGTGGGGGCATAAAGGCGGGCGACGTCGGCGGCGCGGTTGTCGAGGATGGCGCGGCGGTTGAGGCTGCCTTTGTCGGAGATTTCGTTGGCGTCGACGCTGGGGGGTTTGTCGAGCAGCAGGACGCGGCGGATGGTGGCGGCGGTGCCGTGGTGGTTGGAGTTGAAGTGTTTGAGAATGATGGAGATGTCGGCGAGTGACGCGCCGGGTTTGGGCCAGGCGAGGAGAGCGAGATAGTCGCGGTTGTCGTCGCAGAGGACGAGATCTGTGATGTGGGCGGAGAGGACGGCGAGCAGCGCCTCGCGGAGTTGGCCGCCATAGACCCAGGTGCCGGAGGAGAGCTTGAATTCCTCGGCGAGGCGCCCGGCGAAGGCGAGGCCTTGTTCGGGATGAGCGGGATCGTGGAAGATGGCGAGGTCGCCGGTGCGGTAATAGCCTTCGTCGTCAAAGACTTGGGCGTTCTTTTCGGGGTCGTCGAGGTAGCCGGACATGACGTTGGGGCCGCGGAGACGGACTTCGTAGCGGTCGTCGTGCGGCACGAGTTTGAGTTCGAGGCCGGCAGTGGGGAGGCCGATGCCGACCTTGGTGGTGGGGAAATGGATGACCATGCAGCCGGTGACGGTTTCGGTCATGCCATAGCCGGTGGTCATGTGGATGCGGTGGCCGGTTTCGGCGACGGCATAGGCTTGTAGCTGATCATAGACGTGTTGGGGGAGGCCGGCGCCGCCATAGAGCATCAGGCGCATTTCGGAGAAGAAAGTGCGGCGGAGTTGCGCGTCGGTGGCCATGGCATCAACGAGCATGGCGTAGCCCGAGGGCACGTTGTTGAAGTAAGCCACAGGAATTTCACGCAAATTCTTGAGGGTTTCGGCGAAGAGGCCGGGGACGGGCTTGCCATTGTCGATGTGGAGGGTGCCGCCTTCGAGCAGGGTGGTGCGCAGGACCGAGGCGCCAGCGGCGTGGTGCCAGGGTAGCCAATCGAGCATGGTGCCGCCCCAGTTTGCGGCCTGGCCGATGGCGGTGAGCGCCTGTTGGCCGGCGGCGGCGAGGTTGGCGAGGGTGAGGGGGACGACTTTCGGCAGGCCGGTGGAGCCGGAGGTGAGCATAAGGCACGCGGTTTTCGACGGGTCTATTGCGGGGGTGGCGGTGGGGGTTGGCGGGGTGGCGAGAAGGGCGGCGAACGGGGTTGCGGGGATGTCGAACAGGCTGGGGTTGGGTGTTACGACGAGGGTGCCGGAAAAGATGGTGGCGGTGACGGCCTTGGTCAGGGCGGGATGGGCATCGGTGTAGATCATCGCCGGGTTGGTTTTGGCGATGACGTGGCGGAGGCGGATGCGATCGCCGCCGGCCAGGCCATAGGCGAGACCTACGGGGGCGAGGATGGTGCCGGTGGCAAAGGCGGCGAAGGTGAGGATGGCGGCGGGGAGGGTGTTGCCGGCGAGCACGATCATGGTGCGGCCGGGCATTTTCTGGTCGACGAGCCATTGGCTGGCGGCGGCGATTTGGGCCTGGAGGTCACGGTAGGTTGTGACTTGCCATTCGCCATCGGGGCCGCGGAATTTGAGGGCGGGCTTGTCGCCCTGGACGGCAGCAGTGGCGGCGAACGCGCGGGCGAGGTTTTGATCGTGCGGCGGCAAGGGGATGCGGCTGACGATGGTGATGCTGCCATCGGGGCGGTGGTCGACCTGGAGATCGACCGGCATGAATTGGGCTTCGCGGAACGGGGCGTCGTTCATGACGCTTTGCGGTTGGCCAGTTCGCGAACATGGGGCGGCAGGGGTTCGCCGCGGCGTTGGGAATCGATGGTGCCGTAGTCGACATAGTCGCGCCAGCCGGAGATCTTATGACCGCGGAATTCGATGACGCCTACATAGGGCGCGGTGATGGTCTTGCCGGCCGCGTCGTCATATTCGTCGACGCCTTCGACGAACAGGCGATCGGCGGTTTCAGCGTGGTGGATGATGCGCCAGCGGATGGCGCCGGGTTTGTCCGAAATGTTGGCGCCAAAGCCGGCGAGGAATTTGGCGGCGGCGGGCTTGCCGATGAGCGGCGGCTTGGCGGTGGCGGCCATATGCCAGACGATGTCGTCGGTCATGTGGGCGAGAACGGCGGGGGCGTCCTTTTTCTGCCACAAGTCGATGACGGCACGAAATTGATCGTAACGGCTGGGCATTGGAGTAGCTCCGATGGCGGGGGTGGCGAGCGTTGCAGCAGCGGCGGCGAGCAGCGTGCGGCGGTCCACTAGGCAGCCTTTTGGACGATGAAGCTGACGGTGGTGGTGGTCGAGCCGCCGATGTTGAGAGTCTGGACGGTGTTGGCGCCGTCGACCTGATAGTTGCCGGCTTGTGCGGTCACCTGCTTGAAGCCATCGAGGACCATGCGGATGCCGGTGGCGCCGACCGGGTGCCCGGTGCCGATGAGGCCGCCTGACGGGTTGATGGGCAGCTTGCCGCCGATTTCGATGTCGCCGGATTCGATGGCTTTCCAGCTTTCGCCGGGTGCAGTGAGGCCGAGATGGTCGATCGCCATATATTCGGTGGCGGTGAAGCAATCATGGGTTTCGACGGCGTCGATCTGGGCGATATCGGTGATGCCAGCGCGGCTGCGGGCTTCGACGATGGCGCGGCGGACTTGTGGGAAGACATAATCTGCGCCGGCGCTGTTGCGGATTTTCTGGGCATAGGAAATGGGGGCGCTGCGATGGCCCCAGCCGGAGATTTTCGCAAGGCTTTCGAGGGGTATGCCGCGTTTTTTGGCATAGGCGGTGGCGCGTTCTTCCGACGCGAGGAACACGACGGCGGCGCCATCAGTGACTTGCCCGCAATCCATCTTGCGGGTGCGGCCTTCGACCACCGGATTGGCTTCATCGTCGGCGGTGAAGCTTTTTTCAGTGAAGGCCCATTGGCGGGTCTGACTGTTGGGATTGCGCTTGGCATTGCCGAAATTGATCTCGGCGATGCGCATCAGGTGCTGGTAATCGAGGCCGTAGCGACGTTCATATTCTTCGGCGAGATCGGAAAAAGCCCGCGGCCACAGGAATTTGGCGTCGCCGAATTCATGGCCATTCCAGGCGGCGGCGCCAAGGTGCTCGGCAGCCTTTTGCCCTGGCACATTGCGCATCTGTTCAAGGCCGATGACGGCGGCCAGGCCATAGCGGCCGGCCTCGATTTCGGAAGCGGCAGCAAGGACGGCGACGCTGCCCGAGGCACAGGCGGCTTCATGACGGGAGGTGGGCAGGCCGTCGAAAGCCGGGTCGACCAAGCCGAAGAAGCCGCCGAGCAGCCCCTGCCCGGCGAACAGATCGGCGACGAAATTGCCGACATGGCCGGTTTCGATGTCAGCTGGTTCGAGCTGGGTGGCATTGAGACCGGCATTAAGCGTTTCGGCAAAGCCGGCAGCGATATCCATGCCCTGGCGTTCCCAATTGCGGGAAAAGTCGCTTTGCCAGCCGCCCAGAACATAGACCATTGCGATTCTCCCGCACTTTGTTAGTTCGGTTATACAAGTTAGGCGCGAGTTGGCAAATGGTGGGACGCAGAGGTCAGGCCATTGCAGCCATGGCCTTGCCGACCGAGGCGGCGATCTCGGCGGCGTTGGGATTGCGGCGCAGGGTGAGGCCGCCGTTGACTTGGAGATTGTCGCCGGTGAGGAAGCATTCGTCGCTGGCGAGGAAGACAGCGGCAGCGGCGACATCGTCTGATGTGCCGATGCGGCCGAGCGGATAGGAGGCCGTAAAGGCGTCGAACAGCCCGGGGACTTGCTTGGCCGCGGCGTTCATTGGGGTATCGGTGAGGCCTGGCGAGATCGAGTTGGCGCGGATACCGACAGCGCCGAATTCATTGGCGATGCAGCGGATGACGTGATCGGTGCCGGCTTTTGTGCCCATGTAGGCGGCGTGATCATTGAGCATGATGGTGGCGGTGGCCGAACTTATCTGGATGATGGATCCGCCCCGTGTCATAGTGGGGATGATCGCCTGGCAAAATTGGAATGGTCCGGTGAATTGCAGCGCCGTCATCTGCGCCAGTTCATCAGGGGTGGTTTCGAGGAACGGTTTCATCAGACCCCAGCCGGTGGCGTTGACTGCAATTTCGGTGCTGCCAAAATGCCGGGTGGCTGTGGCCGCAAGCGTCTGAAGATCGGCGCTTCTGGTGATGTCGCACAGAGTCCATTCGGCGTCGATTTCGCTGGCGAAGCGTTCCAGTTCATCGGCGTGGCGGCCGGCCACGAGCACTGCCGCGCCTTCGGCGCGGAATCGGGCCGCGATGACCTGGCCCATGTTGCCGCGACCGGCGGCGCCGAGGATGATTGCCGATTTTCCTGCCAGACGTGTCATGTCATGTCTCCCTCGCACCTGTATTCCGGCATAGTCGGGGGCGGAAGGACGGGGGGCAACTGCCGCGATGAACAGGTTGAGTGGCTGCCAAGCCCAAAACACAACAAAGCCCCCGGATGGGATCCGGAGGCTTTGTGTATCTGGTTGCGGGGACAGGATTTGAACCTGTGACCTTCAGGTTATGAGCCTGACGAGCTACCGGGCTGCTCCACCCCGCGATGAAGGCCTGAGCCTCAAAAGGTGTGACATATGAATGGGTTTTACCAAATCCGTGCTGCGTCGGCTGCAAGGCCTGGCGGCGTCCTACTCTTCCATCGCTTGAGCGATAGTACCATCGGCGCTGCCTGGTTTCACGGCCGAGTTCGAGATGGGATCGGGTGGGTCACAGGCGCTATGACCACCAAGCCATGAAGCCGGCGCGGCAGGATTGGGTTAGAACGATGTTTTTCCGTGCAAGGAATACAGTGTTGTCGTTGATGGTGGAGTTAACAAGCGTGACCAGAGTAATTAGGACCGGTTAGCTGAACGCATTACTGCGCTTACACATCCGGCCTATCAACGTGGTGGTCTTCCACGACTCGATGAGATCTAATCTCGAGGGAGGCTTCCCGCTTAGATGCTTTCAGCGGTTATCCCGTCCATACATAGCTACCCTGCTGCACCATTGGCATGATGACAGGTCCACCAGAGGTATGTTCATCCCGGTCCTCTCGTACTAGGGACAACTCCTCTCAAATCTCGACGCCCACGGCAGATAGGGACCAAACTGTCTCACGACGTTCTGAACCCAGCTCACGTACCACTTTAATTGG
>JANPEP010000246.1:0-2435 GCA_031422995.1 Polymorphobacter sp. | reverse complement strand
CATCGCACTGCCATCGCCGCGATGCCCCACCGCAACGCTCTCGATCACCCCGTCTCGGCCCCCGACCATCGCCACCGCCCCCGGAATGGCATGGGCGGCAATGGCGTCGGCCAACGTGCGTTCAAGCGTCATCGTCACTCTCTCCCCAGTCGCAGACCTTGGGTCCATCTCACGCGCTACAATCCCGCCCCGGCGGTCCAAAGTCGAGCGCTATCACAAGAGCCTCCGGCGGCTGGGGCCTTGGCCCCAGACCCCATTTATTGACAGGTGGAATGCGGCGTGAGGGAATGACTGCTTCCGCCCAATTGCAGACATTCGGGAGAAGTGCGAAAACCTTTCACATGAGCGACAATCTGGCAGCGACTCTGGGACGCATGGCGGTCCGTGGCACTCTTGAGGTCGAACATTTGCTTCGCGCGGCGAGGCAGCCATCGCTCAGCTTAGCCGACGCCCTCGATAAACTGGCGGCCGATATGAGCTGGGCGCTTGCGCCGTGTTTCCCCGAGGTGCCTTTTGGAACGTGGGTTCGGGTCGTCGGTGTATATTGTCGCCGAGGTCATGCCGGATTGCTTGAAGCGGCCAGCGAGACTGAGATGCTCCCGTTCGTGCTCGGTCTGTTGGAGGAACTGAAGACCGACGAGGCGCTAAGTACAGTGATCCAGCTAGCCAGCGCTTGCCCCCAGCTTTACCTCGCGAGCGCCGAGCTGGCTGGACAGATCGCTGGGGCTTTGAACCTCGCCGCCAAGAACAGCCCGATGCACGGTCCATGCGAAGCGGAGCGAGAGGCGGGACGAGACTTTTTGCACAGCGCACTCACGCGAGTGGTCGCCGACAATCACCGAGGTACAATCCTCTGTGCTTTGCGCTACTTCGGCGATGAGACATCGCTTCGGTTAGTCGCGACCTGCCCGCCACTACCGCCCTGGTGGGAGCCAACTCGAAGCGCGGCCGCCCGGGCCATTAAAAAAGCGATGAAGCAGCGCACCGCATTGAGCTAGCGCGCCTTTACGTGCGCCATGTCCGCTTTCCACCAGTTCTTGCCGTTCCCGGCATGGATCGGATGGCGGGCACGGCTACGGCGACTAACGCCCCAGTTGCGGACGTCACATATAACGTACGATTGCGAGCGAGACGCCGAGAATGCTGGCCACTACCAACACGATCCGCATGTCAAATAGCGCTTTGCCAAGGAGCAGAGTGTCGGATGTGACCTGCTCGGGATCAACGCCCGTCTCGTTTGGGATGGCTTTCGCGAAAAGCAACCAAGTCCCGCTATCGTTAGCTTGCTCCGACGGAAGCGCCTGCTTCAGAGCGGTGAAAACGTCCCCGACGGTCACCCAGTGCCGCGCATCGACGTAATCAAGACGCACGCCGAAACGGCGCTCGACCTCTGTTATGGCGGCGATTTCGTCGCCATCTCCACCGAGACCAAGGCTCACGGGCGGGTGGTTAGCCGCGTTCTTCATCGCATACATCATATGCGGTCCCGATCACGATGCCAACGGCAGCTTTCCACCACAACCGGACGTTCAAGGTCACGCGAATCCGCAAGCGCAAACCAAACCCAACAAAAGGGGTCTGGGGCCACCGGCCCCAGCCGCCGGAGGCCCTCCCTCATGCTTGAAATGCCGCATCCCGGTAAACACCATCGCCAGCCCATGCGCGTCCGCCGCCGCGATCACATCCGCATCGCGGATTGATCCGCCCGGCTGGATCACCGCCGTCGCCCCGGCTTCGGCGGCCGAGACCAGCCCGTCGGCAAACGGGAAAAACGCATCCGAAGCCACCGCCGAACCGATCGTGCGCGACCGTGACCAGCCCGCGCTGACGGCGGCATCGCGCGCCTTCATCGCCGCGATCCGCGTCGAATCGAGCCGGCTCATCTGCCCCGCGCCGATGCCCGCCGTGCTGCCGCCATTGGCATAGACGATGGCGTTGGATTTGACGTGCCGCGCCACGGTCCAGGCAAACATCATGTCGGCCCATTCCTGCTCGGTCGGCGCGCGCTTGGTCACCACCTTGCAATCGGCGCGCGTCACCGCGCCATTGTCGCGCGATTGCACCAGCATGCCGCCGCCGATCTGGCGCAGCGCCAGCCCGGCCCGGCGCGGATCGGGCAGCGCGCCTGTCAACAGTAGCCGCAAATTCTTCTTGCCCGCAAACACCGCCAGCGCATCGGCGTCGGCATCCGGCGCAATCACCACCTCGGTGAAAATCCCGGCAATCGCCTCCGCCGTCGGCCCATCGAGCGCGCCATTCACCGCGATGATGCCGCCGAACGCCGAAACCGGGTCGCAATCGAACGCAGCCTTGTACGCCTCGGCCAAGGTCGCGCCCGTCGCCACCCCGCACGGATTGGCATGCTTGATGATCGCGCACGCCGGGCCGCCATCGCGGAATTCGGCGATCAGTTCCAGCGCCCCATCGGCATCGTT
>JANPEP010000245.1:0-12140 GCA_031422995.1 Polymorphobacter sp. | reverse complement strand
CACAGCAGCATCCGGCGATAAGGCAGGTTCAGCGCCTGAAGGATGGCTTCGGCTGATTCCAGCATATGTTGGTGCTCGGCCTCGGCCTGTTCCGGTGTGCAGATCGTCACCAGCTCGCATTTTTCGAACTGGTGCTGGCGGATCAGCCCGCGCGTGTCGCGCCCGGCGCTGCCGGCTTCGCTGCGGACACAGGGGGTCAGCGCCGTCATGCGGATGGGCAGGGCGGCAGCATCGACGATCTCGCCGGCCACCAGGTTGGTCAGGCTCATTTCGGCGGTCGGGATCAGGTAGCGGCCATCGGTGGTCTTGAAGAGGTCTTCTTCGAATTTCGGAAGTTGCCCGGTGCCATAGGCCGCCTCGGCGCGGACGAGCAGCGGCACGGCGGTTTCGTCATAGCCATGCTCCTCGGTTTGCACATCGAGCATATATTGGCCGAGGGCACGGTGGAGGCGGGCCAGCGGACCCTTGAGGATGGCAAAACGCGCGCCGGCGATTTTCGCCGCTGCCTCGGGATTATAGCCGAGGCGGGCGGCGACGGCATCGTGTTCACGCGGGGCAAAGTTGAAATCGGGTTTGGTGCCATGGGTGTGGACGATGACATTGGCGGTTTCGTCACGGCCATCGGGCACATCATCGGCGGCGATGTTGGGCAGGCGGGCCATTTCCGATTCGAGTTCGGCGGCGATGGCGCGTTCGTCCTGTTCGAGGACAGGGATGCGGTCCTTCAACGCCGCGACAATGGCGAGCAGGGCATCGGAGCTGTCGTGATCGCCCTTGGATTTGGCGATGCCGATGTCGCGTGATGCTTCGTTGCGGCGGGCGAGCACAGTCTGGAGCTCGGTTTGAATGGCCCGCAGGCGCGTATCGGCGGACAGTACCGGATGCGCGGCAGTTGCCACCCCGCGGCGGGCGAGGGCGGCATCGAAAGCGGCAGGTTCGGCGCGGATGCGCTTTATGTCGTGCATGGCTCCGCCTATCGCCGAGGGGGCGGCGCGAGGCAAGCGTGACGAAAGGCTTCGCACCGAAGCGGGCGCGACGAAAGGCTTCGTACCGAAGCGGGCGTAACGAAAGGCTTCACGCCGAAGCCGGTTTTCTCTTAAGGTGGCGCGGTGATCGTTACCTGTCCCAATTGCGGCGCGCGTTATCGACTGTCGGACGAGGTTGTCGCGCGCGGTGCGCGGCTGCGTTGTGCGGCGTGCGACCATCGTTGGGTGCCGGTGGGCGAAGCGGAATCGGTTGCGGAACCCGTGCCCGAGCCTGTGGACCCGGATGACAATGCAGCGCTGGGCCAAGTGCAGGCGCAGATGCAAGCTGGTGAGGCCGAAGCCGGACGCTGGGCCGCGCGCGATGGGGCCGCGCGCGATGCCGGCGAAGCGGCCGTGCCCCATGTGCGCCCCGAGGCCGCTGCGCCGCCGGTGGCAGCCGAAACCATGGCCGTGCCCCAGGCGATGGCGCCGGAGGACGACGGGGAAGCGCCGGCGCGTTCGACGCTGCTGCGTTCGATTCTGGCTGTCATTCTGGGGTTGGCGCTGGCGATTGCCGCAACAGGATTGTGGGCCGGGCAGATCAATGTGGCGCGATTGCCAGTTTTGGGCCCGGCATTGGCCGGGTTGATTCCAGCGGCATCGCCGTTGCAGGTGACGGTGGCCGGCGCGGTGACGCAATTGCCATCTGGTGGCCGCGTTCTGGAAGTGACTGGCACGATCACCAATCCGGGACGGCGCGTGCAATCGGTGCCATTGTTGAAGGCCAGCCTGACCGGGCCGACAGGCAATGTTCGGCGCTGGGCCATATCGCCGCCGGTGACACAATTGCAACCGGGCGAATCGGCGACCTTCACCAGCACGGTGGCGGGTTTTCCCAAGGATGCGCGAACGCTTTCGGTGACGCCGGGGCGGTGATTGCGCCGCAAATCGGGCCCCTATCCATCTTGTCGCTGGATTTGCCGCCGCTGCCGTGACAGTGACACGCGGGAAAGCCATAGGAGAGACGTCCATGATATTCGAATATAGCGACAAGTCGAAGGCCTTGATCGAGCGCGTTCGCGCTTTCATGGACGAGCATATCTATCCCAATGAAGCGCGATATGAGCAGGAAGTTGCCGAGGGCGACCGCTGGAAAGTGTTGCCGATCATCGAGGAATTGAAGCCGGTCGCGCAAAAGGCCGGGTTGTGGAACCTGTTCCTCAACGTTTCCGATCATGACGTTGGCGAGTGGAAGGGCCCGGGCCTGACCAATCTGGAATATGCGCCGCTGGCCGAGGAAATGGGCCGCGCCGGCTGGTCATCCGAAGTGTTCAATTGTTCGGCGCCCGATACCGGCAATATGGAAGTGCTGCGGACCTATGGATCGGAAGCGCAGAAGCAGACGTGGTTGAGGCCGTTGATGGCCGGGCAGATCCGGTCGGCCTTCCTGATGACCGAGCCAGCGGTGGCATCATCGGATGCGACGAACATCGAAACATCGATCGTGCGCCAGGGCGACCATTATGTCGTCAACGGCCGCAAATGGTGGTCATCGGGCGTGGGTGATCCACGGTGCGCCATTGCCATCGTGATGGGCAAGACCGACCCCGGCGCGGCGCGTCATGCCCAGCAGAGCCAGATCCTGGTGCCTCTCGACACGCCGGGTATCACCAAGCTGCGGCCTTTGAAGGTGTTTGGTTATGATGACGCGCCGCACGGACATTTCGAGGTGATTCTCGACAATGTGCGGGTGCCGGTGGCCAACATGATCCTGGGCGAGGGCAAGGGGTTCGAGATCGCGCAGGGGCGGCTGGGGCCGGGGCGCATCCACCATTGCATGCGCAGCATCGGTGCCGCCGAGCGGGCGCTGGAGAAGATGGTCAAGCGGCTGAAATCCCGCGTGGCGTTCGGCAAGCCGATTTCGGAGCACAGCCTGTGGCATGAGCGCATCGCCGATTCGCGCATCGCCATCGAACAGTCGCGCCTGCTGACGTTGAAGGCGGCGTACATGATGGACACGGTGGGCAACAAGGCCGCGGCCAACGAGATCGCCATGATCAAGGTGGTGGCGCCGAACATGAGCTGCCTGATTCACGACCATGCCATTCAGGCGCATGGCGGCGGCGGCGTGTGCCAGGATTATGGGCTGGCTTCGGGTTATGCGGGCCAACGGACGTTGCGGTTGGCGGATGGGCCAGACGAGGTGCATCGGCAGGCGATCGCGAAGAACGAGTTGCGGAGGTATAATTGAGCAGCGCCGCGAGCGCGTAGCGCAACGCGCTACGCGCCGACAGGCGCAAGCACGGCCAGCGAAGCGGACAGCTTCGCTGGCCGAACTCGTCTGAAGTCGGCATAGGCTTTGCCCATGCTCTTGCTTTCGTCTTTCTTTGCCTCGATTCAATTGCACAACACTCGTCAGCCTTCGGCACATTCAGGTGATGGGCCCCCGCCTGCGCGGGGGTGACGACCCAAAGATGGTGCGGGGAGAAGGACGGCAGGGCTTGCGCCACCCGCCTGCCCCTGCTAACCGCCCCCTCCTACCGGACGGGGCCGCAGGCTCTGGACAGATTGGTCGTGCGGCCATGGCGGAACTGGTAGACGCGCAACGTTGAGGTCGTTGTGGCCGAAAGGCCGTGGAAGTTCGAGTCTTCTTGGCCGCACCAACCAACCCCGTTTGTAGGCAGCTTGCCTTGGCGGGCCGAGCCTCCTAGGATTTGTGCAGCACTCAAAAGTTGCACAACCGGGGGAATTTTTCATGGGCGCATTTCCGTTGACCAGCTTGGCCATTGTTGTGGCGTTGTTCGTGTATTTCGGGCTGGGCATTGTTGTCGGCAAGGCGCGGGCGACGTGGAACGTGCCGGCACCGATGCCGACCGGTCATCCGGAGTTCGACAAGCGCAACCGCGTGCATATCAACACGCTGGAGCAGCTGGCGCTGTTCCTGCCGGCGATGTTCCTGGCGGCACCGGTGCTGGGGGATGAGATCACCGGCGGGTTGGGGCTTTTGTGGTCGGTAGGCCGCATCGTTTATGCGCGCGGATATTATGCCGATCCGGCCAAAAGAGGCCCTGGATTTGGGCTGACGTTTTTGCCGACCTTGGTGTTGATGATTGCGGCCGGCTTTGGCGCGGTGCGGGCGCTGCTGGGATGACACCCGATCCGAAGGGGCCGGGGCAGCAGAGCGTTTGGGATTATCCGCGGCCACCGCGGCTGGAAGCGACGGCGCGGCGGCTTCGGATCGTCCATCATGGTGTGACCGTGGCCGATACGGTGCGGGGGCTGAGGACGCTGGAGACCAGCCATCCGCCGACTTACTATTTTCCGCCGGGGGACATTGCGCCGGGGCTGCTGAGGCCGTCGGCGCAGCGCGGGTCATTTTGCGAGTGGAAGGGCGTGGCGGCTTATTGGGATCTGGTGGTCGGCGATGCGATGCTGGCGGGGATTGGCTGGAGCTATGCCGCGCCGACGGCCGGGTTTGCGGGCTTGCGCGACCATGTGGCGTTTTATTCCGCGCCGTTCGATGGGTGCTTTGTGGACGGGGAGCGCGTGCGGCCGCAGCCGGGCGGCTTTTATGGCGGCTGGATTACGGCCGACTTGGCGGGGCCGTTCAAGGGGGTGGCGGGGAGCCAGTTCTGGTAATCAGCGCGGGTCGATGGGTGTCAGGTGGCCCAGCCGCGCCTCGATGGCTTCGGCGGCATCGAGGCACAGGTCTTCACGGAAGCGGTCGGCGATGACTTGCACGCCGAGCGGTAGCCCGTTGGCGGTGCCGGTGGGGACGCAGACGACGGGGAGGCCGAGGAGGTTCATCGGCACGACGAAGCGCATGAGCTCGAGGGTTTGGGCGGCGCTGTCGGGCCCGGCGATATCGAAGCCATGGGCGAATTGCGGCTGGCACCAAGTGGGGCCGAGGATGATCGGGTAATCGGCGAAGAACGCGCTCCAGGCGCGGGCGATGGTGTGGCGGCGGACTTGCAGGGCGACGCTGGCGGCGAAATCGGAGGTGCCTTGCAGCGCGGCGAAGCTGTGGAAGAAGCCCATCGCGTCCTTTGACATGACCTGGCCGAGCACATCGGCGAGCAGCCCGAATTCCCAGGCGAGCCAATGGCCCCAGACCTGGATGGCGTCCTCCACCATCGGCGGCATGACTTCGGCGACATCATAGCCGGCATCGGACAGGACGGCGGCGGCGGCGCGGACACCGGCGCTGATTTCGGGGGCGGTGGTGCCGCCGGGAGGGGCGGGGACGACGGCGACCCGGATGCGGGCGTCGGGTCTGGGGCCGGGTTTGGGGCCGGTGAGCGGGGCGGGCACGCTGAGCGGATCGCGCACATGCGGCCCGGCGAGGACCGAGAGCGCGAGGCGGAGATCGGCGACGTGGCGGGCCATCGGGCCTTCGACCGCCATGAGCTGCGCGGCGAGATTGGGGCTTTGCGGTTCGATGGCGCTGGCGAAGGGAATGCGGCCGAGCGTTGGCTTGAGGCTGGCGATGCCGCAGGCGAAGGCGGGGTTGCGCAAGGACCCGCCGATGTCGTTACCGAGGCCGAGGGGTGACATGCCGGTTGCGAGCGCCGCGCCTTCGCCGCCGCTGCTGCCGCCGGTGGTGCGATTGCCATCGAACGGATTGCGGGAGAGGCCGTAGAGCGCGCTGTCGGTGTGCACGCGGAGTGCCATGTCGGGCAGGTTGGTGCGGCCGATGGGGATGGCGCCGGCAGCCTTCATGCGTTCGACGACGGGGGCGTCCTGGGTGGGGAAGGATGCGGCGAAGGCCGGGACGCCATGGGTGGTGGGGGTGCCGATGAGGTCGATATTGGCCTTTACGGTGATGGGGACGCCGTGGAGGGGGCCGAGGGGGGTGCCGGCGGCGACGGCTTGGTCGGCGGCGTCAGCGGAGGCGAGGGCGGTATCGGCGAGGACGGTGACGACGGCGTTGACCGCCGGGTTTACGGCGGCGATGCGCGCCAAGTGCGCCTCGATGACGGCGCGGGAGGTGGTTTGGCGGGCGGCGATCATCGCGGCGAGGCTGGAGGCGGATTGCTGCCAGAGTTCGGTGGCCATGCTGGTTCTCCCCGGTTTGCGACCGATGCTAGGACGGCGGCGGATAAAGGGCTAGCCTTGGGCAAAATCGGGGAGAGACGCGATGGCACGACTGGCAGGGCGAGTGGCGTTTGTGACGGGTGCGGGCGCGGGCATTGGCCGGGCGGCGGCGGTGGCGCTGGCGCGCGAGGGTGCCGCGGTGTTCGCGACCGATATCGACATGGAGGGCGGGCGCGAGACGGCGAAGATCATCCATGATGCCGGTGGGCGGTGCGAGTTTCGCGGCCAGGATGTGGTGGAGGAGGCGCGCTGGATCGAGCTGTACGAGAAGGTCGTGCGGATCTTCGGGCGGCTCGATGTGTTGGTCAACAATGCCGGGATCGCGACGGGCGCGCTGGTGACCGAGATGACGCTGGAGCAGTGGAACCGGCAGATGGCGATCAACATGGGCGGGGTGTTTCTGGGCACCAAGCACGCGATTCCGGTGATGCGGGCGGAAAAACCGGAAGGTGCGTATCGCGGCGGGTCGATCATCAATATATCGTCGGTGGCGGGTTTGACGGGGGCACCGGGCCTGACGGGATATTGCGCCACCAAGGGCGGCGTGCGGTTGTTCACCAAGGCGGTGGCGATGGAGTGCGCCGAAGCCAAGGATGGCATTCGGGTGAATTCCGTGCATCCGGGGATCATCGACACGGCGATCTGGAGCAAGGTAGAGGCGAGTGCGTTGCCGAGTTTCGTGATGCCGGGCGCCAATGCGCTCGATGCCGATGTCATCGGCGCGGCGGCGCCGCTGGGCTATCCGGGGCAGGCGGCGGACGTTGCCGATGGCATCGTGTTCCTGGCGTCGGATGAATCGCGGTACATGACGGGATCGGAACTGGTAATTGATGGAGGGTGGACGGCGCGTTGATGCGCTTCCCTTGCGGCTTGCGGCATGGTTAATGCTGTTTCATGAAAACCGCCCTGTTTGTTTCGCTGCTCCTCGCAACTGTGCCGGCACTGGCCGCCGGCCCGCCAACGGGATTGGGGGCCGAACGATATTCGGTGATCTTTGGCGGCAAGACCGTCGGCCATTTGTGGGCCGACAGCGCGGGCGGCACGACAAAGATCGATTTCGATTACAAGAATAATGGCCGCGGGCCGACGATGGCCGAAACGGTGACGGTGGGGGCCGATGGCCTGCCGACGGCGTGGACGGTTGATGGCGCCACGACCTTTGGCAGCAAGGTTGCGGAACGCTTTGCCAAGGCGGCTGGCACGGCGACCTGGACCGATTCCACCGGCAAGGGCGGCGCCGCGGTGACGCAGCCGAGCCTGTATATCGCCCAGAATGGCAGCCCTTGGGCGACCGGGCTTTATGTGCGGGCGCTGTTGAAGGATGGCGATGGCAGCATGGCCGCGTTGCCCGGCGGCACGGTGACGTTGAAAAAGGGCGAGGCGATCGCGGTGGCCGGCAAGGGCGGGCCGTTGACCGTGACGCGCTATACCATCACCGGTATCGACCTTGATCCGGAGAATGTGTTGATCGACGGCAATGGCGCGATGTTCGGTTATGTTACCGACAATTTCGCCATCCTGCGCGAAGGTTATGAGGACGAGCAGGTTCGGCTGCGCAGGATTGCAGCGAAATGGTCGACCGATCGCTTTGTCGACATCCAGTCACGGACCGCCCACAAGCCGGGGGGGCCGTTGCGGATCACCAACGTGCGGTTGTTCGACCCGGCGACGCAGAAACTGACCGATTTGCGGTCGGTGGTGATCAATGGCCGCGAGATCGCTGCCGTGGAGCCGAATGACAGTCCGGCGACGCCCGGCGAGGCCAGTGTCGATGGCGGCGGCGGGACGTTGATCCCCGGCATGTTCGAGATGCACGGACATGTGTCGCAGGATGGCGCTTTGCTCAACCTGGCGGCGGGCGTTACCTCCATGCGCGACATGGGCAATGACAATGACGTGTTGCAGGGGCTGGTGGAGCGGATCGAAGCCGGCACCATCGCCGGGCCGCGGATCATCCGCAGCGGCTTCATCGAGGGCAAGAGCCCGTATAGCGCCAACAATGGCTTTGTCGTCGATTCAGAGGCGGCAGCTTTGGACGCGGTTCGCTGGTATGCGGCGCGCGGGTTCTGGCAGATCAAGATCTACAACAGCATGAACCCGGCCTTTGTGCCGGCGATGGTAAAGGAAGCGCATCGGCTGGGGCTGCGGGTGGCGGGGCATGTGCCGGCGTTTTCGAGCGCCGATGCGATGATCGAGGCCGGCTATGACGAGGTGACCCATATCAACCAGTTCATGCTCGGCTGGGTGCTGAAGCCCGGCGAGGATACGCGGCAGTTGCTGCGGCTGACGGCGTTGAAGCGCTTGCCGGGGCTCGACCTTGATTCAGCGCCGGTGCAGCACACGATCGGTATGATGGTCGACCGGAAGCTCGCCATCGACCCGACGCTCAACATCCATGAAATGCTGACCCAGAACCGTGATGGTGTGGTGGGGCCTGGGGCTGTCGACATTTTTGATCATATGCCGGTGGGCAGCCAGCGCAGCCTGAAGCAGGCGTGGATCGACACATCGGCGCCGGGCGATGATGCGGCGTATCGGGGTGCGTTCGAGCAGATACTGAAGACGACGAAGATGCTGCACGATCGCGGCGTGTTCATTGTGCCAGGCACCGATACCGGTGGTTCCTTCACCTATCACCGCGAGCTGGAACTGTATCTGAAGGCGGGGTTCACGCCGGCGGAGATTTTGGCGCGGGCCACGCTCGACATGGCGAAATACACCGGTTCGGGGGCGCGGCTTGGCTCGATTGAAAAGGGCAAACTGGCGGACTTTTTCCTGGTGCCGGGCGACCCGGTGAAGGATTTGAAGGCGATCAAGACCATCCGCATGGTGGTGAAAGACGGCACGGTTTATTTCCCCAGCGAAATCTATGCCGATTTTGGCATCAAGCCGTTTGCAACGGCGCCCAGGCTGGTGATGGCGGCGAGCGCCAAGGCGAATTGAAGCCACGAGATCACCGCATCATGGTAAAGAAAGCCTTAGCGGAACTGGCGGCTGGTGGTTTGGCAGGGAGGCCGGCAGCGTGAACAGTCATGGTGCCGCATCGCACCGTGGCGGGGAGACCGAGGTGCCGGACATTTTCCTGTCCTATAATCGCGAGGACCAGGCCAAGGCGCGGCGGTTTGCCGAACGCTTTGAAGCCAATGGCTTCAGCGTTTGGTGGGACACGACATTGAGGGCCGGCGAAGCCTATGATGAAGTGACCGAGGCGGCGTTGCGCGGGGCGCGGGCGGTGGTGGTGCTATGGTCGCCAAAGTCGGTGGTGTCGCGCTGGGTGCGAGCCGAAGCGACGCTGGCGCATCGCAACCGCACCTTCATGCCGTGCATGATCGAGGCGTGCGACCGGCCGATCATGTTCGAGCTGACCCAGACCGCCGACCTGACGCATTGGGATGGTGCTGCGGATGACCGGCTATGGCTGGCGTTTGTGGCCGATGTGGCGCGGTTGGTAGGCAAGGCGCCGGGAACGCCTGCACCTGTGGCGGCGGTTCCGGCGCCAGTTGCACAGCCCACCGAAAGCGAGCGGCGGCACCTGACGTTCCTTTCATGCCGGCTAGCCGACGCGGCCGGGATCGCCGGACGGCTCGACCCGGAGGAGTGGCACGCTATCGTGACGGCGTTGCAGGGCGATGTGATGCCGGTGCTGGCGGCGCTGGATGGCCAACCGACATGGCGCGCCGATGAACTGTCGGCGGTGTTTGGTTACCCGGTGGCGCATGAGGACGCCGCCGAACGCGCCGTACGCGCCGGATTGGGCATCGTTGCCTGCGTCGCGGGGCTGGGCAAGCGGTTCGCGCGTGAGGTTCCGGCCGGTTTGCAGGTGCAGATTGGCATTCATATCGGCATGGTGCTGGTGACGCCGGGGGGCGATGGCGGCGCGGAGGTGTTTGGCGAAGGGCCCAACATCGCCATTTTGGCGCGCGCACGCGCCGGCCCCGGCGCGGTGGTGTTGACGGATACCGTGCACGATCTGGCCGCCGATGTGTTCGAGATGGAGCGCTTGGCCGATCTGGCTGTTGAAGGCGGGGGCGAGGCATTGCCGCTGTATCGCGCCATCGGTGCGGCCAGGGCCGGCGGCGAGGTGCCGGTTGCAGCACGGTTCACGACAAGTTTCGTTGGCCGTGAAGACGAAATATATCTGATGATGAGCCGGTGGCGGCGGGTCGTGGATGGTGACGGCCAGCATTTGCTGGTGAAGGGCGAGCCGGGCATCGGCAAAACGCGGCTGATCGAGGAATTCCATGCCGCGATCGCGGAAACGCCGCAGCTGTGGATCAACTGGGCCGGCGGATCGCTGTTCACCAATTCGCCGTTTCACGCCATTGTCCAGATGTTGTCACGGTTGCTCGAAGCGCGCGGCGGCGAACCGTTTGCGGCACTGGAACAGGAACTTTTGGGTGCTGGCATGGCGCCCGATGCACTGCCGCTGATCGCTGCGATGATGGGGCTTTCGCTGCCGGAAAGCCATGTGCCGTTGAATCTGGCGCCCGACCAGCGGCGCCGGATGTTGCTTGCCGCGCTGGCGGAATGGGTGTTTGCGTTGACGCGGCGGCAGCCGGTGGTGATTGCCATCGAAGACCTGCACTGGGTCGATCCTTCCACGCTCGAGCTGGTGCAGGTCCTGATCGAACAGGGCGCAACGGCGCCGCTGATGCTGCTGGGCACGGCACGTCCGGAATTCCGCGCGCCCTGGCCGGACCGCGGCCACCACAGCCAGATCAACCTTGGCCGATTGAACAGCCAGCAGACGCGGGCCTTGGTCGGCGAGGCGGTCAACGACATGATGCTGGATGCCGATGTAGTCGAAGCGATCATGAAGCGCGCCGATGGCGTGCCACTGTTTGCCGAGGAGCTGACCCGGCTGCTGATCGAACGCGGCGTGGCGCCGGGCGCCAGCGACATTCCATCGACGCTGCTCGACTTGCTGGCGGCGCGTATCGACCGGCTCGGCACCGCCAAGCCGGTGGCACAGCTTGGCGCAGTGCTGGGCCGCGAATTTCCGCATGACCTGTTGAAAGCCGTGGCGGGGCTGGACGATGCCCTGCTGGAAACCGCCTTGGCACGGCTGGCCGATGCCGAGCTGATCTATGTGCGCGGCACGCCGCCGCGTGCGACATATCAGTTCAAGCATGCGCTGGTGCAGGATTCGGCCTATGCGACCCTGCCGAAAAGCCGGCGGCGGGCGCTGCACCTGCGGGTGGCACAGACGATGACCGAGGCGTTCCCGGCGCTGGCGGCAAGCCAGCCCGAGCTGGTGGCGGTGCATTGGAGCAGGGCCGGTGAAGTCGCCGAGGCGATTGCAGCCTGGCACAAGGCGGGCGGTGCTGCCTATGCACGCAGTGCCTATAAGGAAGCCGAAGCCTATTACCGCGAAGGGCTGGCGATCCTGGCCGACATTCCCGAGGATGCGATACGCGACACGCATGAGTTGAAGCTGACCAGTGCGTTGAACCGGGCGTTGCAGATTACCCAGGGTTATACCGCGCCGGAAACCGTTGCCGCTGCCAACCGATCAAAGGCGCTGGCCGAAAAAAGCGGCAATCTGTCCAATCTGATCCGCGAGGAAGTGCAGGTGTGGCGGGCGATCATCACCAGCGGCGATTATGCCGGGGCAACGGCACTGGCGGCGCATATCCTCGATCTCAACAAGCGCGACGGCGAAAAGCCGGTGCGGCTGCTGTTCGGCTATAACGCCCAGATGCAATGCCATTTCTATACCGGCAACCTGATGGATGCCGAGGCGGCATTCGCGCTGTTGACGCCGGTCATCGCCAGCATCGACCACAAGGGATCGGCGGGGAACACCATCGTCGCGATGGGCGTTGCGGCGATGGTTGCCTGGGTGACCGGCCGCGCCGCCGACACCGAGGCACGGATTGCGGAGGGCCATGCGTTGGCAGCGGCGAGCGGGCTGGCCTATGACGCTGCGCTGGCGCTGCATTTCGAAGGCACGGTGCGGGTGTTCCAGCGTGATGCAGCGCGGGCGCGGGATTGCGCGACGCGGATGCTGGCGATTTCGCAGGAAAATGATTTCAATTATCTGGTCGGGATGGCGCATGGGCCGCTGGGCTGGGCCGATGC
>JANPEP010000244.1:0-1786 GCA_031422995.1 Polymorphobacter sp. | reverse complement strand
ACCCCGAAGCGCGGCCATGGCGAGGGTAGCGAGGGGGGCGCCGGAGAGGCCACCGGTTTCGGCGGCGAGGGGGCTGTGGAGCGGTGGGCGCGAGATGGTGGTGTTTGAGACGATGAGGCCGTCGACACCGCCATCGATGGCGGTGCGGGCGATGGTGTCGAAATCGGCGGGATCGAGATCGGGGGCGACCTTTACGAAGATGGGCACGGCGATGTTGCCGCGGGCTTCGATCACCCGGGCAACGAGATCGGCGAGCGCCGCGCCGTCCTGAAGGGCGCGCAGGCCGGGGGTGTTGGGGGACGATATGTTGACGGTGACATAGGACGCCAGCGCGGCGGCGGCGCGGACGCCGGCGACATAGTCGGCGGTGCGATCATCGCTGTCCTTGTTGGCGCCGAGGTTGATGCCGAGGATGCCGGGTTTTTGGCGACGGGCGCGGAGCCTTGTCAAGGCGTGTTCGAGGCCCATGTTGTTGAAGCCCATGCGGTTGATGACGGCGGCGTCTTCGGCAAGTCGGAACAGCCGGGGCTGGGGGTTGCCGCCTTGCGGGCGGGGGGTGACGGAGCCGCATTCGACGAAGCCAAAGCCCAATCGGAGCATGGCATCGGGGACCATGACGTCCTTGTCGAAGCCGGCCGCCAATCCGATGGGGTTGGGGAGTTGGAGACCGGCGAGATTGGTGGCGAGGATGGGGTCGTCGGGCGCGGCGGCGGGGACGAGGCCAGTGCGCAGGGCGGCGAGAGTGGCGTTGTGCGCGGTTTCGGGATCGAGCGCGAAGATGAGCGGGCGGAGGGTGCGGAACATGGCGCCCTTGTGGCGGGGGAAGCCAGGCGCGTCAAAGGCGGGCCATGGCGGCCTTGCTAGACGTCGATATCGCGAGGCGACGTACAGCGTACACGTATTGAGTCGTCTTCGAGGCCGGCACCTGCGCGCTGCCGCACAATATGTTACATAAAGGCTTGAATTGGCGGAAAGCAGATGTTACATATTTCATATCGCACCCTTAAGGAGTCGCCATTATGCCCGTAGTTAGAATCAACGACGCAACTTTTATCGACCTAAGTACCCTCAAGACGTGGTTTGGGACAAAGTCCCCAAGCGATACTATCGATCGCGTCGTACGAGAGGCGATGGAGCAACTCGGAATGGAGCGCGACAATGAGGCGGACGGTGGGGCCGCCCTTTCCTGCGACGGAGCAATGCTGTTCGAGACTGCGCCGAGCCTGACTTTCACCAAGCCGCTTGCGGCTTCCATCGGCGGAAAACCGGTCCGGAACCCGAATTGGGCGTCGATTCTGCACGCCATGTTTGCTCAGTTGAAGGCAAAAGGGCTCGAGGGTGACAAACTTACTCGCGAGATTTCTATACCGACCAAGACTGGCAAGTATGAGGATGAAGGATACAAATACCAATCCAAGTTCGGCATCTCGATTCAAGGGCAGTCAGCAGCCGATGCGTGGAAGGAAGTGGATCGACTGGCCAAAAAATGGCGTATTCCGGTTACGGTTGAATTTATGTGGCGGCAAAATCCAAAGGCACAGCATCCCGGCAAGAATGGCGTACTCAAGTCAGGGGTAGCATAGTGCAATGGGTCTGGGGCCGAGGCCCCAGCCGCCGGAGGCTCTTACTGCTGCCGGAGGTTTCCTAGTCCTCCTCGTCTTCGCGGCCGACGAGTTCGAGGGCGCGGGCCTTTAGCTGGCGTTGCTGACACCAATGGACCAGGGCTTCTTCGCGGCCGTGGGTGACCCAGACTTCGCCGGGGTGGAGTTCGGTGATGGTGTCGGTG
>JANPEP010000243.1:0-1605 GCA_031422995.1 Polymorphobacter sp. | reverse complement strand
TTGACGATTTCGTTGGTGAGTTTGGTGGCGATGAGTTCGCGGCGCAGGCGGTGGCCATCGATGGCGGCGGCGAAGCGTTTCTGCATCGCTGTCGGGAAGGCGGCGTGCAGATCGGGGAACAGCAGCGCTTCATCGACGAGCGGTGATGCCACCAGCGCGTCGTAGATCGCCATCTTGGCATAGGCCATGACCACGGCGAGTTCGGGGCGTTCGAGGGCGCCGCCGGTGCGGCCGCGTTGCAGCAGCACATCGTCGGTGGCCAGCCCTTCGATGCGGCGATCGAGTTCGGCGGCGCTGGCCTCGAGCGTCTGGATGAGGCGGATGTGGCCGGGCAGGCCGCCGGAGCCGCCGCGTTCGGCGATGCTGAGCGCCTGGGTTTGCAGGATGTTGTCGGCGAGCACGAGGCGGGCGACTTCATCGGTCATTTCGACCAGCAGCGTGTCGCGGTCTGCCCCGGACAGGCGGCCGGCGGTGACTTCGGCATTGAGGGCAATCTTGATGTTGACCTCGTTGTCCGAACAATCGACGCCGGCGCTGTTATCGATGAAATCGGTGTTGATGCGGCCGCCCTTTGCGCCGAATTCGATGCGGCCGGCCTGGGTGACGCCGAGGTTGGCGCCTTCGCCCACGACCTTTGCACCGATATCGCGGCCATCGATGCGGTGGGCATCATTGGCGCGATCCCCGGCATCGGCGTTGCTTTCGCCGGCTGCCTTCACATAGGTGCCGATGCCGCCGAACCACAGCAGATCGGCCTTCATCTTGAGGATGGCGGTGATGAGTTCGGAGGGTGACAGGCTGTCGGCAGTGATGCCGAGCATGGCCTGGACCGCGGGTGAAAGCGGTACCGATTTCAGGCTGCGGGCGAAGATGCCGCCGCCATCGGAGATTTTGGCGCGATCATAGTCATCCCAGCTGGAGCGCGGCAGCGCGAACATGCGCTGGCGTTCGGCGAAGCTGGTGACGGTATCGGGTTCGGGATCGAAGAAGAAATGCCGGTGATCGAAGGCGGCGACGAGCTTTATCACCGGGCTGAGCAGCATGCCGTTGCCGAACACATCGCCCGACATGTCGCCGACGCCGGCGACGCGAATGGGTTCGACCTGCACATCGACGCCCATTTCGCGGAAATGCCGCTGCACCGAAATCCAGGCGCCCTTGGCTGTGATGGCCATCGCCTTGTGATCATAACCATTCTTGCCGCCGCTGGCGAAGGCATCGCCGAGCCAGAAGCCATGGGCCTCGGCGAGGGCGTTGGCGGTATCGGAGAAGGTTGCCGTGCCCTTGTCGGCGGCGACGACGAGATAGGGATCGGGGGCATCATGGCAGGTGACGTTTGCTGGCGGAATATTGGTGCCATCGGGGGCCAGATTGTCGGTGAGCGACAGCAGGGCGCGGATGAAGACGCGGTAGGATTCCGTGCCTTCGGCAAGCCAGGCATCGCGATTGGATGGCGCCGGCAGGTGCTTGGGATAAAAGCCGCCCTTGGCGCCGGTGGGGACGATGACGGTGTTCTTGACCTTTTGCGCCTTGACCAGCCCGAGCACTTCAGTGCGGAAATCATCGCGGCGATCGGACCAGCGCAAGCCGCCGCGCGCGATCGGT
>JANPEP010000242.1:0-2432 GCA_031422995.1 Polymorphobacter sp. | reverse complement strand
GGCGCAGCAGCGCTGGGGATCGGCGCCAGGCTGGTGTCGATCGGCTTCACCTTGTTGGTGCCGGCGGCAAGGACGGCGAGCAGGATCGACGAGGCGATGAACAGCGTGGCGAGCACGGTGGTGGACCGGGTGAGCAAATTGGCCGCGCCGCGCGCCGACATCAGCCCGCCCCCGGTGCCGCCGCCGATGCCAAGGCCACCGCCTTCGGAGCGTTGCAACAGGATGACCGCGACGAGCGCGAGGGCGATAAGCGTGTGGACGACGAGCAGGAAGGTGGTCACGGCGAAACTTTCAGAGCGCAAGCGCGCGAGGTTGCGGGCGATGTAGCGTTGTGGGGGACGAAGGGCAAGGTTGGGTGGTTGGGGGGACTCGATGGTGATGCGGGTGCGCTATGGCCGTCGATGGTGGCGGCCGTCTTGGCGAAATTGGCGCGTCATTGGCGCGTCGTTGGCGCGTCGTTGGCGCGTCGGATACGGGGGCACCGTCACCGCCATACATGCAACTATGTATAATGTTACCGGAGCTTCAACCCGCAAGCGACCGCTCAATCTCGTAAATCAAATCTTGAGTCGAGACATCTGGGTCGTTTTTGTAGGATCGCTTTGCAGACTCCAGTGCCTCCGTCAGGATTCTTCGCTTTTTGAGGGGATCAGGCTCGGCCAACGCCCGAACCGATAATCCCGCCGCGTAGCTATGGAGTTCTTGAGCATCACCGAACGATCTAGCCTTCGCCCGCCACTTCTCTGCGGCCCGTTCATTTCCGGACGTGGCATCATAATGTGCGATAAGCCGTTTAATTGCAGCTAAGTCACCAGAGTTGCCGTCCCGTTCTTCCAAAACCAACCGCTCGCGTGGAATCAAAAAGACATCGCTAGGGCTTTTTGGTTCACAAGCAGATAGCAAAGCAACGAGGACTGACACAAGCAAAATCCGAACCGAATTCATCTGCATAATTTCCCAGAAACTTGAAAACTCTAATGGGCCTGTTCGCTGGTCGGGTTATACAAAACAGAACCCGGTATTGCCCTGTCTCCAACAAAAAAGGCCCAAGTCATTAATACCAGCCAAGGAATCAAAAACGTCATGCAAGCGAGAATTGTTCTTCGTGCAATTTTGAGACGAAAGCTGATCCCATAAACCGCCAATGAGACAATAAGTGAAAATACAAGAAGGGCGGTCATCGCAGGCTACATCTCGGACTGAGCAGTTTCGGAGACACTACGCCCTGTTGACAAATTCTGTCAGCATCATTCGTCTGGCGTGCTCAACGATAGCCGCCGGAGGCGGCGTGGTCCGCCGCCATGCATCTCGCTTTGAGGGTAAGATAGTTCCCAGAGCTTTCCTGTGGTGCGGTGCCGATACAGGGTTCGCCAATCACCGTCCGTCCCTGACAACCGCACCAACTCTGTGGAAAGTAACGCATCGATCTCTGCGGCGTCGCCTTCGGCATGGACTTTAGACCCGCTCATCACCCAGCGGTCAGTTAAATCCTCAAACGGGAGTATGGTCTTTTTAGCTTCGTCCATTGCCTAACGATTCCACATTCAAAATTCCGAGAACACAATACTTAACCTCCCGCCAAAAGCACTTTAGCGCCGCAACGCCTCGCGCCAAACCCTGTCCTACACGCCCATTCTCTGCCATCCTGCCAAGGCTATCCGCTCTTTGAAATCGCTGGCCATCATCTCGCGCAAGACGCCGCCATAAATCGCGGCCAGCGCCGAAGGTCTCAATGGCGACGTGCATCGAAATCTGTGACGTTTGTCAACTTCCAAACTTTCGAAATTCAGGGGACACCGCAATTTTCTCTGCAAAGGCAAGGACATGCTTCGCCTTCGGCTGCCATGGCATCATCTCGCGACCTCTGCCGCAATTGCAAGGAAACTCGCCGCCGTCAGGCTGGCACCGCCCACCAAGGCGCCGCCGACATTGGATTGGCCGAGGAGGAGCGCGGCGTTTTCGGGTTTGACCGAGCCGCCGTAGAGGATGCGCGGTCCCTGCCCCGCCGCGCCGAAGCGCGACAGCAATTGCCCGCGGATGAAATCATGCATGGCGGCGACGTTCTGGGGCGTGGGCGTGCGACCGGTGCCGATGGCCCAGACGGGTTCATAGGCGATGGTGAGGCCATCGAGAGCATCGGGCAGCGAGCCGGCGAGCTGGGCGGCGACCACCGCCTCGGCCTGGCCGGCGTCGCGTTGGGGTTCGGTTTCGCCGACGCAGACGATGACATGCAGCCCGGCGGCGCGGGCGGCGAGGGTTTTGGCGCGGACTTGCGCATCGGTTTCGTGATTGTCGGTGCGGCGCTCGCTGTGCCCGGTGATGACGAAGCTGGCGCCGGCGTCCGCCAGCATGGCGGCCGAGATGCAGCCGGTCTGTGCACCGGAGGCCGCGTGGTGGCAATCCTGGCCGCCGATGGCGATGCGGCCGGCGGC
>JANPEP010000241.1:0-24884 GCA_031422995.1 Polymorphobacter sp. | reverse complement strand
GGCATTTCGGCGCCGGCGGTGAGGATGGCGAATTTTTCGTTGTTGGCCGAGACTCGATAGCTGATTTCGGGACCTGGGGTGCCATCTGGGCGCGGGAAGATTGCCTTGGGTGGATTGCCGAGATCGTTGAAGTTGAGATTGACCTTGCGGATAGAACCATACCAGCGGCGGTTGCGGGTGTCGGTGACTGCGGCTGAAAACGCCAGATTGGTGCTGTCCCCATCGGTCCAATAACCGATCGGGCGATTTCGATAGGTGAAGCCGCTGGTGTACAAGCTGTTGTTGTACATTGAAAAGGGATAGGTGGTTTCGCCGCCGGTGAGCCCCTCAAGCAGCGGCACGCCGTTGAACAGCGAGGCGGCCTGGGTGTTCACATATTCGATGTTGGCGGTCCAGCTGGCGCCGCGCTTGCCCCAGGGGCCGGATAGCGTCGTGCCGATCATGCGCGAATATTGTTCGAGGATGACATTGTCGAAATCTTCTGCTTCGGCTTCGACATAGAATTTTGCGGCGACTGGTCCGAAGCGATGAACATAGCTGATGTCCCAGCCGGCGATCTGGTTTCCCGGCTGGTTGAGAAAGGCGTCCTGGTTGTCGATGGCATTGTCGGAATTGCCGATGCCGATGAAGCTGTTGAAAATCTGCTTGAAGCCGCACGGGCGGCCCTGGCCGCAGAGCATCTGGGCGCGGTTGAGGCCGATTTGCAGGCCCTTGGCGGGGGCGAAACTCAGGCGCGTGCCGAAAATGATGGTGTTCTTGAAATCGCGTTCCTCGTTGAGTACGCCGCCGAAGATTTCGAATTGCGTGGGTCCGAGCCAGCGCAGGACGGGGAAATCGATCGGATCGGGATTGAGGCGCTTCAGGCCGATTTTCGGAGTCGGTCGTGCGCTGTTCGACCATAGCAGTGCGCCATCCTGGCCAGGGCCGAACCATTGTTCGGTATAGCCGCCATAGAGCGCCCAATTGCCGAGCCGGACGGCAACTTGCGAGGGTTCGAAATGGATGTAGCTGTTGTCGGCAGTCGAACTGCCACCGCTGCGCAGGCCGGCGCCGAGGGCGATGCTGATGGTTTCGGTGTTGAATTCGATGCGGCCGGAGCCATCGAACTGGCCGCGCGCCAAAGTGCCGAAATCGCGGGCGACGGACACTTCGTTGGTGGCGCCGATACGAACATCGAGTGCGATGCGTTGCGCCGCCAGGTCGCCAAGCCGATCGAGCCGGTTGACCGCCGCCTTGAGATAGGGATCGAGATCGCGGCCATCGCCGGCGCGGTTCAAGCCGGCATCAATCTGGGCCCAGGGCAGAGGCCAGCTGTCCACCGGGCCTTCGATAAGGCCGGCAGCGTGCAGCAGGGCGACGTCCTGCCGAAGCTGTCGATCCCCGACTTCGGCAAATGGCCCGGCGAGCGCCGGGGCGGATGCCAGGCCGGCGAGCAGCCCGAGGAACGCAACGAAACGCATGAACCAACTTTCGGAAATTGCCACCCTTTCGGGCCGGGCGCAGCGTATCAGCCGCGCGCGCTGAGCGGTACGAAATCGCGCTGCGTGGGGCCGGTGTAAAGCTGCCGCGGGCGACCGATTTTCTGTTCCGGATCTTCCATCATCTCGGTCCATTGCGCGATCCAGCCGACGGTGCGCGAAATGGCGAACAGCACGGTGAACATCGAGGTGGGGAAGCCGATGGCCGACATGACGACGCCCGAATAGAAATCGACGTTCGGGTAGAGCTTCTTGTCGATGAAATAGGGATCGTTGAGGGCGATATGCTCGAGTTCGCGCGCGACATCGAAGATCGGATCATCGATGTTGAGCTTGTCGAGGACGTTCTTGGCGACAGCGGCCATCACCTTGGCGCGCGGATCGTAATTTTTATAGACGCGGTGGCCAAAGCCCATGAGGCGGAACGGATCGTCCTTGTTCTTGGCACGGGCGATGAATTCCGGGATGCGTGCCGGGGTGCCGATTTCGCGCAGCATGTTGAGCGCGGCCTCGTTGGCGCCGCCATGGGCAGGGCCCCAGAGGCAGGCAATGCCGGCGGAAATGCAGGCGAACGGATTGGCGCCCGATGAACCGGCAAGCCGGACCGTGGAGGTGGAGGCGTTCTGCTCGTGATCGGCCTGGAGGATGAGCAGTTTTTCCATCGCGTCTTCGACAACGGGGTCGATGATGTACGGTTCGGCGGGGACGCCAAAGGTCATGCGCAGGAAATTGCCGGCGAACGACAGGCTGTTGTCCGGATAAAGGAACGGCTGCCCGATGGAGTATTTATAGGCCATCGCGGCCAGTGTCGGCATTTTGGCGATCAGGCGGTGCGACGCGATGATGCGCTGCTGCGGATCATGGATGTCGGTTGAATCATGATAAAAGGCCGCCATCGCGCCGACGATGCCGCACATGATCGCCATCGGGTGGGCATCGCGGCGGAAACCACGATAGAATTGCGCCAGCTGTTCGTGAATCATGGTGTGGCGGGTGATATTGCGGCTGAATTCGGCGTGTTCGGCGGCGTTGGGCAGGTTGCCATTGAGCAAAAGGTGCGCGACTTCGAGAAAGCTCGATTTTTCGGCAAGCTGGTCGATCGGATAGCCGCGATAGAGCAGGACGCCGGCATCGCCATCGATATAGGTTATTTTCGATTCGCAGGCGGCGGTGCTGGTGAAGCCCGGATCATAGGTGAAACGGCCGGTATTGGCATAAAGCTTGCGGATATCGACGACCTGGGGACCGACGGTGCCCGAAAGCACGGGATAGTCCTTGGTGGTGCCATCGACCAGTATCTGTGCGGTGGTGGTCATCAATTTGCCCCTTGTGCTGGCATGGTATCAAGGGCGTCGTCGATGCGCCCCAAGGTTTCTTCGCGGCCAAGGATGGCCATGACTTCAAACAGCCCCGGTGACTGGGAGGAGCCAGTGACGGCGGCCCGCAACGGTTGGGCCACCTGCCCAAGTTTCAAGCCTCTAGTTTCCGCCAAAGCCCGTGCCCGTTCTTCCAAAGCCGCTGTCGACCAATCGTTGATGCCGGCGAACTGGGTCCGCGCGTCGGCAAGAACGCCTGGTGGCGCAGACGCTAGCAGTTTGGTCGCGCCATCGTCCATCGGAATTGGGCGGGTGCGAAGGAAGAACAAGGCCCCTGATGCCAAGTCATTGAGATTGGAGGCGCGTTTCTTCAATTCGGCCATGCTGCACTGCAAGGTGTTGCGATCAGAATCGGTGATGGCACGGCCCAGCGCGGTGGCAACGCGCGGTTCGATGAGGGTCACAAGCCGGGCATCATCGGTAGCGCGCAGATATTGGCCGTTGACCGATTCCAGCTTCTTCATGTCGAAACGAGACGGCCCGCGACCGACATCCTTGAGATCGAACCAAGCGATTGCCTGGGCACGGCTGATGATTTCATCGTCGCCATGCCCCCAGCCGAGACGCAGCAGGTAATTCTCCACCGCCTCGGGCAGCAACCCCATTTCGTCGCGATAGGCATCGACGCCCAGCGCGCCGTGCCGCTTTGACAGCTTGGCACCATCGGCACCGTGGATGAGCGGAATATGGGCGTATTGCGGCTCCGGCCAGTTCATGGCGCGGATGAGCGCCAGCTGGCGAAAGGCGTTGTTGAGGTGATCATCGCCGCGGATCACGTGCGTGACGCCCATGTCGTGATCGTCGACAACCACGGCGAGCATATAGGTCGGGGTGCCATCGGAACGCAGTAGCACCATGTCGTCGAGCTCGGCATTGGCGACGGTGACAGGGCCCTGCACCAGGTCGTCGATGGTGACCGAGCCGGTTTGCGGTGCCTTCAGCCGAATGACAAAGGGGGCGTCATCGGGGCCATCGGTGCGATCGCGCCAGCGGCCATCATAACGCATGGGCAGCTTTGCGGCGCGTTGTTCGGCGCGCATGGTTTCGAGTTCCTCGGCGGTGGCGTAGCAGCGATAGGCATGGCCGTTGACGAGCAATTGGTTGGCGACTTCGGCGTGGCGCGGCGCACGGGCGAATTGATGGACGATTTCGCCATCCCATTCGAAATCGAGCCAGGTGAGGCCATCAATAATCGCAGCGATGGCTGGTTCAGTGGAGCGGGCGCGATCTGTGTCCTCTATGCGCAGCTGGAATTGCCCGCCGTGGTGGCGGGCGAACAGATAGTTGAACAGCGCCGTGCGGGCGCCGCCGATGTGGAGGAATCCGGTGGGGGAAGGGGCGAAACGCGTTACCACCGCCGGGGTTTGTGCGCCTGAATCGCTGCTTGCGCCCATCTGCAATCTGTCCAATGCTTGTAATCGCTTAGGGGTGATAGCTGGGACAATGGCCGAGCCGGTTGCGGGGGTGACTAGCAGAAGCGCCGGGGCGGTTCAAACCGTGTCGACGCTTGTGGGTCCGAGCCTTGCTGACCGATGGTGGGACTTTGTCGAGGCGGAGCGCGATTCGCTGGCGCTGTGGTTGCCGGTGGCCTTTGCCGCAGGGATCGCCGGTTGGTTCCTGTTGCCGTGGCAGACGCAAAGGCTGGCCCTGGCGCTGGCGCTGGCCGGCATTGGCGCAGCGGGGATGATTGTGCGGTGGCGACCGTTGGTGGCGGCGGCCTTGCTGGCGCTGGCGGGCATGGGGGTGGCGGAATGGCGATCCGCGCGAGTGGCGCATCCTGTGCTGGCGGCGCGGGTGGTGACCAGTTTTGCTGGCGTGGTCGAGGCGGTGGAGAGCCGAGGCGACCGCGACCAGGTGCGGGTGTTGATCGTGCCCGATACGGCGGATTTGCCGCAACGTGTCCGAGTCACGCTTCGCGGGGCGGCCCCGGCGGGGATGGCGCCTGGTGCCCGCGTTGCGTTGCGGGCGATGCTCAGCCCTCCGGCATCCGCGGCGATTCCGGGCGGATATGATTTTGCCCGCCGGGCGTGGTTTGCCGGGATTGGCGCGACGGGCTTTTCGATGGGGCCGGTTCGCATCATCGCGCCGGCGCCGCCGCCATCGGGGGCGCTGGCCTGGCTGGAGGCGGCGCGCGCGGCGTTGACCAAGCGCATCGCCGCTGCGGTTCCGGGCGCTGCGGGGGCGATTGCAGCGGCATTTGTGACGGGTGACCAGGGTGGAATACCACTGGAGACCGCGCAGGCGATGCGCGATTCGGGGCTGGCGCATCTGCTGTCGATTTCGGGGCTGCACATCGCGGTTGTGGTGGGTGGGACGATCTTTTTGGTCCGGCGGCTGTTGGCGCTTTCACCGTTTCTGGCGCTGCGTTCTCCCGTCAAGACGATTGCCGTGGCCATCGCTGCGCTTGTCGGCATTGCCTATACCTTGCTGGCCGGGGCCGAAGTGCCGACGGTGCGGACCATTCTCGCCACTCTTATAGTGCTGTTCGGCATGGCGATCGGGCGCGAGGCGTTTTCGCTGCGGCTGCTGGCGGCGGCGGCGTTCCTTATCCTTGCGGTGCGGCCGGAAGCCTTGCTGGGCGCGAGTTTCCAGCTGAGTTTTGCTGCGGTTATTGCCATTGTTGCCCTGTATGAATCGCGGCTTGGGCGCTGGTTGACGACGCCGGGCGAGGACGAGAGCGCGGCGCATCGCATGGGGCGGCACGGGCTGTCGCTGCTGGTCAGCGGGCTGGTTGCCGAGCTGGCGCTGTCGTCGATAGGGCTGTTCCATTTCAATCGCGCCGGGCTTTACGGGGTGTTTGCCAATCTGATTGCGATTCCGTTTTCGAGCTTTGTCATCATGCCGTTGCTGATGCTGGCGTTGCTGGGGGAGGCCATCGGCATCGGTGTGTTGTGGCCGGCGGTGGGTTGGGCGATGAACTTGCTGATCCATATTGCCGAAACGACGGCGGCGCTGCCCGGCGCTGTCGTCCACATGGCCGCCATGCCTGCAATGGCCTATGGCCTGATCATTGCCGGTGGGCTGTGGCTGGCGTTGTGGCGCACGCGGCTGCGGTGGTGGGGGGCAGGGGTCGCCGGGCTTGGGTTGATGATTGCGTTGACGGCGCGGCCTCCCGATCTGCTGATCGGCAGTGATGGCCGCCATGCCGCGGTTCGGCTGGAGGACGGCCGCATTGCGTTCATGCGTCGCCACACCGGGGATTTCATCAGGGACATGTGGGGTGATGCCGTGGCCGCCGATGGCGAAACCGATTTCGCCAGCCTGCCGGGCATGGCGTGCAGTGCCGACACCTGTGTTGCGGTTATTGTCCGTGATGGCCGGCGTTGGCGGCTGCTGGCGACGCTGTCGAACGATTATGTCGACCGCGCGGCCTTTGAACCCGCTTGCGCCGCTGCCGACATCGTCATCAGTGACCGGCGGATGCCGGGCTGGTGTCGGCCGCGCTGGCGGATGTTCGACCGCACGACTTTGGGAGAGAGCGGGGCGGTCGCCATCTGGCTCGGCAGCGGCGAAGTGGATACGGCGCATGAGCGGATTGGCGACCATCCGTGGCGGCCGCAGCCGGTGCCGCGGCGCTTTTGACTTCCCGCGCCGATATGCAATGGCGATGCGAATGGCCCTGGAAGGATTTGCAATGACCGATTTTGCCCCTGTGAAGGGCCTGACGCCCGTGCAGATCGCGGATCGTGTCGAGGCCATATTGGCGGCGGCGACGCTGGCGGAAAAAGTCGGGATGATGTCCGGAAAGGGCTTTTTCAAGGCGTTGAAGGAGGATGGCGGGGTATGGGCGGCGCGGCCGTATCGCGCTGGCGGTGGCATTGATCGGCTGGGGGTGCCGGCGTTCTGGTTCACCGATGGGCCGCGCGGCGTGGCACGCGGACAATCGACGTGCTTTCCGTGCACGATGGCACGGGGCGCGAGCTTTGATGTCGGGCTGGAGCGCCGCATCGGCGAGGCGATGGGCATCGAGATCCGGGCGCAGGGCTGTAATTTGAACGGCGCGGTGTGCATCAACCTGTTGCGCCACCCGGCCTGGGGCCGGGCGCAGGAAACCTATGGCGAGGACCCATGCCATCTGGGGGCGATGGGGGCGGCGCTGGGGATGGGCATCCAGGCGCATAATGTCTGTGCGACGGTGAAGCATTTCGCGCTCAATTCGATGGAGAATACGCGGTTTCAGGTTGATGTGAGCATTGATGAGCGCAGCCTGCACGAAGTGTATTTGCCGCATTTCAAGCAGGTGCTCGATGCCGGCGTCGCCAGCGTGATGAGCGCCTATAATCGCGTGAATGGTGAATATTGCGGGCAGAACCGGCATTTGCTCACCGATATCCTGCGCGGTGAATGGGGCTTTGGTGGGTTTGTCCATTCGGATTGGGTGATGGGCGTTTACAAGCTTTATGGCGCCGGCGCCGGCCTGGACGTCGAAAATCCCGAGCCACTGGTGTTTGGTGAAAGGCTGGTCGCCGCCGTGGAAGCCGGGAGCGTTGCGCCGGAGGTGATCGAGACGGCGTGCCGGCGCATCCTGACGACGCTGTACCGGTTTGAATGTGCGCAGGATCCGTTGCCGGCGTATCCGCTGTCGCTGGTGGCGAGCGCACCCCATGTGGCGCTGGCGCTGGAGGCAGCCGAGAAATCAGCGGTTTTGCTGGCCAATGATGGCGTGTTGCCGCTTGGCAGGCAGGTGCGCCTCGCTGTGCTGGGTCGATTGGCGGGGCTGGAAAACACCGGCGACAATGGTTCGAGCAAGGTGCGGGCGCCGCATATCGTGACGGCACTGGCCGGGTTGTGCGCGGCGATTGGTGACGATCATGTCGTGGTTGGTGATGAAAGCGACCTGGTTGCCGCCACCGCTGCCGCGGCCAGCGCCGATGCTGTTGTGGTGGTTGTGGGCTATACGGCAGCGGAGGAAGGCGAATTCATTCCCGGCGACCTGACATTGGGGCAGGAGGCCGTGCCAGACCATGTGCCTGATGTCGTTGCGGACTCTCGCAAGGGCCGGCCATTCTCCATCGGCGGGGATCGCACGGAGCTGGGTTTGCCGGCGGCACAGGTGGCGCTCATCGAAGCCGCAGTGGCCAGCGGCAAGCCGGTCATCGTGGTGATTGTTGCCGGGTCGGCGGTGATGGTCGAGGCGTGGCACGGCAAGGTCGCGGCGATCCTGCAAAGCTTTTACAGCGGCATGGAGGGCGGCACGGCGCTGGCACGGCTGTTGTTCGGCGATGTGTCACCGGCGGGCCGGCTGCCGTTCACCGTGGCCAGGGACGCCGGCGATTACCCGTTCTTTGATCGCGAGGCGACGGCGATCAGCTATGATTACTGGCACGGCTATGCCCGGCTGGCGCGCGATGGCGCAAAGGCCCGCTATCCCTTCGGCCACGGCCTGTCATACAGCCGTTTCGAAACCCGGGCGCTGGCCGTGCACCAGGCCGGGGAGCGGCTGGATTTCACTATTGCCGTGACCAACACCGGTGGCGTTGCGGCCGATCATGTCGTGTTGTTGTGGGCCGAAGCGCCCGGCGGCGTGCAGCCATGCTGGCCGCGCAGGCTAGCGGCCTTTGCGCGGGCATCGCTGGCGCCGGGCGAGACTTGCATCGTGCCGCTTTCGGTGGCGCTTTCGGCGCTGCGCTGGCGCGATGTGGCCACCCATGGCTGGCGGCTTGAGCCCGGCGAATGGCGCTTTGTCATTGCCGAAACCGCCGAGGCCCTGCCCGCACAAGTGGCTTGTATCGCGCTTTGACTTTCGGCGAGAATCAGTTTGGCTGACCATCCTTGTTGCCCGACAGCAGCGTCGAAACCCAGCGACTGCCCGGCATCTGTTCGCAGATTGTCAACACCAGGATGACGATGGGCACGCCCAGGAAAGCGCCGGGGATGCCCCACAACAGGCCCCAGAAGAACACCGCCAGCAACACGATGAACGGGGACATGGAAAGGGCCGCACCGGCCAATATCGGTTCAAGGTAACTGCCGATGCCGAATTGGGCGATGGAGACGGTGACCAGCACCATCAAGGGCGGTTGCCAGGTACCAAACTGGGCTGCGGTGAACAGGGTCATCAGCACCACGACAATCAACGGCCCGATGAACGGCAGGAAATTGAACGCGAACGCCAGCACGCCCCAGGCGAGTGGCAGCTCCACGCCCAGCAGCATCGCCAATGCCGCCGTGGCGGCGCCGGTCAACACGCTGGCGACGGCGCGCACACCCATGTAGCGGCGATATTTGGCGGCGACCACAAGTCCTGTCGCCACCGGATCCCATTGCATTTCCGGTCCCTGAACGCGCCGCAACAGCGCCGGCAATTGTGTGGATTCCTTGAGGCCAAGGACGATGAAAACGAACGCCAGCATGATGAAGCCCACAACCGTCTGTGCGCTTGATGCCGCCGATCGCAACGGGCCGGCGACCCATGCAGGATCAAAGCGTTGCGACATCAGCGAGAGGGCGTGGACATCATGGCCTTCCAGCCAGCGATTGGCCTCGGCATAGCTCGCCTGGAACCGCCCGATGTTGCCGACCACCCAATAGGCGATATCGCCCAGGCTCCAGATGATGATGAGGATAAGCGCCGCCACCACCGCGAGGGTGACAAAGATGGTGAGCACCAGCGCCAGCGCCGCGGGCATGTGGCGGCGCAAAAGCGTTTGCAGTGGCGCCGCCAGTGCGACGATAAAAACGGCAAAGGCCACTGGTTCGAGCACCGACCGTGCCAGATAGAGCGCGGCAGTAACCAGGATTGTCGCGACGATGATCGGAACAGCGCCGGGCATCTTGCGGTCTCTGGTCATCATGGCGCGGTGGCACCTGCCGAAGGTGCCGCCGTGCCTTGCTCCAGGCGTTCGGCAACATAGGGAAAGAACGGGTTGAAGGTCAGCCGCAGCAAGGTTTCAAGACTGATGCTCAACACGCCGCGTTCGCCGCGCGCCGCCAACATGCCGATGCGGATGCCAAAGGCGTCGGCAGGATCCGGCGCCGATCCATAAAGGCCGTCGCTGGCGGGGAAGGGGATGGCGATATGGGTGAGCGAGTGGATTTGCGGCGGGAAGGCGAGGCCAAGATTGCGGTCGGTCGCGGCTGTCGTGCCGGGCGCTGTGCTGCGTTCGACAACATCGGGCACCGTTGGCGAGGCGTTGGTGATGAGCGTGACACGATAGGGACGCGATTTTGGCGGCAACATCGTCTCCATCCGGCGGGCGATTGCCGGGCGCAGCAACGGCCCCAGATCGGCGGCGCGGTTGATATCGAACAGCACCAGCTCGCTGCCATTGGCGGGCAACAGGTCGTAAAGTTCGGTGACAACCGCCGGCGTGCTGACGGTGCTGTCAGCCAATGATTGAAAGGTCAGGATCGGTGGCATCCGCTTTATCGAGCCATCGGTGGCAGCGGCACGCAGGCTGGTTTGCAAGGCAATCGTGAGGGCAAAGGATTCGCGTGCGGCATTGACCGGGAAGCTGTTGTATTTGAAGGGGTTATATTCCGGGATGATGTCGAGCCATGCCGATTTGGCAAAGGCCGGGAAGATGGCGGGCCAACCGGCCACACCCGAAAACCGGGCAAATTCTGTCATGCCGATCATCGGCGACATCAGGATGACGCGATTTGCCTGGGGCAGCTTTGGATCGGCGATAGCGGCCAAGGCATATTGGACCGCGAGGGCGCCGCCGTTTGAATAGCCGATGATGTGGATGGGCGCTGCTGGCCCGGCCCGGCGCCGCGCCTCGCGCATGGCGAGGCGCGTTGCCGCCGACCAGTCCTGCCAGCGCGCCTTGGTGAGCGCCGCTGGCACGGTGCCATGCGCCGGCATACGGATGCCGATCGCTGTCCAGCCGCGCGCCTGATAGATTTTGGCGATGTTGCGCAAACTGTACGGCGCATCCGTCAGGCCGTGGAGCAGCACGACGACACCGGCCGATGGGCCGGCCGGTTCCAGGATGAAGGAGCGGTTCCAGTCCTGCTTGAAACCGGGGGTGTAGATCGGGCTGCCGCTGAAATAGCGGTTGAAGGGCACGCGTTCATCGGGCCCAAGCCGTTGGGTGACGCGGTCGTGAACGGCGGCAAAGGCCTTGTCCTCGGCGGCGAGATAGCCGGCCCAATCGGCATCATCGATTTCGGCGACGGTCAATTCGGGCGGGATTTCGGTGTGCCAAACCTCGAGTGGGGCAGCGGGCGCGAGCAGCCAGGCGCGGCCGAAGGTGCCGGCGACAACGAGCAGGAGCAAAACGGCGGCGGCGCCGATTGTCCAGCGAAGCAGGCGCTTTATCATGATTGGCCGCCATCCTTGCTGTGGTGCATCAAAACGCTGCGTGGAAGCCTCGCGAGCCGGGCTTTCCACAAAAAACCTCGCAGCGTGCATCCACGCCGCGAGGCTCTTTGCCGAACCGGGCGTTCGCCCTCAGCCGAGCGCGCGCGCGCGCAGCTTGGTGTATTCGTCGGCGGAAATCGTGCCGGCAGCCTTCAACTTGTCGAGCTTTTCGATTTCGTCGGCAGCGCTGAAGCCAACGATCGAGCGCAGCTGATCGCGCGCCTTGTCCGCCTGCGCCATGTTGCGTTGTGCCATGCCCGAACCTTGCGTGAGCAGATAGGCGAAGACGCCGAGATAGGGCAGCAGCACGAGGAAGATGATCCAGATGACCTTGCCGAAACCACCGACATCATCGCGGCGGAACAGATCGCCCATCACGGTGATGAGCAGCCAGAACCACATGATGAAGACAAAGATGATGAGAACATCGAGCAGGAAGGTTGCGAACGTCATGAATAATCCCCCGAAATCATGGCCTAGAATGTAAATTATCGCCGGGCCAGTAACAATGCGAAGTGCGAATGCATATCACTGGCATCAAGCAAGTCAACCGCCGTGCCTGCTGATTACAGCCGTCCTTCAAAACGCCGGCTTGAACCGTTCGGATCGGTGGTGAAGCCCGCCGCCGTCAGCGCCAGTCTGACGACCATGCTGGTGCTGGCGATCTTGATATCGGCGCGATAGCGACGGTCCGCCCACAGGTGCACGTCAAGGCCGATGCTGCCATCCGCCGATACCAGCGGCAACAGCAACGCGCCATCATCACAGCGCGCCACGCCTTGCAGGATCGGGCTGGTGCCGATGCCGGGTATGCCGCTCAACCGTGTGGCAATCTCGCCACTGGCGGCGCGGCAAACGCCGGCGGAATCGACGCTGATCGCTGCATCGGTGAGCGCGACATCGAGATTGGTGGCATAAGGCGACGCCAGGGGCACCCGCACGGCACCGTTAAGGCGCTCCGCAAGGTGGATGCCGCCGCCGGTGCCCAGCCGCCCGGTGAGGCCGGCAGCGCCGCGATCGAAATCAAGCCGCAACTGGCCGCCGAGCAGCGCGCGCGGGTCAACGCCGATCTTGAGATCGCCCAGCTCCACGCCGCGCCAATGGGCATCCTTGAGCCTGCCCCGCCAGACGCTGCCGCTGACTTCGGTGGCGGTCAATTCCGGCGCCACATAGTGCGCGACCTGGCGCAATGGCAGCAAAACAAGCCCGATTACGGCCAGGGCCAGCGCCGCAAGCAACCATTTCCACATCGCCGAAACCCCGTATTGGCACAAATGCCGTGGGGACCTTTAGCGTAACGAACCCGATACTGCGAGCCTGCAAAGCGTTACTTGATAGCGCCGCCCGGCTCGCCTATGCGGAACCGCAACGATGCTGCGTTGCAGCACGCAGGGAGCCGGGCGATCATGTCAAAACCGAACTTCACGGCAAAAAATCCCCTGCTGGTTGATCTGGCATTGCAGGGCGGCGGCAGCCATGGCGCGTTTTCCTGGGGTGTCATCGATCGGATGCTGGAGGAAGACTGGATCAAGCTTGACGGCATTTCCGGCACGTCTGCCGGTGCCATGAACGCCGCGGTGCTGGCCGATGGCCTGCTTGATGGCGGCCGCGCCGGAGCCAAGGCGGCGCTGGAGAAGTTCTGGAAAAAGGTTGCCGACGGCGCGCGCTTCAGCCCGTTCCAGCGCACGCCGCTGGACATGATGCTGGGCCGGTGGGACCTGGATCATTCGCCGATGTATCTTGCCGCCGACATGATGTCGCGATTGGTTTCGCCCTATAATGTCCCGCATTCCGCCAACCCGCTGTATGCGATCCTGGACGATACGGTTGATTTCAAGCGGCTGCCGCAATCTGAAATCCGGCTGTTCATAACGGCCACGAACGTGCGCACCGGCCGCGGCAAGATTTTCCGCAACGCCGACATCACCCCGGATGTGCTGCTCGCCAGCGCCTGTTTGCCGACGATGTTCCAGGCGGTGGAAATTGATGGGGAACATTATTGGGACGGCGGATATTCGGGCAATCCCAGCATCACGCCGCTGGTGCGCGAATGCCAATCGCACGATACGTTGCTGGTGCAGATCAATCCGGTGCTGCGCAACGAAGTGCCGACCAGCGCCCGCGACATTCTCAATCGCCTCAACGAAGTCTCGTTCAACGGCGTGTTGTTGAAGGAATTGCGGATGATCGCCGTGTTGCGCAAGGTTGCGGACCCAGGCGACAGCGAAGGCGCGCTTTGGGCCGGAATGCGCATCCACCGCATTGCCAGTGCCACTGTTGATGCGCTGGGGTCCTCGTCCAAGATGAACGCCGAATGGGCATTCCTGACGATGTTGCGCGATGAAGGCCGCAAGTCTGCCGAAGGCTTCCTTGCCGCCCATGCCGGCGACATGGGGGTGCGATCGACCTTTGATATCGATGCATTGCTCGACGAGGTCTGAGACGATGGGCTTGCTTGGAATTCTCATAGGTCTCGGAGTCCTGATCTGGTTCGCCTATCGCGGATGGAGCGTGCTGTTGCTGGCGCCCATCGCCGCGATGGTGGCGGCCATATTTTCGGGCCAACCGTTGCTGGCACATTGGACCCAGACCTTCATGGGGTCGGCCGCGGGTTTCGTGGCGCAATTTTTCCCGATGTTCCTTTTGGGCGCGGTGTTCGGCAAGTTGATGGATGACAGCGGCTCCGTCAGCGCCATTGCTGCGTGGATGACCGAGAAACTCGGCGTCCGTCACGCCATCCTTGCCGTGGTGCTGGCCGGTGCGCTGGTAACTTATGGCGGTGTCAGCCTGTTCGTGGCGTTCTTCGTCATCGTGCCGATGGCACAGACGCTGTTTCGTGCCGCCGCGATTCCCAAGCGGCTGATTCCGGCTGCCGTGGCGCTCGGCACCTCCAGCTTCACCATGTCGGCCTTGCCCGGCACGCCCTCGATCCAGAACGCCATCCCCATGCCGTTCTTTGGCACCACGCCCTTTGCCGCGCCCGGCCTCGGGCTCATCGCGTCGGCCATCATGCTGGCGTTTGGCCTGTGGTGGCTGGGCCGCCAGGCCGGCATCGCGGCGCGCAACGCCGAAGGCTATGGTGACGCCGCCGATGCCGACATGGCCGCCGCCGCTGCCGATCCGCTGGTCCGCGAACGGGCCAGCACGGCGCGCGATTTCGATCCGGCCGAAATGGCGCACGGCGCCCATGCCGAAACCTTGCCGCCGGTGTGGCAGGCGGGGTTGCCCCTGATTCTCGTCATTGCCACCAATGTGATGATGTCGCTGGTCATCCTGCCGCGCATCGATGCCGATTTCCTTGCACTGCCTGAATGGGGCGAAACTTCGCTCGCCGGTGTTGGCGGCGTCTGGTCGGTCATCGTAGCGCTCATCGCCGGCATCCTGACCTTGCTGGCGCTCAGCCATCGCCGCTTGCCATCGATCCGCCAGACGATGGACGCCGGCGCCAACGCCTCGGTGCTCCCGGCGCTTGCGGTCGCCAGCCTGGTTGGCTTTGGCGCCGTCGTCGCCGCGCTGCCGGCTTTTTCTGCCGTCGCCGAATGGGTGCTCACGTTGGGCGGCGGGCCGCTGGTGTCGCTCGCCGTCGCCGTCAACATCCTTGCGGCGCTCACTGGTTCGGCGTCGGGCGGCCTCACCATCGCGCTCGATGCACTTGGCAGCACCTATATGGAGCTTGCGGCGTCGCTCGGCATCGCACCCGAACTGCTCCACCGCGTTGCCGTCATCTCGGCCGGCACGCTCGACAGCCTGCCGCACAATGGCGCCGTCGTCACGCTGCTTGCCGTGTCCGGCATGAAGCATGGCGATTCCTATGTCGATCTTGCGATCAGCAGCATTGGCGGCGCTCTCATCGCCCTGGTCGCAGTCATCGCACTGGGCACCATGTTCGGCAGTTTCTGAATCCTAAATCCGATTTCATCTTCGCCACAGAAAGCCACGAAACTTCCCCTGTAAAAGCCGCTCATCACGCGTTCTCACAGGAGCATTTCATGGCCGTCACATCCAAGGTTCAACTCGGCTTCGCTGCCGTTCTGCTTGCCGGCACCGGAGCCGCCGCCGGTGTCATGCTGTCGGATCGCGCGCCCCAGGCCGCCGCGGTCCCGACCATGGTTGCTGGCCCGGCCTTTGCCCCGCTCGCCGGCGCTCCCGCCAGCCTTGCCGACATGGTCGAAGCCGTCGGCCCCAGTGTCGTCCAGATTCAGGTCAAGCCGGATGCCGGCCCGATGCAGCGCATGGCCTATGGCGATGAAGGCGCGATGCCGGGCTTTGGTGGGCAGCTTCCCGACGAGCTTCAGGATCGCCTGCGCGACCTGTTCGGCGACGCCCTGCGCGGTCGCGGCGGCCCGGATCAAGGTCCGCAACAGGGCCCGCAGGGTGGGCCACAGCAGGGCGGCGCGCTTGGTTCGGGGTTCATCGTCGATGCCTCCGGCCTTGTCGTCACCAACAACCATGTTGTCGGCAATGCGACCAACGTGACGGTGCAACTCAGCGATGGCCGCGAATTCAAGGGCGTCGTGCTGGGCCGTGATCCGCAAACCGACATCGCCGTGGTTCGCATCAACGCGCAAGGCACCGCCTTCAAGGCGATTGCCTGGGGCGACAGCGACCGCACCCGCGTCGGCGACAGTGTGTTCGCCGTCGGCAGCCCGTTTGGCCTTGGCAACACCGTTACCTCGGGCATTGTTTCGGCACGCGGCCGCGAAATCGGCGCCGGGCCGTATGACGATTTCCTGCAAGTCGATGCCGCGATCAATTCGGGCAATTCCGGTGGGCCATTGTTCGACAACCGGGGCCGTGTTGTCGGCGTCAACACCGCCATCTTCTCGCCATCGGGCGGCAATGTCGGCATCGGTTTCGCGATACCGGCGCACATGGTGCAGCGTGTGGCGCAACAGATCGTCGCCAACGGCCATGTCGCGCGCGGCAAGATTGGTGTCGCGCTTCAGGCGGTAACGCCGGATATCGCCCGCGGCATGGGCCTTGAGGAAACCAAGGGCGCGCTTGTCGCCCAGGTCGATGGCGCCGGATCGGCGGCGCGTTCGGGCCTGCGTCAGGGCGATGTGGTGCGCAGCTTCGATGGCAAGCCGGTGGATGATTCGCGCGACTTGGCACGGCTGGTTGCCGATGCCAAAGCGGGGTCAAAGGTGCCGGTGGCGGTGATCCGGGATGGCAAGCGCGTCTCAATCGACCTGGCGATCGGCGGCGAATCCGCCTGAGGCGTGACCCGGTGCGAAAAACGCGGCAAGACGGGCTCGGCAGCAATGCCGCGCCCGTCGGCCTGAAAGGACCAACCCGTTGAAGCTGTTGCTGGTGGAGGATGACGCCCAGACCGCGGATTACATCCGCCAGGGCCTTGCCGAGCTTGGCCATGTCGCCGACCACGCCGCCAATGGCGTCGAAGGGCTCACGGCGGCACTCACGACCCCGTATGATGCGATCATCCTCGATCGCGGCCTGCCGCAGCTCGATGGACTCGCCGTGCTTGGGGCGTTGCGTGCGCAGGGCAATAGCACGCCGGTGCTGCTGCTGTCGGCACTGGGGCAGCTCGACGACCGGGTGACGGGGCTCCAGGCCGGCGCCGATGATTACCTCACCAAGCCGTTCTCGTTTCGCGAACTTGTTGCCCGTTTGGAGGCTATCGTCCGCCGTGGTGGATCCCCCGAAAAACCCGGCGAGCAACTTGCCGTCGGCAGCCTCAGCCTCGATCGTCTCGCTCGCACCGCCACGCGCGGCAGTCGCCGGATCGAGCTGCTCACCAAGGAATATCAACTGCTCGAATACATGATGCGCCACGCCGGCCAGGTCGTCACCCGCACCATGATGATGGAGGCGATCTGGGATTACAGCTTCAACCCCGGCACCAATGTCATCGATGTCCATATCGGGCGTTTGCGCGCCAAGATCGACGCCCCCGGCGAACCAGCGATGATCCGCACGGTGCGCGGCGCCGGATACCGCATCGATGCGGTCTAGTTCGCACCATCCCATGCACTCTGCCGCGCTCAGGGGCGCGCTGTGGATCACCCTCATCGCGCTGCTCGCCACTGGCGCCGCGCTGACGGTGCAGTATGTGCAAACCACCCGCCTCGTCGAAGCGCGGATGCGCGCGCTGGTCGATGATGAAGCCACCAGCCTCGTCGCCCGCTATCAGGATGCTGGCCTCGCCGGTGTCGAAGCCGCGATCGAGCGCCAGCAGCAACTGCCGCGCCTCAACGAATTCTTCTACCTGCTCGCTGCCCCTGATGGCACGCCGATCGCCGGCAATCTGCTCGGCTGGCCCATCGAAGTCGATCGCGCCGGCTTCCACAGCTTCACCACCGATGTCGTCAACACCCGCGGGCTCGGTGGCCGCCGCTGGGTCGATGCCCGCGCCGTGCAACTGGGTGGCGGTTATCGGCTGCTCGTCGGCAATTTTGCCGATGAACGCGCCGCCCTGCGCGAACAATGGCTGCGCGGGCTGTTCTGGTCGCTGCTCGTCACCGGCATCCTCGGCCTGGCACTGGGCTGGTGGTACAGCCGCCGGGGGCTGCGGTTTGTCGATGATGTATCCGACGCCGGGCAACGCTTCCTCGCCGGCAATCTCGACGAACGTTTGCCGGTCACGCCCCGCGGCGACGAATATGATCGGCTCGCCCAAACCATCAACCTGTGCTTCGCCGAGGTTGAACGGCTGGTGGGCTCGCTGCGCGCCACGACCGACGCGCTTCGCGCCACGACCGACGCGCTCCGCGCCACGACGGACGGCATGGCACATGATCTGAAAACGCCACTCACCCGCATCCGCGCGCGCTTTGAACTCGCTGAACTCAGCGGTTCAGAGATTCCTGCCGCCGCTATCGCCGAAGCGCGGCGTGATCTGGATATCCTGCTCGATCGCATCGATGGCGCCCTCAGCCTCGCTCGTGTCGAAGCCACGGCCTCCGCTGCCTTCGTTTCGCTCGATCTCGCCACCATCGTCCAGGAAGCCGTTGATCTCTACCGGCCTCTGGCGGAAGACGCTGGTCTCATCCTCACCGCCAATCTTGCCGCCGCTCCGGTCAATGGTGCCAGCTCGCTGATCGCCCAAATGGCGGCAAACCTGCTCGACAACGCTGTCAAATTCACGCCCGTCGGCGGCAGCATCCACATCGAAACCGCCACGACAAGGCAGGGGGCAATTCTCACAATCACCGACTCCGGCCCCGGCATCCCGCCTGCCGACCGCGCCCTTGTGCTTGACCGCTTTCACCGCCTTGACCGCGACACCGCCCGCCCCGGCACCGGCATCGGCCTCAGCGTTGTCTCGGCGGCAGCGCGGGTGCATGGTGCGGGCCTGCAATTGCTCGATGCCAACCCCGGGCTGCGGGTCGAAATTCTCTTCCCGGCAAAATAAAGCCCTTGGCAGGAAGGTGGCTCGTCAATCCGGCTGCGAAACGGCCAGCTCATTTCCCGCCGGATCGGTGAAGTGAAAGCGTCGCCCGCCAGGATAGGCAAAGATTGCCTGCACGATGGTGCCGCCCTTTGCCGTCACCGCCGCCAAGGCCGCATCGATGTCATCGACTTCGATCACCGGCAAGGGGGCCTTGTGCGCCTCTGCCGGATCGCCCTGCAACCCGAGATCAGTCACACCATCAACGGTGGCAGCATAGCTTGGCCCGAATTCCACCAGGCTCCACCCAAAGGCGCCCTCATAAAATGCCTTGGCCGCGCCGATATCGGCAACGCCCAGTTCGACATAGTTGATCCGCGCTTTCACGCCTCAATGATACCGGCGCAGCAGTCCGGCAAGCCGACCCTGCACGCGCACCCGGTTCGCCGCGTAACGCTGCGGTTCATGCGCCGGATTGGCCGGCTCCAGCCGCACGATGTTCTTTTCGCGCCGCAGATATTTCAGCGTGGCTTCCTGCTCATCGATCAGGGCCACCACGATATCGCCGTCGCGAGCATCGTCGCAGCGCCGAATGAGCGCATAATCGCCATCGAAAATACCGGCATCGATCATCGAATCGCCGGACACTTCCAGCGCATAATGATCACCCGGTCCGAGCAGCGCCGCCGGCACCGACAGGGACCGATCGCTCTCCAGCGCCTCCACCGGCAGGCCCGCGGCGATCCGCCCATGCAATGGCACGACGATCGTGTCGTTGGCCGCCATCATTGCCTGCACGGATGCGCGCGGTGCCGAAGCAGGCGGTACCAGCTTCAATGCCGGTTTCGACCGTAAGGCCTCCGGCATCTGCAAAACTTCCAGCGCCCGTGCCCGGTTCGGCAGGCGGCGGATGAACGCCCGCTCCTCCAGCGCATTGATCAGCCGATGCACGCCCGATTTTGATCGAAGCTGCAACGCATCCTTCATTTCCTCGAACGACGGCGACACGCCATCGGCCCGCAGTCGATTGTCGATGAAACTCAATAGTTCCTGTTGCTTGCGCGTCAGCATCATACCCTCCGTCGGGGAACACATGCAGAACGATTAAGAAACATTCCCGATACTGTCAAGCGCAATGCAATCGACCATTTCGCCCGCCGCCGCCGCCGCCGCACCTGGCATCCGCACGATCAACACCTCCGCCGCTGCCAATCGCGCCAACAGCGCCGAATCCTGGCTGCCAAACGCCTCTGCGGCGCCATCCACAATCCGCCCGCGCAAATGATCCCGCCGCGCGCCATTGGCCGGCAACCCGCTCGCCAACGGCAGCCGCAGCATCGGCAGCGCGTCGCCGCGCCCACCCATCCGCGCCAGCAACGGCACCACGAACAGCATCGCGCACACAAACGCCGAAACCGGATTGCCCGGCAGGCCAATGACACGTTGCCCGCCCAGCCGCCCGGCGATCATCGGCTTGCCGGGTCGCATCGCCACCTTCCAGAAATCGATTTCGGCGCCCAAGTCACGCAAAACCGGCACCACCAGATCATGATCCCCCACCGATGCCCCGCCGATGGTCACAATCACATCCCCGCCTGCCCTTTCAAGCACCCCGGCGAGGGCCGCCCGCTGGTCCGGAACAATCCCCGGATCCTCCATCACCGCCCCGGCATTTTCGAACAACGCCCTCAGCATCACACCATTGGAACTGACAATCTGGTCGATCCCCGGCACCACGCCCGGTGGCACCAATTCATCCCCCGTCGCCACCAATGTCACCAGCGGCCGCCGCACCACCGGCACCGCGCCATGCCCACCCGCCGCCAGCAAGCCGATCCGCGCTGGCGTCAATCGCTCACCCAGCCGCCCCAGCACCGCGCCCGCCGCAAAATCCTGTCCCGCCTTGCGAATATGCGCCCCCAGCCGTGGCGGACCTTCGCCCGAAAGCCGCGCCACGTCGCCATCGCGGTCAATCTCCTCCTGCACCACCACCGTATCGGCGCCTGCTGGAACGGGTGCACCGGTGAAGATCCGTGCGGCCTCCCCCGGCCCCACTTTGCCGGCCCAGCCACGCCCCGCCGCGGACTCGCCAACCACCCGCCAAGGGCCCGGGATATCCCCCCAGCGCACCGCATAACCATCCATCGCGGAGGCCGCGAACGGCGGCTGCGTCAGCGTGGAGGCCACGTCCGCCGCCAGCACCCGGCCCCTTGCCAGCGCCAGCCCTACCGTTTCAGACGGGAGCGCCATGATACCTTCGAGCAACCGCGCCCGCGCCATATCGACGTCGAGCAATGCCGCCATCAATCAGCAGCCCAATCGCCTGAGCGCCCGCCGGACTTCTTCAATAGCCGCACACCCGAAATCACCATGCCGCGGTCCATCGCCTTGGCCATGTCATAGATTGTGAGCAAGGCGACGGAAACCGCTGACAAGGCTTCCATTTCCACGCCGGTGCCGTGCGTCGTCGCCACCGTTGCCGTCACCCGCACACCGGTCGCTTCGATGGCAAGCTGCACCTCCACCGCATCTATCGGCAACTGATGGCACAAGGGGATCAGGTCGGCCGTACGCTTCGCCGCCATGATGCCGGCAATCCGCGCCACCGCGATCACATCGCCCTTGGCGACTGCCTGGTCACGAATGGCCTTCAGTGCCGCATCGCCAATCGTGATGAACCCCTCCGCCACCGCTTCGCGCCGCGTCGCCGCCTTGGCCGAAATATCGACCATCCGCGCCGCGCCCTTACCGTCAAGATGCGTCAAGGTCACGCCATCGCCCCCAGCAGGTCACGCGTCGCCCGCGTTACATCGGCTTGGCGCATCAAGGATTCGCCGACGAGGAATGTGGTGATTCCAACCTCTGCCAGCCGCAGGAGATCGTCCGGCCCGGACAGGCCACTTTCCGCCACCAGCGTGCGTCCCTGGGTGTTCGCCAGTTCAAACGATGTCTTCAAATCTACCGCCAACGTCTTGAGATTGCGATTGTTGATGCCGAGCAGGGGTGTCTCCAATTTGAGCGCACGGTCGCGCTCCGCCGCGTCATGCACCTCGACCAGCACATCAAGGCCGAGGCTCATCGCCACGGCTTCAAGCTCCGCCGCCTGCGTGTCGGAGAGTGCCGCCATGATCAGCAGGATCGCATCGGCATTGATCGCCCGCGCCTCGATCACCTGCCACGGATCGACGATGAAATCCTTCCTGATCACCGGCAAATCACACGCCGCTCGCGCCGCCATCAGATAAGCGTCACCACCCAGGAACCAGCGATCCTCGGTCAACACCGACAGGCAGGTCGCACCGCCGGCAGCATAGGCGCGGGCGAGGGCAGGGGGGTCGAAATCGGCACGGATCAAACCCTTTGACGGGCTGGCCTTCTTGATTTCGGCGATCAACGCGAAATGCCCCTCGGCATGTGCCGTGTTGATCGCTGCCGCAAAGCCACGCACCGGGTCTGCGGCGACGGCGGCTGCCTCCAGATCGGCAAGGCTGCGCTCTGCCCGTGCCTGCGCCACAAGGCTGCGCTTGTGCGCCACAATTTCGGCCAATGTGTCGCTCATCGAAACGCGCTCCAGCGGGCAAGGATTTCGGCAGCAGCGCCGTTAAAAAGCGCCGTCCATGCCCGTTCTGCGCCCTCGTGCCAGCCAAGACCCGGTTCGACAACCCGCAATGCCGCCGCAGCATTGAGGACAACAATATCATGATAGGCGCCGGTTTCCCCGGCCAGCAACGCTCGCAAGCGCCCGGCATTATGCACCGCATCACCCCCCGCCAGCGCCGCGGGTGGATGCGCGCCAACCCCAACATCCTGTGGCGTAATGCGTCCCGTCGTCACGACGCCATGGTCGGCGATGGCGAAGCCACTTGCCCCAGAAACCGCGATTTCGTCATAGCCATCGCCATGGACAACCATGGCGCGGTCCGACCCCAGCGCCGCAAACGCCTGTGCCAGCGGTTCCACCCATCCGTCCGCGAAAACGCCCACCAGTTGTCGCTTCACCCCGGCCGGATTGGCCAATGGCCCCAACAGGTTGAAGATCGTCCGGCGCCCAAGCGCTCGCCGCACCGGCGCCACCCGCGCCATCGCCGGATGGTGGCGGGCGGCATGGAGAAAGGTTATGCCGACGGAATCAAGGCAGGGACCAAGCCGATCCACGGGGAGTTCCGGCACACCGAGGGCTGCAAGAACATCGGCAGCACCGCTGCTCGACGATGCGGCGCGATTGCCATGTTTGGCGACCTTAACGCCGCAAGCCGCCACCACCAGCGACACCGCAGTGGATATGTTCAGGCTGTGTTTGCCATCGCCACCAGTTCCGCAGACATCAATTGCATCAGGGGCTTGTGGCGCAAAGCTCTGGCGCGCTCTCATGGCGCGAGCCGCAGCGACAATTTCATCCACTGTTTCGCCGCGGTCGGCTAATATCGTCAGGAAGTGTGCCAGTTCGTCATCATCGACCTTGCCATCAAGGATCCGGGCAAAGGCTTCATCGGCGACATCAGGCGCCATCGGCACCGAAGCGTCGGGCAGGGTGGTCGTCAACCCGGCGCTCACGCCGCGTGCGCCAGACGTTTTGGCGCCATTCCGGCAATTCGCAGAAAATTTGCCAGCAAATCATGACCATGTTCGGTGGCAATGCTTTCGGGGTGAAACTGCACCCCATGCAGTGGCAATTCCTTGTGCCGCATCCCCATGATGATGCCATCCGGGCTGCGGGCATTGACCGCAAAACAATCGGGCAAATCCTCCTCGCGGATAATCAACGAGTGGTATCGCGTCGCTTCGAACGGCGAGGGCAGGCCCGCAAATACGCCTGTCCCGTCATGCGAGATCGCGCTGGTCTTGCCGTGCATGACCTGCGGCGCCCGCACCACTGCCCCGCCGAACGCCTGGCCCAGCGATTGATGCCCCAGGCACACCCCCAGCAGCGGCAACCGCGCCTCCGCAGCGGCCGCGATCAGATCGAGGCACACACCTGCCTCGTTTGGTGTGCATGGTCCCGGCGACAACAGCACCGCCTGCGGCTGCATGGCGATTGCCTCGGCCGCCGTCAGCATGTCGTTGCGCACCACCTTGGTTTCGGCGCCCAGCTCAAGCAGGTAATGCACCAGGTTGAAGGTGAAACTGTCGTAATTGTCGATGACGAGGATCATGAGGCAAGGCTTTAGCGGGTCATGCAGCCGGCGTCATCCCGTCGCGCGATTGTCCATTTGGTCGAAACGTGCTACGATATCACGATCGATCAAGGAATAGTGTGATGAGTTCAGTCACGGTGTCGCCGAAATATCAGGTGGTAATCCCGCAAGACGTGCGCAACGCGTTGCATATAAAGCCCGGCCAAAGGCTGACAGCGATGGTTTGGGACGGCCATATCGCGCTTGTTCCGGTGCCGACGCTCGATGAATTGCAGGCGATGTTCAAAGACATCCCTAATGATTTCAAACGCGAACCTGATCGAGCGTTCTGATTGTGTCGGAAACCGACTTGCACATAGTCGATTCGAGCGGCTGGATTGAATTTCTGTCCGACGGACCTGGAGCAGACACGTTCCGATCGATGATTTCTAGACCGGACGACCTGGTTGTGCCCGCAGTGACGGTTTATGAAACGGTCCGATGGGCGCTGGTATCGGCGGACGTCAACCGGGCGCAGCGTGTGGCCGTCACCATGCGGCGCAGCAGGGTCATCGATCTGGATGCCGATCTCGCGGTCGCCGCTGCCAGCCTGTCTCGCCTGCATGGCCTGGCGATGGCCGACAGCATCATCTACGCCACCGCCCAACGCTTTGACGCTACTCTCTGGACCCAGGACGCCGATTTCGAAACCCTGCCCGGCGTCCGTTACTTCCCCAAACTCACCCGACCTTGACGCCCTTCCAGAATGCCACCCGCCCCTTGATCGCCGCCGCCGCTTCCTTCGGATCGGCGTAATACCACGCCGCGTCCTTGTTTTCCGCCCCGCCGGCGATCAACGTGTAGTAATTCGCCGTGCCCTTCCACCCGCAGATCGTTGTCGTCGTGCTGGGCTTCAGCAGCGCGGCATCAACCGCCTCGATAGGGAAATAATGATTCCCCTCCACCACCACCGTATTGTCGCTATCGGCGATCACCACGCCGTTCCATGTCGCTTTCGGCATCACCGCTCTCCTATTGCCCAAACCCTGCCGCGCCCGCCGCCTTCAAGGCTTCCTTCGCCGCCGCGATGAGCGCCCCGGCCTTGGCCTCGCACTCACGCTGCTCATATTCCGCCACGCTGTCCGCCACGATCCCCGCTCCGGCCTGCACATGCATCACGCCGTCCTTCACCACCGCCGTCCGCAGCACGATGCACGAATCCATCGATCCGTCGGGCGAAAAATACCCCACGCCGCCCGCATA
>JANPEP010000240.1:0-8789 GCA_031422995.1 Polymorphobacter sp. | reverse complement strand
GCCGGCCCGATGCCACCGATCGCCTGCTGGAGATTGCCGATCGTTTTCGCGGTGATGGCAGCGTCGTCGAAAAGGCCACCGAGGCCTGGCGCGAGCTGCCGGTTTCAAAGCGGCTCGAACATGCGCTGGTCAAGGGGCTCGATGCCTTTGTCGTCGATGATACCGAGGAGGCGCGGCTGCTGGCCTTCAACAGCGGCGGCCGGCCGATCGATGTCATCGAAGGGCCGTTGATGGATGGCATGAATGTCGTCGGTGACCTGTTCGGGGCGGGCAAGATGTTCCTGCCGCAGGTGGTGAAATCGGCGCGTGTGATGAAGAAGGCGGTGGCGCATCTGCTGCCGTATATCGAGGCGGAGAAGAGCGAAGGGTCCAGCTCGAAGGGCAAGATCGTCATGGCGACGGTCAAGGGCGATGTGCACGATATTGGCAAGAACATCGTCGGCGTCGTGCTCCAGTGCAACAATTTCGAGGTGATTGACCTGGGGGTGATGGTGCCGTTCCAGACGATCCTGAAGGCAGCCAATGACGAGGACGCCGACATGATCGGGCTGTCGGGGCTGATCACGCCATCGCTCGACGAGATGGTGACGGTGGCGGCGGAGATGCAGCGGGCGGGGATGACGATGCCGCTGCTGATCGGTGGGGCGACGACATCGCGGGTGCATACGGCGCTGCGGATTGCGCCGGCGTATGCGGGGCCGGTCATCCATGTGCTCGATGCGTCGCGGGCGGTGGGTGTGGCGGGGACGATGGTCAGCGACACGTTGAAGGACGAGCTCGTGGCGGCCACGGCGCGGGAATATGAGGATATTCGGGTCAAGCGGGCGAATTCCGGGCAATCGGCCTTGGTGTCGATCGGGGATGCGCGGGCCAATGCCTATGTGCCGGACTTTGCCGCGAGCCCACCGGTGCGGCCGTTGTGGACGGGAGTGCGGACGGTTGATGATGTGACGGTCGCGGAGTTGATTCCGTACATCGACTGGACGCCGTTTTTCCAGGCCTGGGAGTTGGCGGGGAATTATCCGGCGATTTTGACCGATAGCGTCGTTGGCGAGAGCGCGACGGCGTTGTTTGCCGATGCGCAGGCGATGCTGGGGCAGATTGTGGCGGAGGGCTGGTTGCGGCCGCGGGGGGTGGTGGCGATCTGGCCGGCGCGGCGTGACGGCGATGATGTTGTGGTCTTTGAGGGTGACAACAGGGCGGAAGAGTTGGCGCGGTTTCCGTTCTTGCGACAGCAGATTGCCAAGCGGGAGGGGCGGCCGAATTCGTGTCTGGCGGATTTCGTGTCGGCGGATGGTGACTGGCTGGGCGGCTTTGCGGTGACGGCGGGTGATGGCATCGAGCCGCACCTGGCGCGGTTCAAGGCAGAGCATGACGATTATCAGGACATTTTGCTCAAGGCGTTGGCCGACAGGTTGGCGGAGGCGTTTGCCGAGTTCTTGCACGAGCGGGTGCGGCGCGAAATCTGGGGGTATGAGACCGGGCCAAAGCAGACCAACGAGGCGTTGATTCGCGAGCAATACAAGGGGATCAGGCCGGCGCCGGGGTATCCGGCGTGCCCGGAACACAGCCTGAAGGCGACTTTGTTCGAGCTGATGGGGACGACCGAGCGGACCGGGATTGCGTTGACCGAGAGCTTTGCGATGTTGCCGACGGCGAGTGTTTCCGGCTTCTATTTCGCGCATCCGGAAAGCAGTTATTTCGGTGTGGCGCGGATCGGGCGGGACCAATTGGCGGAGTATGCCGAGCGGCGCGGCGTGAGCATCGCGCAAGCCGAGACATGGTGCCGCCCGAACCTCGATTGAGGGGGCAGGCCCAAGTGGTCCGGCCCTGAAAACCCAGGCGTACTTGCGGCACCCGAAGGACTTTGATGAACGACGCCAACCCGATCCACATCACGGAATTCGTGGCGCTGACCTTGGGAATCGTCGCCTATTTTCTCGGCGCCGGTTTGACGCGGCGGTACCGCGTGCTGTCGGCCTACAGCATTCCCGAGCCGGTGACCGGTGGGCTGGTTGCGGCGGTGCTGGCGTTGATCGTCGTGGCGGCGACGGGGCGGGAAGTGGTTTATGATCTGGCGGCGCGTGATGCCTTGCTGGTGTATTTCTTTAGCACCATCGGGCTGAATGCCCGGCTGGACGATTTGCGGCGGGGCGGGCCGGTGCTGGGCATCATGCTGGCGTTGACGATCGTGTTCATGGTCTTGCAGTCGCTGGTCGGCTTGTTGGGGGCGATGCTGTTCGGGTTGCCGCCGGCGGCTGGGGTGATGCTGGGCACGGCGGCGTTGATTGGCGGACACGGAACGGCCATTGCCTGGGGCCCGGCGATCAGCACAACGCATGGGGTTCCGGGCGGGGCGGAATTGGGGATAGCGACAGCGACCATCGGGTTGATCGTGGCCAGCCTGCTTGGTGGGCCGATTGCCAAATTCCTGATCGAGCGTGGCAAACTGACTCCTGCGCATGATGATGGCGAGGCTGTGGCCACGGCGGCAGTGCCCGATCCCGAAGCCCGCAATGGCGTGACCCATGTCGGGTTGATGAAGGCGGTGCTGTGGATCAACGTTGCGGTGTTGATCGGTTCGGCGGCCCATGAGCTGCTGTCGACGACGGGGGTGAAGTTGCCGTTGTTCGTACCGTGCCTGATCGCCGGCATAGTTTTGTCGAACACGCTGCCGCGGCTGATGCCGGTTCTGGCATCTCCTGCCGGGTCGCCGGCGCTTTTGGTGATTTCGGAGTTCAGCCTTTCGGTGTTCCTGTCGATGTCGTTGATGAGCATGGCATTGTGGACGCTGGCGAGCAGTGCCGGCGTGTTGGCAGTGACCATCCTGTTGCAGGCGCTCTTGGCGGGGTTGTTCATCATGTTCGTCGTGTTTCCGGCGCTTGGACGCAGTTATTTCGCTGCGGTGATGGCAGCGGGTTCAACGGGGCTGATGTTGGGAGCAACGCCGACGGCGATCGCCAACATGACGGCAGTGACCCAGCGTTATGGCCCTGCGCCGCTGGCGTTCATCGTGCTGCCTTTGGTGTCGGCGTTCTTTGTCGATATCGCCAACGCCTTTGTCATCCAATGGTATCTGCGGCTGGTCGGCGGCTGAGCCCCGGTCAGGCGGCGGGGGCGATCTTGTCCTGGGTGTTGGTGTCGAAATCACCGGCGTCGTGGCGTTCGTGAAGCTGACTGGCGGGGTCGCCAGAGACGCGGTTGACCATGCGGCCGCGCTTGACGGCAGGGCGTGCGGCGATCTGGTCGGTCCAGCGCTGAACGTTCGTATAGTCCTGAACTTGCAGGAATTCGCCGGCTTCATAGACCAGGCCTTTGACGAGTGCGCCGTACCAGGGCCAGATACCCATGTCGGCGATGCTGTATTCGTCGCCGGCCATATATTCGTTTTCGCCAAGGTGGCGATCGAGCACGTCGAGCTGGCGCTTTACCTCCATGGCGTAGCGATCGATGGGATATTCCATCTTGGAGGGAGCATAGGCGTAGAAGTGCCCGAAACCACCGCCGAGGAAGGGCACGGCACCCATGTGCCAGAACAGCCAGTTGAGCGCTTCGGTGCGTTTTACGCGATCGGTGGGCAGGAAGGCGCCAAATTTTTCGGACAGATAGAGCAGGATGGCACCGGATTCGAAGACGCGCTGTGGTGGCGACACGCTGTGATCGACAAGGACCGGGATCTTGGAATTGGGGTTGATGGCGACATAGCCGCTGCCGAACTGGTCGCCGGCGCCGATGTTGATCAGCCAGGCGTCATATTCGGCACCGGTGTGGCCGATGGCGAGGAGTTCTTCGAGCATGACGGTGACTTTGACGCCATTGGGGGTGCCGAGCGAATAGAGCTGCAGCGGGTGTTTGCCGACTTGCAGGGCCTTGTCATGGGTGGGGCCGGCGATGGGGCGGTTGATGGCGGCAAAGCGGCCGCCGTTTTCCTTGTTCCAGGTCCAGATTTTCGCAGGGGTGTATTCGGTCATTTTGTTGGCTCCTTGTCTTTCCCTCACCCTCCCACCGCCAAGTGGCGGTGGGCCCCTCCCTCTCCCGCTTCACGGGAGAGGCGTTTTTAGTCGTCCAGTGCTGCATAGACCATGGTGCGGACTTCGCGGCGGACGGGGTAGGTGCTGCTGGGGATGAGTTGGGTCATGAAGATGCCGATGAGGTCTTCTTCGGGATCGATCCAGAAGAAGGTGCTGGCGGCGCCACCCCAGAAAAAGTCGCCGTCGCTGCCGGGCATGAGGGTGCGGCTGGCCTGGCCGGTGACGGCAAAGCCAAGGCCGAAGCCGATGCCATCATAGGCCGCTTCGGAGAACAAGGATTTCGACATGGCGGCGATGCTGTTGTCTCCGGGGAGGTGGTTGGCGGTCATCAGATCGAGGGTTTTGCGGCCGATGTAACGATGGCCGTTGGCGGTGCCGCCATTGAGCAGCATCTGGGCGAATTTCAGATAGTCGCCAGCCGTGGAAACGAGGCCGCCGCCGCCGGAGATGAAGCTGGGCGGCTTGAGGAAGCTGCTTGTCGCCGCATCGTCCTGAATGGCGATGCCGCCGGTTCGGGTCGGCTGGTAGCAGCTGGCGAAGCGATGGGCCTGACCCTCGCGCACGTAGAAGCCGGTGTCGACCATGCCCAATGGCTTGAACAGGCGATCGGACAGGAAATCTTCGAAGTTTTGCCCGCTGACGATCTGGACCAGCCAGCCGCAGACATCGGTGGCGACGGAATAGTTCCAGGCGTCACCGGGGGAGAATTCGAGCGGGATTTTGGCGAGTGCGGCGATCATGTCGGCAAGGGTGCCGGATTTTTCGATCTCGCCGATCTTTTCGCGGCGATAGGCTTCATCGACATTGGTGCGCAGCTGGAACCCATAGGTCAGGCCGGCGGTGTGGCGGAGCAGATCGACGACTTGCATCGGGCGCTTTACGGGCGTGGTCTGGAAGCCGAGCTTGTGAGTGCCGGCGGCGAAGACGGCGAGGTTTTTCCATTCCGGGATGTAGCGGTGGACGGGGTCCTCCAGCGCGATCTTGCCTTCCTCGACCAGCATCATCAGTGCGACGGAGGTAATCGGCTTGGTCATCGAATAGATGCGGAAGATCGTGTCTTCGGCGAGGGGGGTGCCGCTGGCGACATCGGCGTGGCCGGTGATGCCGAGATGAGCGATATCGCCGTGCCGGGCGACCATGGTCAGGGTGCCGGGCAGTTTGCCGGTCGCGATGTATTTTTCGGCGAGGAATCTGTCTATCCGGGCGAGGCGGGCGGGGGAGAAGCCGAGGGTTTCTTGCATGTTGGTGTCCTTTGCCGGGCGCGGATCAGGCGCCACGGCTGAAATCGACGACGGCCTTTTCAAAGCTGTCGACGCGGATGAAGCCGGCGCGGGGATATTCCATATCGATGGTGATGTAGATCGCCATTGTCATGATGAGGGCATAGCTGATGGGGTGGACCCAGGCGTGGCGCGTGGTGTTGGACAGGCCGATGCCGGCGAGAAAGCCCGAGACCAGGGCCAGTCCGATGAGCATGACATGGACGATGGGCGGTGGATGCATGAGCGTGGCGAAGGCGCGGGTGGCGGTGATGTCGATCATGTCGTTCAAGGCCGGCAGCAGCAACATGTTGGTGGCGGGCAACGCATCGGGGCGGCGACCGGCGGCGATGGCGAGGTTCCAGATTTCGGTCTGGATGGCGCCCGAGCGGCGCAGCGCGGCACGGAATTTGGCGGCGTCGGATATCTGCGCATAGGCGGTAATGCGCGAATCGACATAGCGTTTGAAGGCGTCCCGTAGCGCGGGTTGTGCGTCCGCTGGAGCGATATCGATCCGCAATTGTGCGGTGCCGATGGCGTTTGCTTCGGTGACGATAAGGTCTCGCCGGGTTTCGAAGCGGCTGGCGGCGCCCGAAAAACTGAAGGCCAGGATGAGGCCCATCAGGGCGAATATCGCGCCATTGATGGCACCAGTGCCGGGAGAATCATTTTCCTCGGCGGTCTGGCGGCGGCGATCGAACAGGCTGCCGAGTTCGACCGAGGCGAGGAGCAGGCCGAAGAGCAACGCGAGAGCGATGAACGGCTGTGCAATCAGCCCGCCGAGAAAGCTGTCGGCCATCAGGCGTTGCCGTGGCGGTGGATCACAGGGTCGGCTGGTCGAAGCGGCGCGGGCTGACCTCGGCGTGGAGTTTGAGGATGGCGTCGCTGCCGGCGGTCTTGCACAGGCCGGGGACAAAGCCGTGGACGACGCATTTGCAGGCCGCGGCGCCGAGGCGGGCGGCGACGGTCCAGGATGCGGCCATGTGTTCGAAATAGCTTTCGTTGACGGCGCGGGGGTGGTCGACGAACAGGCGGGCGAACATGGCGGGTGCGGCTCCTTTGCGTATGCGGGCGTTATTCCCGATTTTTCACGCCGCCGCCAGTCCGGTGAAGCGGGCGGTGCCGCCCATCAGACGGTTGAGGCAAAGGGCGACGGCGATGCAGGCGATGAGGGTGACGAGCATCAGGTGGATGTAATGCACCGGCGTCCAGACCCAGGTGAAGATGGCGTAGAGGCCGACACCAAACGCCAGCGCCGCCATGACGGCCTCGGCTTTTACGCCCTTGAACACCAGGCCGACGATGAAGGCGGACAGGATGGGCATCGACAGGAGCCCGTTGAGCTGCTGGACGAGGTTGATGATCGAGACGGTGCCGGCATAGACCGGCACAAGGGCGATGGAGGCGGCGACGAAAACCAGCGAAATCCAGGTGTTGAGGCGGCGGACATCAGGGTTTTGGTCGATATAGGCCTCGTGAATGTCGCAGACATAGAGCGTGGTCGAGGAGTTCAATATCGACGTGTAATGGGTGAGGACGGCGGCGCCCATGAAGGCGGCAAAGGCGCCGGAGGCCCAGGCGGGCATGACCTGGGCGACGATCCGCCCATAGGTGGCATCGCCAGTGACGCCGAAGAGTTTGTAGGAGGCGACGCCGGGCAACACGACGATGGCGGGCACGATCATCAGCCGAATGACGCCGGCGGCGAACACGCCCTTTTGGCCTTCGCGCAGGTTTGGAGCGGCCATGGCGCGCTGGGTGATGTTCTGGTTGGTTGACCAATAGAAGGTCTGGATGAAGATCATGCCGGTGAGGAGGGTTGGCCAGGGGATGGGGCTGTCGGGGCCGCCGACCATCGACAGGCGCTCGGGCGGGATGCCGGAGAAATCCCAGCCGATTGCGGACATGGCGAGCCAGACAACGGCGAGCGCGCTGCCGAGGACGCCGACGCCAGCGATGGTATCATAGACCGCAACGGCGCGCAGGCCGCCGAGGATGGCATAGAGCGAGCCGGCGACGCCCAGCAGCGCCGCGAGCGGGAGGAGCGGGAGATCGGCGCCGGAGACGGTGCGCAGGAACAGCGCGCCGGTGTAGAGGGTGATGGGGAGATAGATGAGGACGTTGCCGGCGAGGAACATCAGCGAGACAAGGGCGCGCAGGTTTTTGGAGCCGTATTTCTTTTGGAGAAGTTCGGTCGTGGTGGTGCAATTGTTGCGGTAATAGACCGGCAGGAAGACCAGGGCGAGGATGGTAAGGCCGGCGACGGCGGACAATTCCCACCAGGCGAGCAGCAGCATCTGGTTGCCGTTCATGCCGACGAGTTGATCGGTGCTGAGGTTGGTGAGGGTGATCGAGCCGGCGATGAACGGCCATTTGAGGCTGCCGCCGGCGAGAAAGAATTCGCGGTTGGAATTGGTGTTGCGGCCCGAGGATTCGCCGGCGGCGCGGGCCATGCGGCGGACTTGCCACCAGGTGGCAAGGGCCATGGCGATGGTGAGGCCGATGAAGACGGCGATTTGCAGGCTGTTCAAGCGATGGTCCCCGGATTTTAGCCAAGCGTTGCATGGGCAGCGGCTTGGCGCTAGGGCAGAGGCATGGTGCGGGGCGATTAGCTCAGTTGGTAGAGCATCTCGTTTACACCGAGAGGGTCGGCGGTTCGAGCCCGTCATCGCCCACCATTTTTTGATTTGGCTTGCTACGCCGGCCTGCGACCCCGCCCGGACCCAACCACGCAAAACTGTTGCTGCAGTGCAACAGCGGGCGACCATCGGGCGATGTCATCCGCGTCTCATCCCGCTGTCACGGAACTGTCATAATTGGCCATCAAGAGGTCAACATCGATTCGGTTGAGGTGTTGCTCAGCCGACTACAACTGCGTTTTCATAATTTTGCCATTCGGCCAACAGGGGTCTCTCTTCATGCGTCATCTTCGTCTCGGTTGCGCGATTGCCGCGCTGATTGCTCCGGTTGCGGTTCATGCGCAGGATACGACTTCGGCGATCCGCGGCCAGGTGACCAATGAGGCGGGTGTTGCCGTTTCGAATGCCACTGTGATCATCACGCACGCTCCGTCGGGAACGCGCACCACCCAGACCACCGATGCCAGCGGCGGTTTCAACGCCAGCGGGCTGCGTTTGGGCGGGCCGTACACAATTGCGGTGACGGCGCCGGGTTTTGATCCGGCTTCGCAGGATATCGAAAGCCTGGCGGCGGGTTCGCCGCAGCGCGTTTCGGTGATGATGGCGTTGGCCGGGCAGGAGCTGGTCGTCACGGCATCGCGGCAGCGTTCGGCGATCACCATTGCCAGCGGGCCGGCGACGGTGCTGACCGCCGAGGACATTCGCGGGATTTCGACGGTGAACCGTGACATCCGCAATTTGGCAGTGCGCAACCCTCTGGTGGCGCTCGATCCGACCAACGGCGGGGCGATCTCGATTGCCGGGCAGAACAACCGCTTCAACCGGATTTCGGTTGATGGCATCCAGTTCGGCGACCCGTT
>JANPEP010000239.1:0-5640 GCA_031422995.1 Polymorphobacter sp. | reverse complement strand
GATCGTAGAAATAGCGCGCCGGGATGATTTTTTTCGGTTGCGACAGCCCGGTGCGGACAGCTTCGGCAAAGTCGCTGGTCTGGTCATGGACGGGAAGTGGTTGGGCCATGGTTACAGGTCCTTGGCAAGGCGCAGGCCGGTGAATTGCCAGCGCATGTGCGGATAGAAGAAGTTGCGGACAGTGGCGCGGGAGGAACCGCGGGGGGTGGCGCAGCTGGCGCCCTTGAGCACCATCTGACCGTTCATGAACTTGCCGTTGTATTCGCCGACGGCGCCATCTGGCGCGCGGAAGCCGGGATAGGGCAGGAAGGCCGAGGCAGTCCATTGCCAGCAGTCGCCGAACAGGCCGGGGCTGCCCTGGGGCGCGACGGGGCCGGGGCGATCGAGCTGGTTGCCGGATGAGGGATCATGGCTTTGGGCGGCGGATTCCCATTCGGCTTCGGTGGGCAGGCGGGCGCCGGCCCAGGTGGCGAAGGCGTCTGCTTCATAAAAGCTGATGTGGGTGACGGGGGCGGCGGGGTCGATGGGGCGGCGGCCGGTGAGGGTGAAGCTGCTCCAGGCGTCGTTGGCGCGGCGCCAGTGGAGGGGGGCGGTGATGGCTTCGCGCCTGGTCCAGGCCCAACCGTCGGACAGCCAGAGCGCGGGAGTGGTGTAGCCGCCGGCTTCGATGAACTGCTGCCAATCAGCGTTGGTGACGAGGGTGGTGGCGAGGGCAAAGGGGCGCAGGAGGATATTGTGCGCGGGGGTTTCACAATCAAAGGCGAAATGCGGCCCGGAGTGGCCGATGGATGTGATGCCGCCGGGGTGGGAGGTCCAGGTGGCGGCCTGATGTTGGTTGGAGGGGAGGGCGTTTGGAGGGAACATTGCGGGTTCGAGGGGGTTGGCGGCGAACAAGTCGAGGATATCCGTGAGGAGGAGTTCCTGATGCTGTTGTTCGTGGTTGTGGCCGAGTTCGATGAGGGCGTGTTTTTCGGGTGAGAGATTGTGCCAGTGTTTGCCAAGCGCGGCATCGACATGGCCGCGATAGGCGAGGACATCATCGAGGCTGGGGCGGGTGATGAGACCGCGGGCGTGTCGGGCGATGCGGGGGCCGGCGGCTTCGTAATAGCTGTTGAAGAGATAGCCGAAGCGATCATCGAAAAGGCGATAGCCGGTGAGGCCCGCGAGGATGAAGGTTTCGAGGAACCAGGTGGTGTGCGCCAAGTGCCATTTCGCCGGTGAGGCATCGGGCATGGATTGGGCGCTGGCATCGGCATCGGAGAGCGGGGCGACCAAGGCGACGCTGAGCGCGCGCGTGGCGGTGAAAGCGGTTGCGAGATCGGCGGCGACGGGCGGTTTTGACAGCGTCGTCACATCGACCTCCTTCAGCGATTGGCGCCGGGCACCCATAGCACGTCGCCGGTGGCGGCGTTTTCCACCCTGCTGACCACAAACAGATAATCCGACAATCGGTTCAAATATTGCATGGCGGTGTGACCGAGTGCCTCACCAGCGGCAATGGCGGCGACGCCATCCCGCTCGGCGCGCCGGGTGATGGTGCGGGCGAGATGCAGGGCGGCGGCGGCAGGCGTGCCGGCGGGTAGGATGAAGGATTTCAGCGGCGCGAGGTTTACATTGGCGGCATCGATTTGTTGTTCGAGCCATTCGACCTGTGAAGCGACGATGCGCAGGGCGCCGGGGATGCCATCGGGCGTGGCGAGATCGGCGCCGAGATCGAACAGGTCGTTCTGGATGCGGGCAAGCGCAATGGCCGTAGCGGGCGAAGCGTGGAGGCGGGCGAGGCCGATGGCGGCGTTTGTTTCATCGACGCTGCCGACGACGTGCAGGCGGGGATCGGCCTTTGACCGGCGGCTGCCATCGACGAGACCGGTGGTGCCGTCGTCGCCGGTGCGGGTGTAGATGCGATTGAGCTTGACCATGGCGGTGTTTACGCGGGCCGGTTGATGAGGAACAGGATGATGATGAAGATGATCGCAAGGGCCTGGAAGGCGACGCGGTAGCTCATCATCTTGTTCGCTTGCTTGCCGCTGATGTCCTTGCCGCGCGCCATGATGATGATGCCGCGAGCGAGAACGCCGAGCGTTGCCAGCGCGGCGACCACCATGAAGATGATAAGGATGGCATTGCCCGACATCGGTTGATCCTTGTTAGGCTGCTGGCCAATATGGAAGGTTTATCGCAGCTGGGAAGGCTTGTCGCCCCGTTCAAAGGGGCATGGGGTCGCAGGGGGAGGTGGGAATGTGACGCGCAACTAAATCGGGTATTGTCATTTGCCTGACACACGAACTGTTGTATTGAACATCAAACTACGGATCGGTCGCTTTTGCTGCGGCCTTGCGTGCGACGGGGCCGATAGTTGAGGCAGCCTATCCTGTAACAGGGAGCAGCGCTGCGCATGTATCATCCCGACATCCTTTCGCCGCCCGATGCGTGCCCGGCGCTGGTGTTGAATGCCGATTATACGCCGCTGTCCTATTATCCTCTGTCGTTGTGGCCCTGGCAGACGGCGATCAAGGCGGCGTTCCTGGAGCGCGTTGACATCATTGCCGAATATGACCGGGTTATCCGATCGCCATCGTTCGAGATGAAAATTCCGAGCGTGATTGCACTGCGCCAGTATGTGCGGCCGGCGTCGCATCCTGCGTTCACGCGGTTCAACCTGTTCCTGCGCGATCGGTTTACCTGCCAATATTGTGGCCATGGCAATGACCTGACGTTCGACCATGTGGTGCCGCGGGCCTATGGCGGGCGCACGACATGGGAGAATGTGACGACGGCCTGTGCGCCGTGCAATCTGAAAAAGGGCGGGCGGACACCGGCAGAGGCGCACATGGGGTTGCGGATGCGGCCGTTCCAGCCGGGGACGCACCATTTGCAGGAGAATGGCCGGGCGTTTCCGCCGCATTACCTGCACGCGACGTGGCGGGATTATCTGTATTGGGATACCGAACTGCTGGCTTAGGCTTGCAGGATGATGGTGAGGCCTTCGGGAGCGTCGGCCAGCATGGCCAGGCGGATGGCGTCGCGGCGGGCGCGATCGATGATAGCGGGCGGGACGGAGCCTTGGATGTAGAGGGCGTCACAGCGGCCAAGGGCAGCGAGCTGGTTGAGGGTGAGATCGCCGGGGTCAGGGCTGGTGACGGTGATGGTGCGGGTTTCGGTGATGGCGGCGGACGTGCCAGCGATGGCGGCGGCGACGGCTTGCGACGGGTTTTCGAGCGGGCGGAAGGGATCGAGCGGGGCGGATGGGGCCAGGGCGCGTTCCCAGAGGCGGCGGCGGTCGTTGGGCGTGGGGTGGGATTTTGCGGTGGTGTCACGGGCGGCGGCGATGGCGGTGGCGAGCGGGCCAAGGCTGGCGGGGAGCAGTGATTCGAGGCGGGTGCGCAGGGCGCGCGAGAGGCTGGCCGTGGCGCCGCCGGTTGAGATGGCGACAACGACTGGGGAGCGATCGATGATGGCGCCCATGAGGAAATCCGACATGGCGGGTTTGTCGACGACGTTGACCAACAGGCCACGGGCGCGGAGGCGGGTGGCGGCGGCGTGGGCTTCGGTGTCGTCTTCGATGGCAACGAAGGCGAGGACGGGGTTGGGGGCGGTCTCGTCGGCAAGTATGCCGCCGGCGGCGATGATGAGCCGCGCCTTGGCGGCAGCGGGCTCGCCGGTGCCGAGCAGGATGACCTGGCGATTGGTGAGGGGGAGGAAGAGGGGGAGGGAGTCCATGCGGGGGTGATGGCGGGGTTTGCTGCTGATGGGAAGAAAGAACACCCTCACCCGGGCCGCCTGCGGCGTCTCTCGCTTCTCCTGCAGCGAAAAAGGGAGGGTTTTTACGCGCCGGCTCGGGCGAGGGCGGCGGGTTCGACGCGGGTCCAGCGGGCGAGGGTGGCGAGCGCGGCAGGGACGGCGGTGAGCCCGGTGATGAGGGCGAAGCGGCCCGGCGCGGTGGTGGCGAAGCGTTGCAGGGTGGTGGCGAGGCGGACCTGGCGGGCGACGTCCGTGTGGAGTTGTGACTGGAATTGCTGCGGTGTGTGGCCGGCGGTTAGCATGTCAGCGGCGAGGCGGCCGCTGTGGAGGGCGATGGCCATACCGTCGCCGCAGAAGCTGGGGATGACGGCGGCTTGATCGCCGAGGCGCCACAGGCTGTCGGCTGTCGAAGGTTTGGCGAGGAAGCCGTAGGGGACGGCGGCGATGGTGAGGGGTTTTTCGAGCAGCGGCTCGGCGTCGGCGAGGAGGGCGAGCCCGGGTTCGTTGAGCAGGGCGGCGAAGAGCGTGGTCCAGCTGCCGCCGAGGGCCTTGAAGTGAGCGCGATCGACGAGCAGGCAGAGGTTGAGGCGGTGGTTTTCGACGCATTGCAGCCCGGCGTAACCGCCGGCGAAGGCCGTTACATCGATGGCGCCGGACAGGGCCCGGGCGAGGGCCGGGGTGGCGCGGAAGAATTGTTTGAAACCGATGAGATCGGAGATGGTGCCGCTGGGGTCGCGGGGATGGCCGCGGAGTTCGTGCTTGCCAGTGGCGAGGAGGATGGGGCCGGGGCCATGTGTGTGCGCGGCTTCGAGATTGCGGACAGATGTGCCGCGCTGGATTTGTGCGCCCTGCTCTGCTGCATAGTCGAGAAGGGCGGCGTCGAGGCATTGGCGGGTGATGCCGGTGGCGACGAAGGGGAGTTTGGCGGTGGCGGTGCGGCGGCCGATGTGGAGGCGCATGGTATCGATGCGGGCGCCGCCGAGGCGGGCGACATCAAAGCCGAGGGCGGCGAGGTGGCTTGTGGCCTCCACCGACAGGAATTCGCCGCAGATCTTGTGATGAGGGCCGGGTTCGCGTTCGAGCAGGAGGGGGGCGTGACCAAGTTGCGCGAGGCGGGTGGCAGCGGATGCACCGGCAAGGCCACCGCCGATGATAATGGGGCGGGTCATTTGATGTGGCCGACGGCCCAGCGGAAGGGCAGTTTCCAGTGGACGGTGATGGGGGGCGTGGTGAGGTTGGCGGCGGCCAGCAGCCGCGTCCAATCGGCGCGGATGAAAGCGCGGCGCACCGAGAGCGCGCCATCGTGGCAGACGATGGGGTGCCAGCCGAGCGCGTTGGAGATGAGGCGAAAGCCGGCCCAGGCGATGGGGTGGCGGTGCAGATCGTTGACGAACCAGCCGCGGATGGCGGTGGCTTCCATCCATTTGAGGAAGTTCACCAGTTCGTCGTCGGCCATGTGGTGGGCAACGAGGGAGGAGATGATGAAATCCGGCGGGGTGGGCAGGTCGGTCGCGTCGCCGGTGCGGTAGGTGATGGCATCGGCGGGATTGGTGGCGGCTTGTGCTACCGGGGCGCTGCGCGGGTTGAGGTCGATGCCGGTGAGGTGGGCGGTCTTATGGTGCCGGCGCGCCCATTTGGCGATGGCGCGCAGCATGTCGCCGTGGCCGAAGCCGATGTCGACAAGCGTGAAGGTTTCGAGATTTCTGGTGGCCTGTGCGAGCCATTGCAGGGTTGGCGGGCGGGCCATGGTGATGGTGTTGACGCGGGCAAGATCGGCGATGAGGGCAGCGTAGATGGCAGGGTCGAGATCTTCGGCGTCCATGCGTTCGGGCAGGGTGGCGCGGCGGCGGAAGTCGAGCTTTTCGGTGGCGGGGTGCGCTATGGCGGCGGCCACCGAGA
>JANPEP010000238.1:0-3418 GCA_031422995.1 Polymorphobacter sp. | reverse complement strand
GATTGCCCGGGCGTGGGCGGCGGCGCAGCGAGGGATCTTTACCGAGGTGATCGACGAGCCGCAGCCGGGGCAGGTGCATGCATTGGCGCGCGGGATTGCGGCGGTGCGGACGGCGATGGTGGCCATTGGTGATGCGGACACGATTTATCCGCCCGAATATCTGATGCGGGCCGATGCAGCGTTCACCCGGGGTGGCCCGTTCATGGTGGCATTGTTTGCGCATGATGCGGGGGAGCAGCCCGATGACTGGAGCGAGCGCTGGCAAAGGCGGGTGCGATCGTTCTTGCTGGTGGGGCTGGCGCGGGGGCAGACTTATGCGGGGGGCTATGCGCATTTGTATCGCACCAGGGCGTTGCGGGCGGCGGGGGGGTATTCGCCCGAGTTATGGCCCTATGTGTTGAAGGACCATGAACTGGTGCACCGGATGGCGCGGCAGGGGCGGTTTGGACGGGACCCCGGGCTGTGGTGCCAGCCATCGCCGCGGCGGGCGGACCGGGGCGGGGTGCGGTGGACGCTGTGGGAGCGGGTGCTTTACCATGCGACGCCATTTGCGGCGAAGGACTGGTTTTTTTACCGGTTTCTGGGGCCGCGGCTGGCGGCGCGCGGGATGCGGGATACAGTGTTGCGGGCGCGGGGGTGGGAGACGTCTTAGGGGTCGCACGCCCTTGCCGCCGCCTGTAAGGGCGTGGCGCGCTGTGCAGCAGGCGGCAGGGGGTGGAGTTTATACAGGGGTGACGGTCATGTGGGTGGTGGCGAGTTGTTCGAGGATGCGGAGGCGGAAGCGGCTGGGCCACCATTCGTAGAGCGTGAGTTCGAGAGGCCGCCAGAGGCCGACCCAGCCGGCGATGACGAGGGTTTCGGACATCAGATGGGCGATGAAGCTGCCCGACCAGCGCAATTGATCGATGGCGACGGCGAGGATGAGGCAGACCGCGAGGAAGAGACCGCCGACTTGCCAGGCGCGCAGGCGTTCCTTGGCGAGCAGGCGAAGCTGGTGATGTTCGTCGGTGGTGAGGGCAGTGACGTGATCGGCGAGCGCGGCATTGAGGCGGGCTTCGGTATCGGTGGCGAGGGTGGCGGCGGGGATGTGGAGTTCGATGTGGCAGGTCTGGCTTTTGGCGAAGCGGCGTTGCTTCAGTTCGCGCAGGATGGTTTCGAAGCCGGAGAGGCCGAGGTGGCTGCCGGCGAGGGGATCGATTTCGGGGGCATGGAAGAACAGTGCCGGGTCGGCGAGGTGCAATTTCAGGCGGTTGGTTTCGGCGGCGGGGATGAGGGTGACGGGCGACATGATCATGGCGGCATCCTGCCACCGGGCGCGGGCGGGGCCAAGCGGTGCTTGCGGCGGGGGCGGGTTTTGGGTTACGCTGCAAATATGGATGTTGGCGGCCTCGCACTGCTTCGACTTACGCGCCCTTAGGCGCGTTGTTTCTGCTCGCCCCGGATGGGGTTGGAGCTGCCGCGCCTGAGGGATTTTTCCGCCAAATACCGGAACCGATTCAGACAGGCTTTATCCCATGACCGACCATATTCGCATTTTTGACACGACCCTGCGCGATGGCGAGCAATCGCCGGGGTGTTCGATGAACCTTGAGGAGAAGCTGAAGGTTGCGGCGCAGCTGGAGGCGCTTGGCGTTGACGTTATCGAGGCCGGGTTTGCGATTGCCAGCGAGGGTGATTTCGAAGCGGTGACAGCGGTTGCCAAGCAGTGCGAGACGGCGATTGTGGCGAGCCTGGCGCGAGCGGCGCTGGGCGACATCGATCGGGCCTGGGCGGCGGTGCGCCATGCCCGGCGGCCGCGGATCCATACCTTCATTGCGACATCGCCGCTGCATATGCGCGCCAAGTTGAACATGACGCCGGAGCAGGTGTTGGATGCCATTGCGGCTTCGGTGAGCCATGCGCGCAACCTGTGCGAGGATGTCGAGTGGTCGGCAGAGGATGCGACGCGCACCGATGCGGATTTCCTGTGCCGGGCGGTGGAAGTGGCAATCCGGGCCGGGGCGACGACGATCAACCTGCCCGATACGGTGGGATATGGCACGCCCGAGACCTATGGTGCGATGTTCAGGGATGTGATCGGGCGGGTTCCGGATGCCGACCGGGCGATTTTTTCGACACATTGCCATAATGACCTGGGGCTGGCGGTGGCCAATACGCTGGCCGCCATCATGGCCGGGGCGCGGCAGTGCGAGGCGACGGTGAACGGTATCGGCGAGCGGGCGGGCAATGCCGCCGTTGAGGAAATTGCCATGGCGATCCGGGTGCGGCACGATGTGTTGCCGGTGCGGACGGGCATTGTGACGACGGAGATCACCCGGGCTTCGCGGCTGGTCAGCGGCATTACCGGGATGGCGGTGCAGGCCAACAAGGCGATCGTGGGGGCCAATGCCTTTGCCCATGAGAGCGGCATTCACCAGGACGGGATGCTGAAGGATTCCAGCACCTATGAGATCATGACGCCGGAGAGCGTGGGGATGGGGGCGACGAACCTGGTGCTGGGCAAGCATTCAGGGCGCGCGGCGTTTCGCCAGAAGCTGGGCGAGATGGGGTATGACCTGAGCGACAATGAGTTCGGCGATGCCTTCAAGCGCTTCAAGGACCTGGCCGATGCCAAGAAGCAGGTGTTCGACGAGGACATCGTCGCGCTGGTGGATGACCAGGTGCTGAGGGGACATGACCGGATTCAGGTTGTGGAGGTGGAGGTTTATTGTGGTTCGAACGGGCCACAAAGGGCGATTTTGACGTTGAACATCGATGGCGTGGAGCAGACGGCGGCGGTGCGCGGCAATGGCCCGGTGGATGCGTTGTTCAACGCCGTGCGCAAGCTGGAGCCGCATGATGGAGCGACCTTGCAGCTGTACCAGGTTCATGCGGTGACGGCGGGGACCGATGCGCAGGCGGAGGTTTCGGTGGTGTTGTCCGAGGATGGGCGGACCGCGCGGGGGACGGGGGCGCATACCGATACATTGGTGGCGAGTGCCAAGGCGTATGTGAATGCGCTTAACAAGCTGATGGTGAAGCGTGGGCGGAGTGCATTGGCGGCGGCGAGTTAGATCAAGTGGAGTCGGTGCCGCTCAACTGAAGACTTCAGGCAACAAAAAACGGCGCGTCCCGGGTGGGACGCGCCGTCTTTGTTCGTCAGGGCCTGATTCAGGCAGCGACGGCGGTGTTGCGACGGCGCATGCTGGCGCCGACGAGACCGAAGCCGACGATCATCAGTGCCCAGGAAGCGGGTTCTGGAACGGCGGCGGTGCCGAACTGAAGATTGTCGAGGTTGTGGGTTTCGGCGACGCCCGGGTTGGTCCCCGAGGTGACCAGGACCGAATTGAATTTGTTGGTCGAGGTGAAGCCGAAGAACTGGCCGACCTGAAATGCCGCGAGGACGGGAACGACTTCCGTGCCACCAGCGGTCAGGTTG
>JANPEP010000237.1:0-12884 GCA_031422995.1 Polymorphobacter sp. | reverse complement strand
GAAATGTCTTCCGATTCAATGGGTTTTGCCGCTGCCGCCGCGGCGGAAATGACTTCCTCGGCGCGATTTTCGCGGCGCTCCGTTCGCTTCTCGAACACCATGTCGATGGCGATCAGGAAGACCATGATGCCGCCTGCGATCTTGAAGGCCGGCAGACTGATGCCCAGCGCCGACAGGAATGCCTGACCACCCAGCGCAAAGGCGACGAGCACGGCACTGGCGATCGCGACCGAGCGAAACGCCATGGCGCGGCGGTGCGCCGTGCTGGCACCGTTGGTCAGGCTGGAGAAGATCGGCACGCAGCCTGGCGGATCGAGCACCACGAACAACGTGACAAAGGCGGAGACAAACAGCGCGACGAGCGAATCATCCATGGCGGGCAATCGCTGCCTTCAGCGTGTTGGCGAGCAGGCAGGCGATCGTCATCGGGCCGACCCCGCCGGGGACAGGTGTGATCCAGCCCGCGCGTGACAATGCGGCATCGAAGTCGACATCGCCAGTGAGGCGGGATTTCCCTGTCGAATCAACGACCCGGTTCATGCCGACATCGATGACGCACGCCCCCGGCCGGATCCATTCGCCCTGGACGAGATGCGGGATGCCGACAGCGGCGACGAGGATTTCGGCGCGGCCGACATGGGCGGCCAGGTCGCAGGTGCGTGAATGGGCTATGGTGACGGTGGCGCTCTTCGCCGTCAGCAGCGCCGCCATCGGCTTGCCGACGATGTTGGAGCGGCCGATGACGAGCGCTTCCTTTCCGGCAATGTTGCCAAGGGCTTCCTCGATCATCATCAGGCAGCCCGAGGGCGTGCAGGGGACAAGCGCATCGAGGCCGATTGCCAGACGCCCGGCGTTGACCGGGTGAAAGCCATCGACGTCCTTGGCCGGATCGATGGCGGCGATGACGCGATCGGTATCGATATGACGCGGCAGTGGCAGCTGTACGAGGATGCCATCGACGGTGGCATCGGCGTTGAGCGACGCGACAAGGGCGAGAAGGTCCGCTTCCGAGGTCGTGTCGGGGAGGCGATGTTCCGTCGAGACCATGCCCGCGGCGGTGGTTTCGCGGGCCTTGGACCGCACATAGACCGCACTTGCCGGGTCATCGCCGAGGAGAATGACGGTCAATCCCGGGGTGCGCCCATGCTGGTTTTTGAAGGTTGCGACGCCGGCGGCGACGGTCGCCCGCAACTGCGCCGCCCGCGCCTTGCCGTCGATGATAATGGCGGTCATGCCGCAGCCGGGGGGGTGACGAGCGCTTGGCAGCGGTGGAGCAGTTGCACGGGATCACCGTCGATCTGGACGGTCTTGAGGCGAATGGTTTCGCCGCCAACCACCTCGACCCGGGTTTTGGGCACGCCGAGCCATTTGGCCAGCAGCTTTTCCACCGCCTCATTGGCGTCGCCATCGACGGGGGCGGCGGCGACGCGGATTTTCAAGTGCGGGGCTTCATCGGCATCGGCGGCGATGCCTTCGACAGCGTCGCGGCCGCCGCGCGGCGTGACGCGGACGCGAAGGCGGATGCCGCCGGCGACAGGGGACCAGGCGTGGGGAAGCGTCATCAGGCCGCCATGTCCAGCAGGATGGCGGGAAGGCCGCGTTGCACCAGCATGATGAGCAGGATGAGCACCATCGGTGCCAGATCGATACCGCCCATGTCGGGCAGGATGCGGCGAATGGGGCGGAGCATGGGATTGAAGAAGCGATCAAGGCCAGTGACGACGCTACGCACAAAGCCATTTTGCATGTTGACCACGTTGAAGGCGATCAACCACGACAGGATGGCCCAGATGACCAGCGCCCAGATAAGCCATTGCAGCACCATGGTGACGATGCCGACAACGGCGAAGAGGGTGTTCATGCCTGGGCCTTTGGAGAGAATGTCTGTGCTGAGCCTCTAGCCCGCCCGGCGCACTGCGGCAATCGCCAGTGGCCGCGACGGCAAAGTCTCGGCATGATGACAATTGGGAGATCATGATGGCGCACGCATTCACGACACTTGCGGAATTGACGGCGGCCCATGCAGCGGCGACGCCAGGCAAGACAGCGATCATGTTCGACAGCGAGGCCATTGGTTATGGCGCCTTGCATGACAAGGTGCTGCGCACGGTGGCGGCGCTGAGGTCCGAAGGTGTTGGCGCCGGGGACCGGGTGGGTTGGCTCGGGCTCAACCATCCGGATTATGTGGTGCTGATGAACGCCTGTTTCCGGCTGGGGGCGGTTCTGGTGTCGATCAACGCGCGGCTGGTGGCGCGGGAGATTGCCTATATCCTGCAAGATGCCGGCATCGGCCTGTTGATCAGCGAGTCGCAGTTCCTGGGCGTGGCAGAGGAAGCGCAGGCCGCCGCCGGGGTGAAGGCGATCGTGCTGGTCGATGGCGAATGTGCAGGACGTCCGGCATTTGGTGTCTGGATTGCCGGCTTTGCACCCGATGCGGAATGCCATCCAGCCGGCGCCGAGGACATCGCGTTGCAGCTTTACACCAGCGGAACGACCGGATTTCCCAAGGGGGCATTGCTGTCGCACCGGGCGCTGTTGGGAACGATCGGCAAGGGTGCATTGACCGGCGAGACCTGGAGCCGCTGGGACGAGGATGATGTGTGCCTGGTGGCGATGCCGCTGTTCCATATCGGCGGCACCGGATGGGCGCTGCACGCGCTACACGCCGGCGCAACGATGGTCATCCTGCCGCGACCCGACATCGCCGGTATCGTGGGGGCGGTGGCGACGCAGCGCATTACCAAGATGTTCGCGGTGCCCGCGGTGTTGCAGGCGATCCTGCAGCATATCGAGGCAGCGCCGGCCGACCTCGGTAGCCTGGCCGAGCTGTTGTATGGCGCGTCGCCGATCCCGCTCGATATCCTGCGACGTTCAATGGCAGCTTTCCCCAATGCCAGCTTCATCCAATGCTATGGCGCCACCGAGACCAGCGGCACGGTTGTCTATCTGCCGCCAGCCGATCACAGCCCGGATGGCAATGCCCGCATGATGGGATGTGGCAAGCCATTTCCGGGTAATGAAGTGCGGATCATCGACAGCGAGGGCAAGACGTTGCCGGTCGGCACCGTCGGCGAGGTAGCCATCCGCTCGGTGAGCAACATGAGTGGTTATCACGGCAACCCAGAGGCTACCGCCAAGGCGATGCAAGATGGCTGGTACCGTACAGGTGACGCCGGGTTCCTTGATGCCGATGGCTATCTGACCATCCATGACCGGGTGAAGGACATGATCGTTTCCGGGGCCGAAAACATCTATCCGGCCGAGGTCGAAAACGCCCTTCACGAGCATCCGGCGGTGGCGGATTGTGCCGTCATTGGCGTGCCCGATGCGCGCTGGGGCGAGGCCGTGAAGGCCATTGTGGTGAAGAAGGGCGAGGTGACGGCGGACGAAATCATCGCCTTCGCCAAGGGGCGGATCGCCGGCTTCAAGGTGCCCAAATCGGTCGATTTCGTCCAGGCGTTGCCGCGCAATGCCAGCGGCAAGATTCTTAAAAAGGAGTTGCGGGCACCGTATTGGCCCGAGGGTGGCCGGCAGGTCGGATAAATCGACGCCCTCGCACCTCTCGCAGCTACCGCGACTGTGGCGCGGCGGTGATGGTGGCGACGATCATCACCCGGAGTTTGTTGTCATGTCCGAGAATCGCCAATGGCTGCTGCGTGCCCATCCGCGCGGGCGGCCGTTCCAGGATGGCGATTTCGAGCTGGTCGAAGCGCCGCGCCCGGTGGCAGGACCCGGGCAGATCTTGCTGCGCACGCGCTGGCTGGGGTTCGACCCGGCCCAAAAAGGCTGGACCGAGAATATCGCCGACTATGTCGCGCCGATGAAATTGGGCGATGTGATGCGTGGATCGGGGATCGCCGAAGTGATGGCCAGCAATCATCCGGGCTTTGCCGTGGGCGACATGGTGGCGGGCCAGCCGGGGTGGACCGAATGGCTGGTTTCGGATGGGGCGGCTTGGGAGCAATGCCATGCCGGGTTGCCGCCGGTGGCAATGCTGTCGATTCTGGGCACGACGGGCATGACCGCCTGGTGCGGGCTGTTCAAATTGGGCGAACCCAAGCCCGGCGACACGGTGGTGGTGTCGGGTGCGGCTGGCGCCACTGGGTCGATGGTCGGGCAATTGGCGCGGATTGCCGGGGCACGGGTGATCGGCATTGCCGGGGGGGCGGACAAGTGCCGCTGGCTGGTCGAGGAAGCGGGGTACGACGCGGCGATCGACTACAAGGCGGAGGATGTGCAGGAGCGGTTGAAGGAACTGGCACCCGACGGCGCCGACGTGGTGTTCGACAATGTCGGCGGGGCCATCCTCGATGCCATGCTAGGCGGCATCGCCACCGGGGCGCGGGTGGTGATCTGCGGCGGCATCAGCCGCCACAAGGCTGGCGGGGTGCCAGTGGGGCCGGCGAATTATTTCAATCTGGTGTTCCGCCGGGCATCCATGCACGGTTTCATCGTGCTCGATTGGGCAGCGGAGTTTGCGGCAATCCGGAAGCGCGTTGCGGCCCTGGTGGCAAACGGCAAACTGGCGTGGCGGGTTGACGAGCAACACGGCTTCGAGAAGGCGCCCGAGACGTTGAAACGATTGTTCGATGGCGCCAATCGCGGCAAACAGGTGTTGAAACTGGATTGAATCAAGCGAGAACCGGGGTAAGGCAAGGTCGGTTTTCGGGAGACGGACGTGCAGGTTATCGGGGTTATCGGCGCTGGATTGATGGGCAATGGCATTGCCCATGTGTCGGCGCTGGCGGGCTATGATGTCATCCTGTCAGATGTCGAGATGGCGCGAGCCGAGGCGGCGCGCGCGGTGATCGCCAAGAATCTTGGGCGCGGGGTTTCGAAGGGTGTCGTCACGCAGGGCGACGCCGATGCGGCACTGGCGAGGATTTCGCTGACCACCGACAGCGCGGACTTTACCGGGGCGGACCTTGTCATCGAGGCGGCGACCGAGAATGCGGCGGTGAAGGCAAAGATCTTTGCCGGGCTGGCGGGGCATTTGAAGCCCGAGGCTTTGCTGGCGACCAATACGTCGTCGATTTCGATCACCATGCTGGCGGCGGCGACCGACCGGCCGGCCCTGTTCACCGGACTGCACTTCTTCAATCCGGTGCCGTTGATGACGCTTGTGGAAATCATTCCGGGACTGGCGACTTCAGCTGCCACCAAGGCGGCGATGCATGAGTTTGCCGAGAAAATCGGCAAGACGGCGATCGAAGCGGCCGACAGCCCGGCATTCATCGTCAACCGCATCCTGTGCCCGATGCTCAACGAGGCAATCTTTGCCTTGGGCGAGGCTGTCGGGTCGGTCGTCGATATCGATACCGGGCTGAAGCTGGGCGCCAATCATCCAATGGGGCCGTTGACCTTGGCGGATTTCGTCGGCCTCGACACGTTGCTGAGCATCATGCGGGTGATGCAGGAGGCAACGGGCGATCCCAAATATCGGCCGGCGCCGTTGCTGGTGAAGTATGTCGAGGCCGGGTGGTTCGGGAAAAAGTCCGGGCGGGGGTTCTATGACTATTCCGGGCCGGAACCGGTGCCGACGCGATGACCTTGAGAGGCCAAGGCCCGCAGGCCGTTGACGCCGGGCTGATGATGATCTGGCTGCGCTCGTGCGGATGACCTTTACCAAAGGCAGCGGAACGTTCGACCGTTTGGACATCTTGACCGCGGCCGGCGCGTTGCCGGTGATCGAATGTCCAAAGCAAGGGATCATTCCGCACGACATTGTGCATTTTGTCGTGGAAGCGGAAGTGGCGGCGTGCGGGTTCCTTGGCGGAATCGCGGCGGGTGGCGGCGCGGGTTTTGATGCGGGAGCGGACGATCCGCATGCACGGTCGATCGAGCGGTTGGTGGAGACGGTGCAAGCCGAGGCGTGGAGTGGGGCGCCAGTTGCCGATGGCGAGTTCATCGTGCTGTATCGGGTGACGTGCGAAGCGCGGGGCGATATTCCGCTGGAGATTGGTGCAGAAGCTCTGGCCGCGATCCGAGCGCGATTGGCGGACTTGACGACGCGATGGGCGGCAGTGCCGGTGGGCGGCAAACTTGAGCTCAGCCTCGCTGCGACACGCGGATAACGAGTTTGAGCCCGGACCAGACGGCATCGACGGCACAGACCTTGATATCGACATAGCCCATGGGCAACGCGATGGCGCGGATGGTGTCCTCGGTGATGTCGGTGGGGACTTTTGCAGCTTTCTTGGGCCAGGACACCCAGAGCATGGACTTTGGCGCGAGGAGCGGGCGCAGGCGGGTGAGGGTTTCGGCGAGAACGGCAGCCTGGGTGACGAAGATGTGGGCGGATTCGAGACCGGGGATGGGATCGGGGCGCAGATCGGGCGGGTCGTCGGCATCGATTTCGGCGGCGATGGCATCGGGCATGGCGAGACGCCAGGTGGATTGGCCGGAGGTCACGCCGAGCTTTTTGCGCAAGGGCGTGCCCGAATAGCCTGAACTGCTTGCTTCCGTCATTGCACCAGCCTGCCTATACACGCCGCATGAGTCACGCCCCTGCCCCCGAAATGATCGCCAAGACGGAGACGTTGATCGAGGCGTTGCCGTATCTGCAACGCTATGCGGGGAAGATATTCGTCGTCAAATATGGTGGCCATGCGATGGGCGATGCGGCGCTGGCGCAGGATTTTGCCGAGGATATCGTGCTGTTGAAGGCGGTCGGCATCCTGCCGGTGGTGGTGCATGGCGGCGGGCCGCAGATTGGCGCGATGCTGAAGCGGCTGGGCATCGAAAGTCGCTTTGTCGTCGGGCTGCGCGTCACCGATGCAGCTACGGCGCAGGTGGCCGAGATGGTTCTCGCCGGGTCGATCAACAAGGAGTTGGTGGCGTGGATCGAGCGGGCCGGAGGGCGCGCGGCGGGTATTTCGGGGAAGGACGCGGGGCTGGTGCGGGCCGTCAAGGTCGAGCGCACCGTGCGCGATCCGGGAAGTGCCATCGAGCAAGTCGTCGACCTGGGGTTTGTGGGGGAGCCGGAGCGTGTGGACCGGACGATCATCGACACGTTGCTTGGTGCCGGGATCGTGCCTGTGATCGCGCCGGTGGCGGTGGGGGCCGATGGGCATACCTATAACATCAACGCGGATACGATGGCCGGGGCGATTGCCGGAGCCTTGGGCGCGGCGCGGCTGTTCCTGCTTACCGATGTGGCGGGGGTGCTTGGGAAGGATGGCAGCTTGCAGGCGGATTTGACGCCGGCAGACATTGCGACACTGGTTGCCGATGGGACGATTACCGGAGGGATGATCCCCAAGCTGGAAACGTGCGTGGCGGCGGTTGAGGCCGGGGTGGACGCGGCGGTGATCCTCGATGGCCGGATCGGCCATGCCATGTTGCTGGAGATCTTTACCAAGGCCGGGGTTGGGACGTTGGTGCGGGCGGGCTAGCGCGCCCTCCCGCAAGCGGGAGGGGAGCCAGCGGTTGGGGTCAGCTATAAGGGAGCTCCAAGGAGGACGCAGATGGCCGACCGCGACGCATTGCAACCGCCGGCACGGTGCCCGGGACCGGGAGTGCCGGAGCTGTTTGCGGCGGATTCGCGAGTGGTGCCGGGGATTTATCAGCAGGAAAGCTGGCAGGACCGGGGATCGGCGGCATTGTCGGCGGCGCGCTATACATCGCCGGATTTCTTTGCAGACGAGCGGGAGAAGATGTGGCCGCGAGTGTGGCAGATGGCGGCGCGGGAGGAGGAGTTGCCCGAGCCGGGCGACACGGTGGTCTATGCCAATCTGGGCAAATCGGTCTTGCTGGTCCGGCAGGCGGACATGAGCGTGAAGGCGTTCTGGAATGTGTGCCTGCATCGGGGGCGGTTGCTACGGACCGAAAGTGGCCCGGCGCAGGAGCTGGAGTGTCCGTTCCATGGCTTTACCTGGAAGTTGGATGGCGGGTTGAAGCGGATTCCCTGCCAGTGGGATTTTCCACATCTGTCGGCCGAGAAGATGGCGTTGCCCGAGGTGCGGGTGGAAAGCTGGGCCGGGTATTTGTTCATCAATTGGGATGGCAAGGCGGCGCCTTTGCTTGCGTATCTGGGGCCGTTGCCCGAGCAGTTTGCGCGGTGGCGGATGGAGGAGATGGTCACCGGGCTGTGGGTCGGCAAGGTCATCAACGCCAATTGGAAGGTGGTGTCCGAAGCCTTTATGGAAGCCTGGCATTCGGTGATCACCCACCCGCAGATCCTGGCGTTTACCGGTGATGCCAACACGCGATATTCGCTGTGGGGCGACCATGTGAATTTGGCGCTGACGCCATTTGGCGTGCTCAGTCCGCATTTGGCCGAACAGGGCCTCGATGACACGGCGACGGTGGAGGCCTTTGCCGCGGGTTCGCGGATGCAGGGCATGGAACCGATGGTGCTGGCGCCGGGACAGACAGCGCGATCAGGGCTGGCCGAGAAGAACCGTGCCGACAATCTGACAGCGCTGGGCTATGATGCGAGCGACGCCAGCGACAGTGAAGTGCTGGATGCGTGGACGTATAATGTGTTTCCCAATCTGGCGCCGTGGGGCGGATTTGGGCCGAATATCGTTTATCGCTGGCGGCCATGGCCGGACCAGGATGCGACATTGATGGAGGTGCGATTGTTGTTTCGCACGCCGGCGGGGCAGCCGAAAGCAAGATCGGCGGAGATGCGGTTTCTGGAGGCCGATGAGCCTTGGGCGACGGTGACGGATTGGGGCGCACTAGGCAGCGTGTTCGATCAGGACATGGCCAATCTGCCCTATGTGCAGGAAGGGTTGAAGTCATCCGCGAACGACCGGATCGAGCTGGGGAATTATCAGGAAAGCCGGATCCGGCATTTCCATGCGACGATGGACAAATATCTGACGGGAGACATCTGATGGCCGAAGCGGATCCGGGGCTGGGATGGGGCAGCAGGCGCAAGCGGGTGGCGCGCGAGATGCAGCGGCGTTCGGTGGCGCATGCGGCGGCGGGGACGACCGACATGGCGGCGGGGCCATTTGCCAATCTGGCCAGTGTCTACACCGACCCGGTGCGGTTTGCGGCCGAGAAAGAGCGGCTGTTTGGCGGCGACCTGCCGATTCTGGCGGGGCTGTCGGTGGACATGCCCAAGGCCGGCGATCGGATCTTGTTCGAGGAAACGGGCACGCCGATCATCGTGCTGCGTGGCAAGGATGGTGTGGCGCGGGCGTTTTTGAACATGTGCACACATCGCGGCGCCAAGCTGGTGAGCGATTGCGCGGCGGCGGCCCGGTTGACGTGTCCCTTTCATGCCTGGACGTTCGACCTGGAGGGAAAGTTGATCGGATTTCCGGGGGCACGGGGGTTCGAGGGATATGACAAGGCCGATCTGGGGCTGTTGCCGGTGCCGTGCCATGAGTGGCAGGGGATGATTTTCGTGCAGCCACGGGTAGGCGCCGAAGCTGTTGATATCGAAGCGTTCCTGGGGGATTTCGCGCCGGAGTTGGCGCAGCTGGAATTGGGTCGGGCGGAGCCGGTCAAGGGTGGCGAGATGCGCGCGGCTTCGAACTGGAAATTTGCGCTCGATACCTATGGCGAGGGGTATCATTTTTCGACATTGCACGCGACGACGATCGGCATCACGCATTTTAATGACATGTGCGTGTATGACAGTTTTGGCCCGCACCACCGGGTGAGCTTTCCCGACAAGAGCGCCCAGGCACTGGCGGACAAGCCCGAGAGCGAGTGGCCCGAGGTGGATTATGGCGGGGTGCATTATCTGTTCCCGAACACGGTGCTGTTCATTGGCTCGATCGAGCCTGGGAAGGGCTTCACCCAGATTTTCCGTTTGTTTCCGGGAGCGACACCCGGCGAGATGGTGACGAAATTTGCGGTTTATGCGCCGACGGGAGTGCAATCCGACCAGCATCGCGCCGAGTGCACATATGCCTTCGATGCGACGGCCCAGGTGGTTTCAACCGAAGACTATGTGATCGCCGCCAATGGCTGGACCAACATGGCCAAAGCGCCTGAGGGTTTGCGGATCATCTATGGCGCGAATGAGGTGGCCTTGCCCGGGGTGCACCGGGCAATTGCGGCGGCGATAGGGATGCCGCTGGAGTAAGGGAAACAAGAAAACCCGCCCCCGTGCCCCCTCCCTTTCAGGGAGGGGGCGTAGAGGTCAGAGTTTGCTGGTCAGGTCGGGGACGAGGGCGAAGAGATCGCCGACGAGGCCGACATCGGCGACCTGGAAGATCGGGGCTTCCTCGTCCTTGTTGATGGCGACGATGATTTTTGAGTCCTTCATGCCGGCAAGATGCTGAATGGCGCCCGAAATGCCGATGGCCATGTAGAGTTCGGGGGCGACGATCTTGCCGGTCTGGCCGACCTGATAGTCGTTCGGGGCATAGCCGGCGTCGACAGCGGCGCGGGAGGCACCCACGGCGGCGCCGAGCTTGTCAGCGAGGGGATCGATATATTCGTGGAATTTTTCGCTGGAGCCGAGAGCGCGGCCGCCGGAGACGATGATCTTGGCAGCAGTGAGTTCGGGGCGAGCCGACTTCGTCAGCTCGGCGCCTTCGAATTTGCTGAGGCCGGAATCGGGGTGCGCGGACGTTGCTTCGATGCTGGCGCTGCCGCCGGTGGTAGCGGCCTTGGCAAACGCCGTGCCGCGGACGGTGATGACTTTCTTGGCATCGCTCGATTTGACCGTGGCGATGGCGTTGCCGGCGTAGATCGGCCGGGTGAAGGTATCGGGGCCTTCGACCGACAGGATTTCCGAAACCTGCGCCACGTCCAAGGCGGCGGCGACGCGCGGGGCAATGTTCTTGCCGCGGGTGGTGGCGGGCGCGACAAAGGCGTCGTAACCGGCCATCAGCGCGGCAACGAGCGGCGCGACATTTTCGGCCAGGGCGTTTTCGTATGCCGCATCGTCGGCGAGGAGAACCTTAGTGACGCCGGCAACCTTTGCAGCGGCATCGGCAACCGATTGCGCGCCCTTGCCGGCGACGAGCAGATGGACGTCACCGCCCAATTGCGTTGCAGCAGTGACGGCGGCGAGAGTCGCGTCCTTGAGGATGGCATTGTCGTGTTCGGCGAGGACGAGAACGCTCATGCGACGGCTCCCATGGCTTTTAGTTTTTCGACCAGTTCATCAACGGTCTTGACCTTGATGCCAGCCTGGCGCTTGCCGGGCTCGACGACCTTGAGAACGGTAAGGCGCGGGGTCGGATCGACGCCATAATCGGCGGGGGTCTTTTGGGCGATCGGCTTGGACTTGGCCTTCATGATGTTGGGCAACGAGGCGTAGCGCGGTTCGTTGAGGCGCAGATCGGTCGTGACGACCGCCGGGAGTTTCAGATCGACGGTTTCGGAGCCGCCATCGACTTCGCGCGCGACATGGACGCGGTCGCCATCGGGGCTGACCTTCGAAGCGAAGGTGCCTTGCGGCCAGCCAAGCAAGCCAGCGAGCATCTGACCGGTCTGGTTGGCGTCATCATCGATCGCCTGCTTGCCGAGGATGATGAGCCCGGGCTCCTCCTCCCGGGCGATGGCGGCAAGAATCTTGGCAACGGCGAGTGATTCGGTGGTGACATCGGTGGTCACCAGAATGCCGCGATCGGCGCCCATGGCCAGCGCGGTGCGCAGGGTTTCGGTGGACTGGGTGACGCCGATGGAGACAACGATGATTTCGGTCGCAATGCCTTTTTCGCGCAAGCGAATGGCTTCCTCGACGGCGATTTCGTCGAAGGGATTCATGCTCATCTTGACGTTGGCGAGTTCGACGCCGGTCTGGTCGGATTTGACGCGGACCTTGACGTTGTAATCGACGACCCGTTTCACGGGCACGAGGACCTTCATCGGCTTATCTTCCCAAGGTTGATACAGTGCCCGGCGTGATTGGCGCAGGGGCGCGCGCCAGTCAACCTTGAGGGGTGTCGCAGCGGGGATTCAGGGCTGCATCTGTGCGGTGTCGCGTTGCCAGAGATGGAGGGCAAAGCGGGATTGGCGGTCAGTCCAGTGGGTGGTGGGGGTCCAGCCGCTGGCGCGGGCCATGAGGCAGGATTCGGTCAGGGTCCATTTGTAACTGTTTTCGGTGTGGATGTGTTCGCCGGTGGTGAGGGTGAAATTCTGGCCGGCGGCGGTGAACGTCGTGTCGCGGATGGCGACAAGGTGCATTTCGATGCGACCCAATGTGGCGTTCCAGACGGCGCGGTGGGCGAAGGCCGTGGTGTCGATGGTGCCGGAGAGTTCGCGGTTGATGCGGTGCAGGAGGTTGAGGTTGAAGGCGGCGGTGACGCCTTGCGCGTCGTCATAAGCCGCTTCGAGGGTTTCGCGGGATTTGCCGGGGCCGGGGGCGAGATCGAGGCCGATGAGCAGCCAGCTGGCTTGGCCGAGGGTGGCGGCGAAGCTGCGCAGCAGATCGACGGCGGCCTGGGGGGCAAGGTTGCCGAGCGTCGAGCCGGGGAAGAAGCCGAGTTTTGGGGTGTTGGTGATGCCGACGGGAAGGCGGAACGGCAGGGTGAAATCGGCAGCGACCGGGAGGACCGGCAGGCCGGGAAAGTCGCGGGCGAGGGCGGCGGCGCTGTGTTGGAGGAATTCGGCGGAGATATCGACAGGGACATAGGCGGCGGGCGCGATGGCGCGGAGCAGGAGCGGGGTCTTGGTAGAGGAGCCGGAACCGAATTCGATGACCGCCCTGCCCTGCCCCACCGTGGCAGCGATGTGCGCGGCGTTTGCGGTGAGGATGCCGATTTCGGTTTTCGTCGGGTAGTATTCGGGGAGGTCGGTAATCGCTTCGAACAGTTCGGAGCCAGGACGATCGTAGAAATAGCGCGCCGGGATGATTTTTTTCGGTTGCGACAGCCCGGTGCGGACAGCTTCGGCAAAGTCGCTGGTCTGGTCATGGACGGGAAGTGGTTGGGCCATGGTTACAGGTCCTTGGCAAGGCGCAGGCCGGT
>JANPEP010000236.1:0-1669 GCA_031422995.1 Polymorphobacter sp. | reverse complement strand
CCTCGATACCATCGTCCCCGCCCTGATGCGCGAACACCACATCGACATGTGGGTCCTCGTCGCCCGCGAATATCTCGAAGACCCCGTCGTCGCCACGATGCTCGACGCGACAAGCTTCAGCGCCCGCCGCCGCACCATCCTCGTCTTCTCCGATCCCGGTGGCGGCAAGCCCGTCGAACGCTTCACCGTCAGCCGCTACGGCCTCGCCGGCCTGTTCGAATCGGCCTGGAAACCCGAACAGCAACCCGACCAATGGGCGGCACTCGCCGACATCATCAAGGCGCGCAACCCCAGGCGCATCGCCCTCAACGTCTCTGCCATGTCGGCCTTTGCCGATGGCCTGACCACGAGCCAGCACGACGCCCTGCTGGCCGCGCTCCCCGCCGATTTCAAATCCCGCATCGTCCCCGCCGACAAACTCGCCATCGGCTGGCTCGAAACCCGCACGCCCGCCGAAATGGCGGTCTATCCGCAAATCGTCCGCACCGCCCACGCCATCATCGCCGAAGGCTTTTCGCAGCAAGTCATCACCCCCGGCGTCACCACCGCCGACGATGTCGTCTGGTGGTACCGCGAGCGCATCGCCGCCCTCAAACTCGATACCTGGTTCCAGCCGTCGGTCGGCATCAACCGCGCCGGCACCACCGAAACGCTCGAAGGCGACACCATCATCCAGCCTGGCGATCTGCTCTGGACCGATTTCGGCATCAAATACCTCGGCCTCAACACCGATACCCAGCACCTCGCCTACGTCCTGAAACCCGGTGAAACCGACGCCCCCGCCGGGTTGAAGGCCGGCCTCGCCGCCGCCAACGCGGTGCAGGACGCGCTCACCGCCTCGTTCAAATCCGGCGCCACCGGCAATCAAGTCCTCGCCGCCGCCCGCGCCAAGGCCATCGCCGCCGGCCTCGACCCCGTCATCTACAGCCACCCCATCGGCTATCACGGCCACGCCGCCGGCACCCCCATCGGCATGTGGGACAACCAGAACCCCCGCGACGAAGGCCAATGGCAAATGCGCCCCAACACGGCGTGGTCGATCGAGCTCCAGGCCAAGCACAAGGTCCCCGAGTGGGGCGGGCAAGTGGTCGCCTTCAAGCTGGAGGAGGACGCGTTCTTCGATGGCGTTTCCGTGCGCTACATCGATGGCCGCGAGACGCGGCTGGCGCTGATCCCGCGGGTGATGGCGCCGGATGCGGGGTGTGGGGCGAAATAGGAAGGGCAGGAAGAGCTTGGGCAAAGCCCAAGCTGACGTCAGACGGGTTCGGGCGAGGAACTCGCCCGCCCCGCTGGCCGGCTTTGCGCGAGTCCGCGCATAGCTTCGCTATTCGCTGGCCGCGCTTCAGCGGAACGGCGGCTCATCAAACGCCCGCAGTTTGCGCGAATGCAACCCATCCCCCGCATCGCGCAGCAACTTCATCGCCTCGATCCCGATATGCAGATGCTCCGAAATCGCGCCTTCATAAAACCGGTTCGCCTGCCCCGGTAGCTTGATCTCGCCATGCAACGGCTTGTCCGAAACGCACAACAACGTCCCATAAGGCACCCGAAACCGATACCCCTGCGCCGCGATCGTCGCCGATTCCATGTCCACCGCCACCGCCCGCGACTGGTTGAACCGCAACGCCGACCGCGAAAACCGCAATTCCCAGTTACGATCATCGGTCGT
>JANPEP010000235.1:0-3708 GCA_031422995.1 Polymorphobacter sp. | reverse complement strand
TGCTTGGGATAAAAGCCGCCCTTGGCGCCGGTGGGGACGATGACGGTGTTCTTGACCTTTTGCGCCTTGACCAGCCCGAGCACTTCAGTGCGGAAATCATCGCGGCGATCGGACCAGCGCAAGCCGCCGCGCGCGATCGGTCCGCCGCGCAGGTGAATGCCCTCGACGCGGGGCGAATAAACCCAGATTTCGCGATAGGGCACTGGCGGCGGCAGGTTTGGCACCGCATGGCTGTCCATCTTGAAGGCCAGCGCCTCTGGCCCGCCGGGCACAAAGGCGTTGGTGCGCAGCGTGGCGAGCATCACCGACCGATAGAGCCGCAGGATGCGATCATCATCGATGGAGGCAACGCCCTGAAGTGCGGTTTCGATGGCAGCGAGAACCGCGGCTTCGGCGTTGACGCCGCCGGGGGCATGACGGCCGAAGCGCGTTTCGAACAGGCTGACGAGATCGCGCGTGATGGCGGGATAGCGGCGCAATGCGTCGACGACGGTCATCAGGCCGTAAGTGACACCGGTCTGGCGGACATAGCGAAAATAGGCGCGCAGCCAGCCGGTGGCTTCGGCGCCAAGCTGGCAGGCGATGGTGAGGGCGTTGAAGCCATCATTTTCCTGGGCGCCGGTGAGCACGGCAGTGAGCGCCGGTTCGACGCGGGCCTTCAGCCCTTCCCAATCGGCGAGGACGCCGGGATCCGAGACTTCGAGCAGGAAATCATGGATCCATCCGAGTTTTCCACCGGCGAGATCGAACGGGAATTCCTCGATGACGTTGAGGCCGAAATTTTCGAGGACCGGCACAGCCTCTGACAGCGGGATAATCTTGCCGAGGCGGTAGATTTTCAGGCGCAGCTGGCCAGGGGCATCCTTGTCGCTGCGGATGAAACGCACACTGCGGGCGCTTTCATCGTGCAACAGACTGAGCGCGACAATATCGGCGGCGGCTTCGATGGCGGAATGCTGGGCGCGATAGCTGGCAGAGACGGCGCGTCCGTGGCTGAGGGTCAGGCGGGCAGCGCGGGCGGGGCCGGCGACGGTGACAAGCGCGGTTTCAAGGTCTTCTTCCCAGCCGCGCACCATCTGGCGCAGGCGGCGGTCGAGCTCGGCCTCGGCAGCGGCATCGAAATCATCGGCGCGGCCTTCAGGCAGATTTAGCACATAATGGACGCGGGCGAGGCCTTCGGAACGGAGTTCGACATCGAAGCGGCTGAGCTTGCCGCCAGTGGCATCCATCAACATGCGGCCGACATTTTCGCGGATGCCGCTGGTGTAGCTGTCGCGTGGCACATAGACGAGAATCGATAGGAAGCGGCCAAAGGCATCGGCACGCGCGAACAGCTTTGGCCGGGGCCTGTCAAGCAGTGACAAGAGCCCGAGCGCCATGGTTTGCAGGCGTTCGGTGCTGGCTTCGAACAATTCCTCCCGCGGGAAGGTTTCGAGGACATGGACGAGCGCCTTGCCGGTGTGGCCGCCGGGGACAAAGCCGAGATTGTCGATGATTTCAGCAACCTTGCGGCGCAACAGCGGCACCTGGCGCGGCGACATGGCGAGCGCGGCGGAGGTGTAAAGACCGAGGAAGCGGGTCTCGCTGGTGACACGGCCCTGACGATCGAAGCCCTTTACCGAGACCAGATCGGCATTGACGCGGCGGTGGACGGTGGCGACGGCGCCAGCCTTGGTGATGAGCAGCGGTTCGGGCGCAGCGAGCAAGGCCTTGAGTGCGCGCGGGGTATCGTTGGCGCCGCTGGTGCCGGTCCAGACCGGATAATCGGGATTGCGCAGGAGGCCGAGACCTTTGTCGCTGCGGGGCTGCATCGCGGGGTCGTCGAGATCACCGGCCAGTTCATAGCGTCGAACGCCGAGCAGTGTGAAATTGTCATCGGCGAGCCAATCGAGGAAAGCCGTGGCCTCGGCGGCGCGGTGCGGGGCGACGGGGGGCGGATTGGCGTCCAGCGCCTTGGTGGCGGCGTGCAGCGCAGCGACCATCGCCGGCCAATCGGATACGGCAGCACGGACATCGGCGAGCACCGATTCAAGGTTTGCGACAAGCTCGGCGCGGGCCTTGGCAGCGGCACGTTCGAGCTCGATATAAATCATCGATTCGCGGGTGACGCCGGGTGCAGGCGTTGTGCCGCCATTGGCAAGTCCGACGACTTCGATCAGCTTTCCGGCGGAATCGCGGCGCACATCGATGACCGGGTGCAGCAGTCGATCGATTTCCAGGCCAGCGGCCGTGATGGTGGCAGATGTCGAATCGACAAGGAACGGGCGGTCTTCGCCGATGATGGCGAGCACCATGCGGCGGCGGGGGATGATGGAATCATCGGCCTCGGCAGTGTCGAGTTGCACGATTGCGGTATCTGGCGTGCGCACAGCCGCGGCGGCGGCGACGAATCGCGCTATGGCGGCCCGGCCTGCGGCATCAAGATTTTCCAGCTCCCCGGGCAGGCCGCGATCAAACAGCGCCGTCAACAACGCAGTTTCGGCGGAGCGAAGCACATCGCTATTCAGATTTGGGGCCGATCTGGTCCCTCGGGGCGTAATTGACACACTATTGCTCCGCTTGCCGCTCGCGGCGCGCTTATGCGTCCGTGGCAAGGCGAAGGGCAAGTTCACCGGCACGTCATGCGGAGGTATTTGCTGAAAAAGGATCAATCTTCGCCAAAATCAGAGTGGAACTGCGCAATGCGGCCCCCAATTCATGGCGAAGTCGCCTGGTTGCAGCGCGATTCAGCACCTCGCGCCAGCTCATGACAATCTGCACGGTTCCTGTTTCGTGGCCAGCATCAAACAACGGCAAGGCGACGCCGCGGACGAGAACGCAATCCCTCCCCGGTGCGGCCAAGCTGGCTTCGAACGGCACCGGAAGTGGACGCAGCGCGATAAGATCACAGGCGGCGGCCAGTTCGGCAGCGAGGCCATCGCCGCCAGAAAGCAGCACGCCGACAGCGAGGCCGAAGGTTGCGGCGATTGATGCACCGATGGCTGTGACGACGGCAAATCCGGCGGGATCGGTGACAAAAATGCTGTTATCGTCGAACCCGGTGATACGGCTGCGACCACCAGCGGACCAGGCATCGAGTGCAAGGCCAGCAAGGCGCCGTTCGGCGATGCCGAAACGCGGCGGCACATCGAAGCGACAGTCGGCTGTCTCGCTTCCCCAGCCTGTGCGCATTGCCCGGCTCTCCCCTGCCTGTTGGACTTGTGGAGGATTACGGCAGCTGGACGGCAGGGTTGAATCAGCACCGATTCAGGCAAGGTCGCGCTTGCCGAGGTGGCGGACGCCTGTTATGGCGCGCAACGTTGCCGCTTTAGCTCAGCCGGTAGAGCACATCATTCGTAATGATGGGGTCAGGTGTTCGAGTCACCTAAGCGGCACCACAGTTTTTCGAGATCGGCCTGACGCGAGACGTCGCTGGTTTTTTCATGCTACCTTCATGTGACCATTCTGCAGGCGTGCCTGCACCGCGAAGGGATACGGCATGCGTGTTTTGATCGTTGCAACGCTGCTGTTGGCATCGGCCGCCTTTGCCAAGGATCCGCCCGCAGGCTCGCCGCCCGGCATTGTGCCAGCCGTTGCGATGAACGATCGCCCTGCTGAAGCGCGGGCGCTCGATGATAGCCGGCGGCCTGTCGAGGTGCTCAAGTTTCTTGGGCTGAAGCGCGGCGACCATGTGCTCGATATGATGACAGGCAGCGGCTATTATGCCGA
>JANPEP010000234.1:0-3214 GCA_031422995.1 Polymorphobacter sp. | reverse complement strand
CACGGGTCGTACGAAGCCAATATGGCGATGAACCGTTGTGATTTGATGGTGTGCCTGGGGGCGCGGTTCGATGACCGGGTGACGGGACGGCTGGATGCGTTCTCGCCGCAGTCGAAGAAGATCCATGTCGATATCGACCGGTCATCGGTGAACAAGACGGTGCGGGTCGACCTGCCGATCATTGGCGATGTCGGCAGCGTGCTGGAGGACATGATCAAGCTGTGGCGGGCGCGCGGGCACAAGCCGGCGGACCTGGAGCAATGGTGGTCGGACATTGCCGGATGGCGGGCGCGGGATTCGTTTGGCTTTGAGCAGAAGGGGGCGGCGTTGTTGCCGCAGCACGCGATTAAGCGGCTGTATGAGATGACGCGGGCGCAAAAGCCGATCATTTCGACCGAAGTGGGCCAGCACCAGATGTGGGCGGCGCAGCAGTTTGGCTTTGATGCGCCGAACAAGTGGCTGACCAGTGGTGGGCTGGGGACGATGGGTTATGGGTTGCCGGCGGCGATCGGCGCGCAGATCGCCAATCCGGGGGCGTTGTGCATCGACATTGCCGGTGAGGCGAGCATCCAGATGAACATCCAGGAGCTGGGCACGGCGACGCAATATCGGCTGCCGGTGAAGGTGTTCATCATCAACAATGAATATATGGGGATGGTGCGCCAGTGGCAGGAGATGAACCATGGCAGCCGGTATTCGGAGAGTTATTCGGATTCGCTGCCGGATTTCGTCAAGCTGGCCGAGGCCTATGGCTGGAAGGGCATCGTGATCGAGGATGCGGCGGGGCTGGATGCCGGGATTGCGGCGATGCTGGCACACGATGGCCCGGTGATGGTGGATTGCCGGGTGAGCAAGACGGCAAATTGTTTTCCGATGATTCCATCGGGCGCGGCGCATACGGACATGATCCTGAGCCCGGCGGACCAGCCGCGGGGTGAGGCGGATGAAGATGCGAAGGCGTTGGTGTGATGGGCTGTATCCTGCCCTCACCCTCCCACCGCCAAGAGGCGGCGGGCCCCTCCCTCTCCCGCTTCACGGGACAGGGTTAAGATGAAGCATTTGCCTTCGGAGCGGCATACGCTGTCCATATTGGTCGACAACGAGGCGGGGGTGCTGGCGCGCATCGTCGGGCTGTTTTCGGCGCGGGGGTATAATATCGATTCGCTGACGGTGGCCGATGTGAGTGGGGACCATGCGGTGTCGCGGATTACCGTTGTCACCAATGGGCCGCCGCCGGTGATCGAGCAGATCATTGCGCAGTTGGACCGGATCGTGCCGGTGCATCGCGTGCTGGATCTGACGGCCTTGGGCCCGCACGTCGAGCGCGAGATGGCGCTGGTGAAGGTGGCCGGCGTGGGGGCGCAGCGCGACGAGGCGTTGCGGATTGCCGATATTTTCCGGGCGCGGCCGGTGGATACGACGACGGGGTCGTTTGTGTTCGAGGTTTCGGGGCCGACATCGAAGGTGGACCAGTTCATTGCGTTGATGCGTGAGGTTGGGCTGGTCGAGGTGGCGCGGACGGGCGTGGTGGCGATCGCGCGGGGGGCCGAGGCGGTTTAGCGCCTTTCGTGATGAGTTTAGAGGGTGGGGAGACTCCCCCACCCCCAGCCCCTCCCGCAAGCGGGAGGGGAGCAGAAAGAAGGATAGAAGATGCGCGTTTATTATGATGCCGATGCCGATGTGGGCCTGATCAAGGGCAAGAAGGTGGCGATTGTCGGTTATGGGTCGCAGGGCCATGCCCATGCGCAGAATTTGCGGGATTCGGGCGTTTCCGAGGTTGGGGTTGCCTTGCGCAAGGGGTCGGCGACGGCGGCCAAGGTTGAAGCCGCGGGTTTCAAGGTGATGAGCAATGCCGAGGCGGCGGCCTGGGCGGATGTGATCATGGTGTTGGCGCCCGACGAGCATCAGGCGGGGATTTATGCCGAGGATCTGGGCCCGAACATGAAGCCGGGGGCGGCGCTGGCGTTTGCCCATGGTTTGAACGTGCATTTCCAGTTGATCGAGCCGCGTGCCGACATCGATGTGTTCATGATTGCACCAAAAGGCCCGGGGCATACGGTGCGGAGTGAATATGCGCGGGGCGGCGGGGTGCCGTGTTTGATTGCCATTCACCAGGATGCGACGGGCAATGCGCATGATGTGGCGCTGTCATACGCTTCGGCGATTGGTGGCGGGCGTTCCGGGGTGATCGAGACGACGTTCCGTGAGGAGTGCGAGACCGATTTGTTCGGCGAGCAGGCGGTGTTGTGCGGGGGGTTGACCCATTTGATCCAGGCCGGGTTCGAGACGTTGACCGAGGCGGGTTATGCGCCGGAAATGGCGTATTTCGAGTGCCTGCACGAGGTGAAGTTGATCGTGGACCTGATGTATGAGGGCGGGATTGCCAACATGCGTTATTCGATTTCGAACACCGCCGAATATGGCGATATCACGACGGGGCCGCGGATCATCACGGCGGAGACCAAGGCCGAGATGAAGCGGGTGCTGGCCGATATCCAGGGTGGGCGGTTCGTGAAGAACTTCATCCTGGACAACCGCGCCGGGCAGCCGGAGTTGAAGGCGTCGCGGATTGCGGCGAAAGCGCACCCGATCGAGGAGGTTGGCGCGAAATTGCGGGCGATGATGCCGTGGATTGCGAAAAATCAGTTGGTGGACAAGGCCAAGAACTGAGCCCCTCAGGCGTCCGTGTCGCCAGCGAGGATGGCGGCGCGGACGCGGACTGAGCGAAGGGCGACCTGGATTTCGAAGAGGAACAGGATGAGGCCGCCGATGAGCAAGGCCATGGCGCCGATGAACAGCAGCGGCACCAGGGCGGTGCCGCGCATGGGGGCAAATTCGCCGATGAACAGCACGGCGACGACGATGCAGACCAGCAGCGCGGCACAGGTGCACAGCGCGATCGACCAATGTGCGGCGGCCATGCGTTTGTCGAGCACGGCGAGATCATCGAGCGCCAGTCGCCGGCGTTCGGACGGATAGCCGCCGATTTCGGATTCGAGCTTGCGAGCGCGATCGATGACGCGGCCGAGGCGCGCGGTGAGGACATTGAGGATTGAGCCGATGCCGGTGAGCAGAAACACCGGGGCGACGGCGAGCTGAATACTGGCGGCGACGGTGTCGGCGGGGGGGATGGCGACCATAAGCGATTGATGCGGGATTGCGACGCCGGGTGCAACCAGTTGGGCGCGAATGCGCGGCGAACTGGCTTTTGGGG
>JANPEP010000233.1:0-16234 GCA_031422995.1 Polymorphobacter sp. | reverse complement strand
CGCCGCGATGCCAGCGCACCCTTGGTGCCCTCGCGCTTCTGGTTGCGGCTGGAGGCCTTCACCGGCGGCATAAGGCGCGACGACCGCCTGCTCACCCTCGCCCGCCGCCTCGACAGCCGCGGCGTCGTGTCCGGCCAGATGCCCCGGCCATCGCCCCCGGTCATCAAGCGCCCTCGGCACTTGCGTGTTACCGAAGTCGATACCCTCGTCGCCGATCCCTTCGCCTTTTACGCCCGGCGGATGCTGCGCCTGTCGCCGCTCGATCCGCTCGACCAGGACCCGACGGCGGCAACCCGCGGCACCCGCGTCCACGAAGTGCTCGAACAATGGACCAAAACCGGCGGCGGCAGCCTCGAACGGCTCGATCGCCTCGCCGAAGCCATGTTGCAAGCCGAAGGCAAATTGTTCCCGCTGCTGCGCGCCCTGTGGGCCCCTCGCGCCCGCCGCGCGCTGCGCTGGGCCGGTGAAATCGTTCATGCGCGTGAGCCACAGGGCTGGATCGCGGTGGCAGCAGAAGCCGGTGGCAGCTTGCTGCTGGCAAATGGCGTCACCCTCAATGGCCGTGCCGATCGCGTCGATCGCAATGGCGACGGCCATCTGGCGGTCATCGATTACAAGACCGGCCGCGCGCCCACCGGTGCCCAGGTCAAATCGGGCTTTGCCAATCAACTCGGCCTGCTCGCGGCGATGGCGGCGGGCGGTCGGCTGGCTACTCGGGATGGCACCAAGGTAGCGCCGGGACCTGCCGGAGAGGTCGCCTATTGGCAGCTTTCGGGCGGCAAAGACCCCGGCAAGATCGTCGATCCGCTGAAGGGCAAACCACCGACCACCACCGCCGAACATGTCGATTTCGTCCTCGATCATGTCGAAGGCCTGACGACGCGGCTGCTGCTTACCGATGCTGAATTCCTGCCGAAACTCCACCCCGGCCTCGCCTGGGGCGATTATGATCATCTCGCCCGGGTCGCCGAATGGCTGGACCGGCCCCGCTCGCGGGTGACGCCATGAGCGAAGCCCGCACCCCCGCGCTCCACCCGCTGAAGCCTGAACAGGCCGAAGCCGCCGCCCCCGATGTCCATGCCTGGGTCACGGCGTCGGCGGGCACCGGCAAGACGCAAGTGCTCTCCGCCCGCGTGCTGCGGCTGCTCCTGCTCGGCACCCCGCCGCACGCCATATTGTGCCTCACCTTCACCAAACTCGCCGCCGCCGAAATGCAGACCCGCGTCTTCGGGCGCCTGGCCCGCTGGGCGCGGTGCAGCGAGGATGAACTGCGCCATGATCTCGAATCGCTGCGCGCCGAGACGGACATCGCCACCATAGCCCGCGCCCGGCGCCTGTTCGCCCATGTCCTCGATGCACCGCAGGGCCTCGCCGTGCAGACCATCCACGCCTTTGCCCAAGGCCTGATCGCCAGCTTTCCGGTCGAATCGGGTGTCGCGCCGGGCTTTGCCACCCTTGATGATCGCGGCGGGCTGGCCTTGCGCCGCCGCTTGCTCACTGAAGCCATCGAGCGCGCCGGGGCGGAGGGCGACGAGGCCTTCCTCGCCGATCTTGGTGACATCAGCATCGCCAGCGGCGAAATGCGGCTCGCGGAGGTCGCCGCAAAACTGACAAGCCATGGCGAAGCGCTCGCTGGCCTGCCGATGGCCGGCATCGAACCGATGCTGCGCCGCGGTTTCGGCCTGCCGACCGATGGTGATGCAGCGGCAACGCTGGCGGCCCATGTCCGCAGCTTCGACTTGGCCGGGCTCGCGCGGCTGGCCGGTGCGATGCAGTTCGGCGGCAAGAACGCCGCGACCAAGCTGGTCAAGCTTCAGGCCTGGCTTGAATCCGCCGACAAGACTGCGGGGTTCGAAACCCTGTGCAGCGTGTTCCTGACCACGACCGAGACCGTCAACACCACGACGATCACCAAGGCCATCACCGCCAAAGACCCCTGGGCCGCCGATTTCTACATCGAATTCGGCATTGCGCTCATTCCCATCCGCGCCGAACAGCGCCTGTATCGCGCCGCCGAACACGCCGCCCGCCATTTGCGCATCGGCAAGCGCCTTGCCGCCGATTGGCGCACCGCCAAGGCGCGGCTGGGCGTCGTCGATTATGACGACATGATCGCTGCCGCCCAACGCCTGCTGCTCGCCCCCGGCGCTGCCGAATGGGTGCGTTTCAAGCTCGACCAACGCATCGACCATGTCCTCGTCGACGAAGCGCAGGACACCAACGAGCGCCAATGGGAGATCGTCCGCGCGCTGACCGAGGAGTTCTTCGCCGGGCAGGGCGCCCGCGACGGCCAGCGGACAGTGTTCGTCGTCGGCGATTTCAAGCAATCGATCTTCAGCTTCCAGGGGTCGGATCCGCGGGTCTATCGCGACCAACGCGTGACCTTTGAACAATGGGCCCGCGATGGCCAGCAGCAATGGAAGCCTGTGGGGCTGAAGACCAATTTCCGCTCGGTCGGGGCCGTGCTCGATGTCGTCGATGCCGTTGTCGAAACGCTGGGGCCGACGAGTTTCGACGACGAAGGCGTGTTGCCGCACGAGCCGCACCGCACGCCGGCGGCGGGCGCCGTAACGCTGTGGCCACCGGTGATGGCGCAAGATGCCGAGCCCGATGACGATGACGAGGAAGACAGCGCCCGCGCGCCGCAAGTCGAAGTCATCATGGCGCATCGTACCGCCGCCACCATCGCCGGCTGGCTCGATCCGCGCGCGCCCTTGTTGCTGCCGGCGCGCGGTGTCCCGGTGCGGCCGCAGGACATCCTGGTGCTGGTGCGCAGCCGCAGTGCCTTTTCCAACGCTTTGGTGTCGGCGCTGCACGTCCATGGCGTGCCGGTGGCCGGCGTCGATCGGTTGAAACTTACCGATCCGCTGGCGGTGAACGACCTGCTGGCCCTGGCGCGTTTCGCCCTGCAACCCGGCGACGACCTGACACTGGCGGCGCTGCTGGTCTCGCCGTTCCTGGGGCTCGACCATGCCCAATTGTTCGCCCTCGCCGATGGCCGCACCGGCACCCTGTGGCAGGCGGTTGGCGAGTCCGCCGATCCCAAGGTGAAGCACGCCCGCACCTGGCTGCTCGAGGTGCTCTCCTTCGCCGATTTCGCCGCGCCTTATGAATTTTTCGAACGCATCCTGTCGGGGCCCTTGGCGGGACGAGCGAAACTCCTCGGCCGGCTCGGCGAAGAAGCCCGCGACGCCATCGACGCCGTGCTCGACCAGGCGCTGGCGTTCGAATCCGCCAATGCGCCGTCGTTGCAGGGCTTTCTCGCCTGGGTGGAAAATGACGATATCGAGATCAAGCGCGATCCCGACGCGCCCTTGGACGCCATCCGCCTGATGACCGTCCATGGCGCCAAGGGCCTGCAGGCGCCGGTGGTCATCCTGGCGGACGCAACAAAAGCCCGCAACAAGGCCGACAAGTCGCCGCTGCTGATGCGCTTCGACAATGGTCCCGAACTGCCGGTGTTCCTGCCTGGCCGCAAGAGCCTGACGGGACCGCTCGCCGATGCGATCGATGCCGCCGAAGCCGATGCCGCCCGCGAACATTGCCGGCTCTTGTATGTCGCACTCACTCGCGCCGAGGACCTGTTGTTCATCGGCGGCGCCTTGAAGGGCAAGGAACCCGCCGAGGACAGCTGGTACGCGGCTGTTGCCGGCGCCATGGAGTCGCTTGGGGCCGAAGCGGTCGATGCTCCCGAATGGGATGGCGATGCGCTGTGCTACGCCACCGGCACCCCGGAACCGCGCCGGCCCGCCGATGTCGTCATCCGGCCCGATGACGCGCTGACCCTGCCCGATTGGGCCAGCAGCGCGGCGCCACAGGAGGCGCGACCGCCGCGCCCGCTCTCACCCTCGGCGATTGCCCCCGATGATGTCTCGGCACCCCCGTCAGGCCCCGCCGCACAGCTCGCCGCACGCCGCGGCGCTACCCTCCATGCCCTGTTCGAACGCCTGCCGGACATCGCTCCCGATCGCCGCCGCGCGGTGGGGGAGGCGTGGTGCGCCATGACCGCCCCCGAACAGGACGCCGCCGAACTCACGAGGATCGTGCTGAAAATCCTCGACGACTCGCGCTTCGCCACCGTATTCGCCCCCGGCGCGCTGGTGGAGGCCCCCATCGCCGCCACCGTCGGCACCATGGTCATCACCGGCAAGGTCGACCGCCTGCTCATCACCCAAGCCGCTGTAACTGTTGTGGATTTCAAGACCGGCCGCCGCGTTCCAGCAGCCGCCGCCGCCGTCGAGCCCTATCATCTGCGCCAGATGGCCGCCTATGTCGCCGCCCTCCGCCTGGTTTTCCCCGATCGTCCGGTCCGCGCGGCGCTGCTTTATACCGAAGGCCCCAGCCTCATCGAACTTCCCGATGCCATCATTGCGCTTCACCTGCCCAAAGACGAAGTATTCTTGAACCCCGGCACTGACACGCCTATCTCTCCAGCATAGCCTTCAGGAGCCTCCCCATGGCCGCAAAACACGTTACCGACGCTTCCTTCCACGCCGATGTCATCAGCAGCGAAAAGCCGGTGCTTGTCGATTTCTGGGCCGAATGGTGCGGGCCTTGCCGCCAGATCGGCCCGGCGCTGGAGGAGATCAACAACGAGCTCGACGGCGTTGATATCGTGAAAATCAATATCGACGACAATCCCGATGCCCCCACCCGCTATGGCGTGCGCGGCATCCCGACGATGATCCTGTTCAAGGGCGGCGAGCCCGTTGCGACCAAGGTTGGCGCTGCGCCCAAGTCGCAGCTCAAAAGCTGGCTCGAGGGCGAGCTGGCCTAAACCGCCACCACCATCTGGCCCAGCCGCGGGAAATGCACCGCGACTGTGCCGCAACGGCTGCCCTTGCGGATCACCGTGATCCCGGTGGGATCGAGACGCGCCAGCGTGCCTTGCACCGGCGCATCGCCGGACCCGTCGGTCTTCACCGCGACCAGTTGCCCGGCGGCGAACGGCCCATCGATGCGATCTCCCATGATGCCGGGCTGCTCCCGGTCTGCGATTGCAATCGCATCTGCCGCGCTGATCTCGCTGCGCATCCCATGGCCCAGTGCCGCCACCCGGCCAAACCACGCCGCCAGGTGCGGCAGGGCGAAAATTTCGTCAGCGGTCGCCTTGGCAAACGGGATGCCGCGCACGAACCAGATGTTGGCATAAAACGCCAGATCGGCATGACCTGGCGCATCGCCACCGACAAACGCCCGGCCATCGGACAGGCTGGCATCGAGCCAATGCGCCGCCGTCAACGCCTGTGACGTCAGATGCGGCGTCGCCCGGGCCAACTGGCTCAGGTCAAGTCCGAAACGCCCCTTGCGGTCTTCTATGAAACTGTCCGGCAGGGCACCGGGCGGCATCGTCCCCATCGCGGCGCCGACATGCGCCAGGAACTGCGGCCCCCCGGCCCAGCTCGCCATGACCCGGTGCAACGCCCCCAGCGGCGCCGGATACAGGCTAGGCTCGGGCTGCACTTCTTCCAGCGCGTGCAGGATTGCTGCCGTATCACAGTAAATATCGGCGCCAATCTGCAACACCGGCGTCCGCGCATAGCCACCAGTCAGTTCGACAAGATCGGGCTTGGGCATGATGTTGGGGATGATCACCGATTGCCAGGCCAGTCCCTTCAAGCCCATCGCCATCCGCACCAGCTCGGCAAACGGCGAGGTTTCGTAATGGTGCAAAATGGGGATCATGTGTTCAGCTCCTGTAATCGGCGTTGATGCTGATGTAACCATGCGTCAGGTCGCACGTCCAAACCCGCGCCCGGCCCTCGCCCAGCCCCAGGTCGACGCCGATATCGACATCCTGCCCGGCCAGATGCGCCGCCACCGGTGCCTCGTCATATCCCGGAACCACGGCGCCCCCGGCGGCGACTTCGGTAATCCCGAAGCGGATCGACACCAGGTCGCGTTCGGCGCGTTCGCCGGCCTTGCCGATTGCCATCACCACGCGCCCCCAATTTGCGTCACCCCCGGCAATCGCCGTTTTCACCAGCGGCGAATTGGCAATGCTCATCGCCACGGCGTGCGCCGCGCGGTCATCCTCGGCACCGGTCACGGTGATGGCGATGAACTTCGTCGCCCCCTCGCCATCGCGCACCACCAGTTGCGCCAATTGCCGACACAGATCGGCCAGCGCCGCAGCGAACGCATCTGCCCCCGGCGAGGCCCAATCGGCCAGCACGGCATTGCCCGCAGCGCCCGTGGCAAACGCCAGCACCGTGTCCGAAGTCGATGTGTCACTATCCACCGTGATGCACGAAAACGTCTCGCCATTTGCCTTGGCCAGCGCCGCCTGCAGGAAATCTGGCGCCACGGCAGCATCGGTGAACACAAACCCCAGCATCGTCGCCATGTCGGGTGCGATCATCCCCGATCCCTTGATGATGCCGACCAGCGCCACCCGCGCCCCGCCGATCATTGCCGAAGCCGTCGCCGCCTTGGCAAAGGTATCAGTCGTCCCGATCGCCAGCGTTGCGTCATGAAACCCTGCCGACCCCAGCGCCGCATGGGCCGCCGTTGCCCCCGCCACTGCCTTGTCCAGCGGCAAGGGCACCCCGATGACGCCGGTGGACGCCGCAAACACCTCATCCACAGCGCAGCCCAGCAACGCCGCAACTGCGGCCGTCTGCGCCTCGGCTGCGGCCCGCCCGGCTGCTCCGGTAAACGCGTTCGAATTGCCGGCATTGACCACCAGCCCGCGCGCTCGGCCGCCGGCCAGCCGTTCGCGGCACAATTCAACCTCGGGCGACGGGCACCGCGACCGCGTCAACACCCCCGCCACCGCCGTTCCCGGTGCCAGTTCCACCACCGTCACATCGGCGCGCGTCCACGCCTTGTAACCGGCGGTGGCCGTGCCGATTCGCACGCCGGCGATGGCACCAGGATCGGGAAATGGGCGAGCGAGCGGCGAAACAGTCATGGCGGTGTCTTGCCGGTGGCGGCGGCCGAAGTCGAGGGGGGAGACCATTCCCAATGCCAAGGCTCGAACACGTAATTCACAAAGCCAAAGCGCGCCGCATTGGCCACCAGCCAGCGATAGCCAAGCGTGCGCACCATTGCCCGGCGGTTGCCGTCATCGGACGAATCCGGGCCGAATCCCGCCGCAGCCCCCACATGCATGTCGATCGCCATCCCGGTGCGATGCGCCGAGCACGCCGCGCGCACGATGCCCTGGCAATTGCCGTCCACCGCACAACGCAGATCATCGGCTTCGGGCGCGCGAAACCCAGAAAAGATGCGAAACCGGTCGGGCTCCCCCAGCGGCAATTGCCGCCGCGCTGCCGCCATCATCCGGCGATAGGCGGCCAAGGCACCGACGTGCAACACGATCGTCTTGCCGCCATAGCTTTCGGTCGGCGCCGCCACCGCCAGGACCGCTGCATCTGCTGGCAACGGGCAATTGCCGCCGCGCGTCGCCATCACGAAGGGCCGCGCCAACGTCCATTTGGAATTCATCACGGCAAAGCCCGGAATGTCGACGATGCCGGTTGCCGGCAGGCGACGCTCCCCCTGCCAGTCTGCCAATGCAGCGGCAAAGCCCGGGCTCATGGCCGGGCAGCGTGTGCCGATTTCGGCGGCGATGCGCGTCGCATAGATTGCCCAGCCCCGTTCCGGCCGGCGGAACGGCGCCCATTCGAGCGTTTCCAGCGACGCAGCATTGGCAGCAGCAGCCTCTGCCGGCCCTGCCACGCACGTCATCGGGGCCGAAACCGCGGCAACGGGCATCATCAACGCCAGAACGACCACCAACCACTCCGATCCTGCCGAGACGGAACCACAAGCCGCGCTCAAGGCTTCAACCCGTGCTTCCTACGCTTTGTTGCAACCAAAGGCTCGCATCCATGTCCGGTTTTCGCACCGCATTCGCCATTCTCGCCCTCATTCCGGTCTCGGCACTTGCCCAGCCTGCCAAAACACCTGCCACAGCACCCGCCGTTACCCCGGCACCGGCGCCCGCCGTCCAGCCCGCAAACTCGCCGCTTGCCGATGCCATCAACGGCCAGGGCATCGCCGCCACCACCAATCGAGCTGCAGTGCAGCGCCAACTCATCCGCGCCCAAGTGCTGCTCGATCGCCGCCACTTCTCACCCGGTGTCATCGATGGCGCGCCCGGCGCCAACATGCGCCTGGCGGTGCGCGCCTTCCAGGCGGCACAGGGCCTGCCTGTCAACGGCCGTCTTGATGCCAAAACCTGGAACGCGCTTGTCGAAGGCGACCCGGCGCCGGTGATCCGCAGCTATACAATCGTCGTCACCGATGTTGCCGGGCCGTTCGCTGCCCCTGTCACGCCCGGTGATTACGCCCAGATGGCGGGGCGCCCCGACATGACCTGGACATCGCTGGTCGAATCGCTCGCCGAACGCGCCCATATGGACGAAGCGCTGTTGCAGGCGATGAACCCCGGTGCCGATTTCGGCGCTGCCGGCACCATCCTGCTCGTCACCGACACGGCGCGCGCCGATTTGCCGGCGGTGGCTTCGATTGTCGTCGATAAAAACCGCGGCGAACTGCGCGCCATGGATGCGGCAGGCAAGGTTGTCGCTGTCTATCCCGCCACCGTCGGCAGCAGCGAGCGCCCGGCGCCGGCGGGCGCATGGGCCGTCCGCGCCGTTGCGCCGTCGCCGAACTACACCTTCGATCCCAGCCGGCTCACCTTCAAGGCCAAAAGCGGAAAATCCGAAAAACTCACCATCCAGCCCGGCCCCAACAACCCTGTCGGCTCCACCTGGATTGATCTCACGCGCGATACCTATGGCATCCACGGCACCCCTGATCCGCGGATGATCGGCAAGGCCGCCAGCCACGGCTGTGTGCGTTTGACCAATTGGGACGCCCATGATCTTGCCGAAGCGGTAAAGCCGGGCACAAAGGTGGTGTTCAGCGGCCGCGATGGCAGCCGCAAGGGCTGATCACCGGCATTGAAGTCGCCGGGCAGGCGCGGTAGGGCGACCATCACTGTCGCCCCGGGAATGCCGCGCCTTGCTCTTTACCATTTACGATTATCCCAATTGGGCGATGGCGCTGGCGGCCTCGCTGGCCTTTGCCGCTATTGGCGCCGCCGGGCTGTTGCTGGTCCGGCGCTGGCTGCACCCTTGGCTGCACCGCGATACGAACATCAACGAGATGGTCGGCTTTGCGAATTCCAGCTTTTCGATGCTCTATGGCCTGCTGCTCGGCCTGCTCGCGGTTGCCGCCTATCAGGGGTTTTCGGTCACGTCCGATCTTGCCCTCGCCGAAGCGAATACGCTTGCCGCGCTTCATGGCAGCGCCGGCGCCCTGCCAGATCCGGCCGGCGCCAATATGCGGACCAGCCTTCGCCACTACACCCGCGAGGTCATCGACGTCAGTTGGCCGCTGCAGCGCGATGGCGTCGTCCCCACCGGCACCTCGCCCATAATCGCGCATTTCCTCGATCAGCTCCAGACATTCGAGCCCAAGACCATGCGCGAGCAGAATCTCCAGTCCGAAGCGCTCACCCTCGCCAATGATCTGGTCCAGATCCGCCGCACCCGGCTCAACAGCGTCGATGGCGGCATCCCCGATATCCTGTGGTGGGTGGTGCTGGCCGGCGCCGTTATCAACATCATGTTGCTGTGGATGCTGAACATGGCGCGCCACACCCATATGATCCTCACCGCGCTGGTCAGCGGCTTCCTGGGGCTGGTGATCTTTCTGGTTGCGGCCATGGATCATCCGTTCCGCGGCGACGTAAGCGTCGGGCCCGAAGCCTTTGAAACCGTCTATCAGTCGCTGATGCTGCCAGATGCGCAGCCATCCCTGCGGCTTTCGCTTCCGACTCCGCCGACGCCTTCGGATTGACTCTTCTGCCATCTCCCCCTATGCGGCGCGACTTGAATTCGCGGGGCCACATCGTCCCGCCCGATACCCACAGGAACTCGACATGAAGCGCACCTATCAACCGTCGAAGCTCGTCCGCGCCCGTCGCCACGGCTTTCGCTCGCGCATGGCAACCCCGGGCGGCCGCACGGTCATCCGCAATCGCCGCGCCCAGGGCCGCAAGAAGCTCTCCGCCTAAATCGCCATGCCCGCGCTCGCAACCATCCGGTTGCGGCGGGATTACCTGGCCGCAAACAAGGGACGCAGGGTGGTAACGCCCGGCTTTATCCTGTTGGTCAACGCGCGTGATGATGGTGATACCGCGATCCGCGCCGGCTATACTGTCACCAAGAAAATAGGCGGCGCCGTTGTCCGCAACCGCATGAAGCGCCGTCTGCGGGCGCTGGCCCGCGATTTGTTCCCGCAAAACGGTCTTGCCGGTGCCGATCATGTCCTGATTGGTCGTGAAAACGGCATCGAACGCGATTTCGCCGCCCTCCACGCCGAACTCGAGCGGGCCTTGGCCAAGGCACTGAAATGAACATCATCAGCCGGGTTCTCGTCCTGCCCATCCGGCTCTACCAGGTCACCCTGTCCCGAATCCTGCCCCCCTCTTGTCGCTTCGCCCCTTCCTGTTCGGCCTATGCCATCACGGCCCTGCAACGGCATGGCCCACTGAAGGGTGGCTGGCTGGCAGTGCGGCGGATTGGCCGTTGTCACCCCTGGGGACCGTCGGGCTATGACCCGGTGCCGTGACACGCTATAGGCGCCACGTTATAGCCGCCGCAATCCTGCCCCTGCCGCCGTTTTGAAGAAGAGCCGTTTGTGAACCAAGACAACCGCAACATGATCGTTGCCGTGCTGCTGTCGGCGGTGGTGTTGCTCGGCTGGACCTTTGCCAGCGAGAAATATTTCCCGCAGCCCAAGCCGGTCAAGCCCGCCGTGACTGCCCCCGCCGTCACTGCCACATCCGCCACCGCCCCATCTGCTGCGACCCTGGCGGCAACACCCGCCGCGCCTGGCGCCGTCCCCGGCATTGCCGCTGCGACGCCGGTTGCCGATCGCGCCAAGCTGCTTGCCACCACCCCGCGCGTCGCCATCGTCACGCCGCGCCTCAAGGGTTCGATAAACCTGATGGGTGCGCGATTCGATGATCTGGTGCTGCCGCAATATGGCGTCACCAACGACAGGAATTCGCCACCAGTCCGCCTGCTCAGCCCCAGCGGCACCACCGAAGCCGATGCCTGGTTCGCGCAATTTGGTTGGAGCGGCGTCGATGTGCCGCCGCCGAATGCCCTGTGGACGGCCAGCGCACCCACGCTCACGCCCGAGGTTCCTGTCACCCTCACCTGGACTTCGCCCAATGGCGTGCGCTTCGAACAGGTGATCGCCGTCGACAAGGATTTCCTGTTTACCGTCAATCAGCGCGTGGGCAATGCCGCCACGGCACCGATCCGGGTGCAGCCCTGGGGCCTTGTCTCGCGCCTCGGCGAGGGCAAGGAAACCACCGCGATGAACCTGCACGTCGGCCCCATCGCCGTCGTCAACGGCACACTGCACGACAGCGAGCTGAATTATGAAACACTAAAGAAGGACGGCCCCAAGAAATACGAGACCACCGGCGGCTGGCTCGGCATCACCGAAAAATACTGGCTGGCGGCGGTCATTCCCGATCAGAAGGAAAAGATTGAAACCCATTTCGCCGCTGCCCCCGGCAACCAGTTCCAGACGGATTTTCTCGGCAACGCCATCCTCGTCGCGCCAGGCAAGGTCATTGAAACCACGGCGCATTTTTATGCGGGCGCCAAGGAGGTCAAACTCCTCGATGGTTACATGAAGGCGCTCGATGTCCCGCATCTCGATCTCGCCATCAGCTGGGGCTGGTTCGGCTTCATCGCCCAACCGATCTACAAATTGCTCAACTGGCTGTTTCAACTGACAGGCAATTTCGGGCTGGCCATCATCTGCCTGACGTTGATTGTCCGCGCCGCGCTATTCCCCATCGCCAACAAGCAATATGAATCGATGGCCAAGATGCGCATCGTCGGTCCGCGGATGAAGGCCATCCAGGAACGCCACAAGGATGACAAGCTGAAGGCGCAGCAGGAGATGATGGCGCTCTACAAGACCGAAAAGGTCAATCCGCTGGCGGGCTGCCTGCCGCTGGTCCTGCAGATTCCGATCTTCTACGCGCTCTACAAGACGCTGCTGCTGTCCACCGAAATGCGGCATCAACCGTTCGCGCTGTGGATTACCGATCTTTCGGCGCCCGATCCGCTCACCCCGCTCAACCTGTTCGGCCTCATCCCCTGGCAACCGCCGGCGATGATCGCCATCGGTGTGTTCCCGATTATTCTTGGCGTCACCATGTGGCTCCAACAACGGATGAACCCCACCCCTATGGACCCTGTGCAAAAACAGGTGTTTGCCATCATGCCGTGGATGTTCATGTTCATCATGGCGCCGTTCGCGGCCGGGTTGCAGCTGTACTGGATCATCAACAACCTCGTTTCCATCGGCCAACAATGGTGGATGTTGCGCAAATATCCGATGCCCGCCACCCCGCCCGAAACCATCACGGTCAAGGCCAAGGCCGCCAAATGATCGACGACATCCCCATGGAGGACATTGATCCGGTCGAAGCCGCCAAGGCGGCAAAAGCCCGGACTTGGCTCATCGAGGACGCGCGCCGGCTGTTCACCGGCCCGGTCGAATTCAAGCTGTCGGCCCCCGAACTGCAATTCCTGCCGGCGCCCGATGTCGCGGAAATCGCCTTCGCCGGCCGTTCCAATGTCGGCAAATCGACTCTGCTCAACGCCCTCACCGGTCGCCACGGTCTCGCCCGCGCCTCCAACACTCCGGGCCGCACCCAGGAACTCAACATCTTTGATGTGGGCGAACCACGGGTATTCCGCCTCGTCGACATGCCGGGCTATGGCTATGCGGAGGCACCCAAGGATCTCGTGGCGCGCTGGAAACGCCTGATCTTCGATTATCTGCGCGGCCGCGTCGTGCTGAAACGCGTGCTTGTCCTCATCGATGCCCGCCACGGCCTCAAGACCGTCGACAAGGAAATCCTGTCGATGCTCGACAAGGCCGCCGTCAGCTACCAGATCGTCCTGACCAAGGGCGACAAGATCAAGCCGACCGAACTGGCCAAAACCCTCGCCGACGTCGAAGCCGTCGCCCGCACCCATGTCGCCGCCTTCCCCGAAGTGCTCGCCACTTCGGCCGAAACCGGCACCGGCATCCCCGAATTGCGCGCTGCGATCCTCCTCGCCACCCGCAACTGATCTGGCGCCGGCGTCGCCCGGCCGTAATGATCGGGGCTTGACCGCATTCAACAGCCACTACCCTGTTGCCCATGCCGGATCATCCCGGCGACGTTTTTTGCCGGATCATCCCGGCGACGGGGGCGACAATGAAAGCTGGATGGGCGGCCGTGGCAGGGCTTTTCTGCCTCGGTGCTGCTTCGGCGGCCCTGGCCGATGCGCCGCCGCGTGCTCGTGACCTCGGCGTGCCGTTCGATGGCACGCCGGGGCCCAACAATGCCATCACCGATGTCGCGGGCGTCACGGTCGGCTTCAAGACCCTGATCTCGGGCGAAGGTGCCGTTGTGCGCGGCAAGGGGCCTGTGCGTACCGGCGTCACCGCCATCCTGCCACGCGGCAAGGATGATGCACGTGCCGTGTTCGCGGGATTTTTTGCCGGCAACGGCAATGGCGACCTGACTGGCACGCATTGGGTCGAGGAAAGTGGCGTTCTCGAAACCCCGATCATGATTACCGGAACAGGCAGCGTCGGAGTGGTGCGGGATGCCACTTTCGCCTGGCTGGCCGACCACCGAAAAGGCCGCTTCTGGTATCCGGTTGTCGGCGAAACTGCTGACGCGACCTTGAACGACATGGCCGGCCAGCATGTGACACGTCAGGACGCTTTTGATGCGCTGGGTGCCGCCAAGCCCGGCCCGCTGGCCGAAGGCAATGTCGGCGGCGGCACCGGCATGGTCTGCAATGGCTTCAAGGGTGGCACAGGCACTGCGTCGCGCAAGCTGCCGGCGGCAGATGGTGGCTTTACCGTCGGTGTGCTGGTGCAATGCAACTATGGTTCCGCCAACGAACTGCGCATCGCCGGCATCAACGTGGCGCGCGAGATGGCCTTGCAGCCGCCTTGTGTCACCCGGCTGCTGTCGCCGCCGCAGATGCGCCGTGGCAAGGTCGCCGATGTTTGCGACCCCAAGAAGCTTGCCCTCGCGGATGAAACGACCGAGCAGCATCGCGGCTCGATCATCATCGTCATTGCAACCGATGCGCCGCTCACCGCCGAACAGTTGAAGCGGCTGGCGCGGCGCGCGTCTGTCGGGCTGGGCCGGCTGGGGGCGATCGAAGCCGATGGATCTGGCGATATCTTCATCGCCTTTTCAACCGCCAATGCCGGCGCCGATGACGGCAATTGGGCAGAAGAAATATCACGGCCGGCGCAGGTCGCGCGCCTGCGTAGTGCCGCGCTCAACCCGGTGTTCCAGGCCACGGTCGAAGGCGTCGAGGAATCGGTTATCAACGCGATGGTCGCCGCCCGTACCATGACCGGCGCGAACTACTGGACCGTGTCGGCGCTGCCGCATGACCAGTTGCAGGCTATCTTGCGCCGCCACGGCATGGTGACCAAGGCGGCGAAATAGCCGAACGTCGTCCCGCCGCTTGCCGCCCGCCCATCCGCCGCCTAAACCCGCCGGGCAAGGAGCCTGCCCATGAAGATCATCATCGGAAATCGCGCCTATTCCAGCTGGTCGCTGCGTGGCTGGCTCGCCGCCAAGCAGTCCGGACTGCCGTTTGAAACCCTCACCGTGCCGATGGACACCGCCGAATGGAAATCCGGCGCGGCCAAGGGCGACATGCCCTCGGGCAAAGTCCCCGTGCTGTGGGATGGCAAGACTCCGGTGTGGGACAGCCTCGCCATCATCCTCTGGCTGGCGGACAAGGGTGGGCATGATCGATACTGGCCGCGCGAACTGCCGGCCCGCGCGCTGTGTTATGCCATCACCGCCGAAATGCATTCGGGCTTCCCGGCCCTGCGCTCCGGCTGCCCGATGAACCTCAAGGAACGCTTCCCGGCCTTTGTCGCCACCGCCGAAATCACCGCCGAAGTCGCCCGCATCGACGCGCTGTGGAGCGAGGCCCGCGACAAATACGGCAGCGACACCGACCTGCCCTGGCTGTTCGGCGCCTTCAGCGCCGCCGACGTCATGTACGCCCCCGTAGTCACCCGCATCGACAGCTATGGCCTGCCCGTCAGCGCCACCGCCCGTGCCTATGTCGATGCCATGCTCGCCCACCCGTGGATGGCGGAATGGACTGTGGCGGCGAAATCCGAAACCTTTCCGTTCGATCGCTATCCCATCCCCGGCGGCGTCCCCGCCTGAACCTGCCACCGCAAATCGAAAGCCCCGCATGAAGCTGTTGTTCTGTGCTGCCCTTGGTCTTGCCGCGTCGCCGCTGCTCGCTGCCGAGCCGGATTTCTCACCCGATCGCGGTGCCGAGCGTATCAAGGCCCATGTCGCCTTTCTCGCCGATGATCTGCTCGAAGGCCGCGGCACCGGCACCCGCGGCTTCGACATCGCCGCGCGTTATGTCGCCAGCCAGTTCGCCGCCGCCGGCCTGAAACCCGGTGCCGCCGATGGCAGCTGGTTCCAGCCGGTGAAACTGTCCGAAACCCGCCTCGATGGCCCGGCAAGCGTCACCATCACCGGCACGGCTGGTGCACCGACAATTTGGGACCATGGCAGCGACGCGATCGTCAACCCCAGCCAGCTCGACACCAAAACCGATGTCGCAGCGCCCCTGGTCTTTGCCGGCTTCGGCCTTGATGCCCCCAAACAGGGGTTCAACGACTATGCCGGGTTGAACGTGCGCGGCAAGATTGTCGTCATCCTGCAGGGCATCCCGAAACGCCCGCCCAACGAGGTACTGGCGCATCTGGGTGCCGAAAAAACCCGCATGGCGGCGGCGCGCGGCGCCATCGGCATTATCACCATCCCGACCCTGCAATCGGCCAAACTGCGCCCCTGGGCCAAGCTGCAAGCGACCGCCAGCGTGCCGCGCATGACCTGGATCCAGCCCGATGGCACGCCCTTTGTCGCCGCGCCCGGCATCCGCGCCTCGGCTTCGGTCAGCAACGCCGGCGCCGAAACCCTGTTCGCCAACGCGCCAACGTCGCTGGCGGCGGTGCTCGCAGCCGCCGACGTCGATGGCGGCACCCCCACGGGATTCGCGCTCAAGACCAGCGCGCATATTGTTGCGACCTCGGCCCGCCGCACCATCAACAGTTCCGAGGTGATCGCCCGTATCGATGGCAGCGACCCGGCGCTGAAAAACGAGCATGTCGTCCTGATGGCACACCTCGA
>JANPEP010000232.1:0-1600 GCA_031422995.1 Polymorphobacter sp. | reverse complement strand
CCTGGCACGGCGGGGCGGCGATTGCGGCGGCGCCGCTGGAGCGGTTGGCAAAGCGTGCGGCGACAGGCAGTGCGTTGACTCGAACGGGGCGTTGGTCTGGCTATTACCGCTTGTCGGCGGGCAAGAGCGTGGTGGTTATCGATGCCGGGCCGCCGCCTTTGGCGCGGGTGGCGACGGGCGGCCATGCCGGGACGCTGGCATTCGAGATGAGCGATGGGCCGGACCGGCTGGTGACCAATTGCGGTGGCGAGCGCGGGTTGGCATTGCCGTTGGCCGAATCGCTGGCGGCAGGTTTGCGGACGACGGCGGCGCATTCGACGCTGACCATCGCCGATACCAACAGCACGCGGATCAGGGATGGCGGCGTGCTGGGCCTGGGCGTTGAGGAAGTGACCGTGCAGGCGCGCAGCAGCGAAGAAGGCCATTGGCTGGAAGCGGCGCATGATGGCTATGCCAAGCGGCTGGGCATGATGGTGCGGCGGCGGCTGTTTCTGTCCCCCGATGGCCAGGATTTGCGCGGCGAGGATGTGATCGAGGCGATGCCGAAATCGGCGTTGAAACGCCGGGCGGAGCGATCGTTTGACGTGCGGTTTCACCTCGGGCCAGGGGTGGCGGCGACGCCGACGGCCGATGGTGCGGGCGCCTTGCTGAAACTGCCGCAAGGCCGCGTGTGGGGCATGAAGGTTCGCGGTGGCCGGGTGAGCATCGAGCCCAGCCTGTGGATCGACCCGGCAGGAACGCTGCACAAGACCCAGCAACTGGTCGTGACCGGCCGAACCGACAAGGGCGCCGCCAGCATCGGCTGGAGTTTCAAGCGCGCCGGAAAATAGCGAGAGAATGTAGCGATGAACGACATGGTGAAGGTGACCCGGGCGCTGATTTCGGTCAGCGACAAGAGCGGGCTTGAGGGTTTGGCCGCGGCGTTGGTGCTGCACGGGGTGGAGCTGGTGTCTACCGGCGGCACGGCGGCGGCGTTGCGCGGCTTTGGACATATTGTCCGCGATGTGTCCGAATTGACGGGCAGCCCCGAGATGATGGACGGGCGGGTGAAGACGTTGCACCCGCGGGTGCATGGCGGGTTGCTGGCGTTGCGTGATGACCCGGCGCATCTGGCGGCGATGGCGGATAACGGCATTGTGCCGATCGACCTGGCGGTGATCAATCTCTACCCGTTTGCAGCGACGGTGGCGAAGGGTGCGGCGCGCGACGAGATCATCGAGAATATCGACATCGGTGGCCCGGCGATGGTGCGATCATCGGCGAAGAACCATGGCGCGGTAGCGATCGTTACCGATCCGGGGCAATATGCCGAGGTGATCGCGGCGCTCGATGCGAATGGGAGCACCGGCCTGGCCTTGCGCAAGCGGCTTGCGGCGGCGGCGTTCGCGCATACTGCCGCCTATGATGCGGCGGTGGCGAGCTGGTTCGCCTTTGCCGATCAGGGGGAGATGTTTCCGGCGGTGCTGCCGCTGGCGCTGACGCGGGCCGACATGCTGCGTTATGGCGAGAATCCGCACCAGTCGGCGGCGCTCTATCTGCCGCAGACGGGGGCGCGCGGCGTGGCGGCTGCGCGACAGGTGCAGGGCAAGGAACTCAGCTA
>JANPEP010000231.1:0-4999 GCA_031422995.1 Polymorphobacter sp. | reverse complement strand
ATGGTGGACGCACCAGGGTTCGAACCTGGGACCCGCTGATTAAGAGTCAGCTGCTCTACCGACTGAGCTATACGTCCGTTCGCGACTTTGCGTGGAGGCGGGCTGTTAGCAGGGGGGGCGCTTGGCCGCAACAGCTAAGTTTGCGCCCTAGGTTTGCGGCAACGTGTTCTGGCGCGCTACGCCCATGATGAGGCCGAGCAGGATCATCACCGTCATCATCGCCGAACCGCCATAACTGATCAGTGGCAGCGGTATGCCCACCACCGGCGCCAGCCCCATCACCATCATCATGTTGATCGCCAGATAAAAGAACAACGTCGCTGTGAGGCCCAGCGCCATCAGCCGTTGAAACTGCCCCTTTCCCCGCATCGCAACGCCAACGCCCCAAACCAGAATGATGCCAAAGCCGATGATGATGAACATTCCGCCCAGAAAGCCCCATTCCTCCGCCATGGTTGCAAAGATGAAGTCGGTATGCAGTTCGGGCAGATAATCGAGATGGCTTTGCGTGCCCTCAAGATAGCCCTTGCCCGAAAGCCCACCCGAACCAATGGCGATTTTTGATTGGGTGATGTGATATCCGGCGCCGCGCGGATCGGTGGATGGATCAAGAAAGATCAGCACGCGCTTGCGCTGATAATCGTGCAGCATCGACCAGGCGAGTGGCATCGCCGCCGCCGCCGCCACTCCGGCGCCCAGGAACAGCCACAGCCGCACGCCTGCCAGAAACATCACCACTACCCCGCCAAAGGTGATCGACAATGCCGTGCCCAGATCAGGTTGCAGCATCACCAGCGCCGCCGGTGCCGCAATCAAGGCCAGCGCCGGCAACAGCGCATTCCACTTCGTCTCATACCCCTTGGGCAGGAAATGATAAAAGCGCGCCAGCGCCAGCACGACTGCCAGCTTCATGAATTCCGATGGCTGCAACTGGATGAAGCCCAGGTCGAGCCAGCGCTGGCTTCCGCCGCTGACCCGACCCAGCACCTCCACCCCAATCAGCCCGACCAGCACCGCGCCATAGATCGCCCAGGCATATTTCAGCCAGGTATCGGGGCTGACCAACGCCACGCCCAGCGACAGCCCGAGCAGGATGATGAAACGGATGCCATGCTTTAACGCCCAAGGCGTCAACGAGCCACCGGCGGCCGAGTACAGCACCACCATCCCGAAGCCGGCGAGCGCGATGACGACCAGCACGATGCCCCATGGCAGCCGGTTAAGCTCGCGCATCCAGGGGCCATTGAACATTATCGCATCCCCGAGGGCGCGGGCCGGTGCGGTGTTCCCGGCATCATTCGGTCTCGCGTTCGGGTTGTGGCGCATCCGCCGGCCCGATTTCGAACGTCGGCGGCGCAATGCCATCGGTGCGCAGCCATGATGGCATCAGGCGCTCTTCCTCGGCCTGGCGCACGGCCAATTCCTTGGCGGCCGCTTCGGCTTCGCGCCTGGCCCGTGCTGCCGCCTCGATCGGGCCCAGCGATTTCATGGCGCGTTCCGGATCATACAGGAACGTCAGGACATCCCGCGCAATTGGCCCGGCAAATTTGCCGCCGGCAATGCCATGTTCGATGATCACGCTTATGGCATAGCGTGGCGCTTCGGTGGGGGCAAAGGCGACGAACAACGCATGGTCGCGTTGCTTCCACGGCAATGATTCATTGCGTTTCACCCCGCGCCGGCGTTCATCCGTTGTGATGCGCCGCACCTGCGCCGTGCCGGTCTTGCCGGCGAAATGCACGCCTTGCACCGGTGATCGCGCACCCCGCGCCGTGCCGATGCCCGAATTGATCACATCATACATGCCCTGCCGCACAACCTGCAGATGCTCCTCGGGGATGCCCAGCGATTCGAACTGCGGCGGCGGCGCGCCATCCGCCGGCGCCAGCAGCCGCGGCACCACCGCCCGGCCGCTGGCCACCCGCGCCGTCATCACCGCCAGTTGCAGCGGATTGGCGATCAGATAGCCCTGGCCGATCGAGGTATTCAGCGTCTCCCCGGTGTTCCACGGCTTGCCATAGCGTTTGTACTTCCACGCGGTGTCGGGAACGATGCCGGCGGCCTGCCCCGGCAGCGGCAGATCATATTTCTGCCCCAGCCCCAGCCGCCGCGCCATGTCGGCAATCGGGTCGATGCCGATCTGTCGGCCAAAGGCATAAAAATACACGTCGCAGCTTTTGGGGATGGCGCTGTGCAAATCCACCCCGCCATGGCCGCGCCGGCTGTGGCAATGCCAGGTGTTGTTGCCATATTTATACTTGCCGGTGCAGCGCACACCCTGGTCCGGTGTCACCCCGGCCTCCAGCACAGCCAGCGCCGTCACCATCTTGAAGGTCGATCCCGGCGGATACAGCCCCATCGCGCTTTTGTTGAGCAACGGGTTATGGTCGTCGTCCTGCAAGGCTTTCCACAATTTGGCCGGCACCCGCGTCGAAAACACATTGGGGTCATAGGCCGGCATTGATACCATCGTCAGCACATCACCCGTCAGGCAATCGATGACGATGACACTGGCGCTATTGTCCCCCAGCCGCCGCGCTGTGAAACTCTGCAAATCGCGATCGATGGTCAGCTTCAATGTGTCGCCCGGCGTGTCGCCCCGCGTGTCCAGCTCGCGCACCACACGCCCACGCGCCGTCACTTCCTCGCGCCGTGCCCCGGCACGCCCACGCAACGCCTTGTCCTCGTGGCGCTCGATGCCGTCCTTGCCGATGCGAAAGCCCGGAAAAATCAGCAACGGGTCCTTTTGCTCCTTGTACTGCGTTGGCGTCGGCGCCCCGACATAACCGAGCAGATGCGCAAACTGATCGGCATCGGGGTACACCCGGCTGAAGGCGCGCACCGGTTGCAGGCCGGGCATATCCGCCACTTGCACATTCAATCCGGCAAAGGTCGGCCAATCGAGGTCGCGCTTCACCTCCACCGGCATATAACTTGGCTGGATGGCGATATCGGCACGGATGCGCAATTCATCCTCGAACGTCAGCCCGAGAAGCTTGGTCAGGCGCGCCATCGCGGTATCAAGATCGCCCACCTGCTCCGGAATCAGCTCCAGCCGGTAATCGGGCTTGTTCAGCGCCAGCGGCTTGCCGTTCCTGTCCACAATCCAGCCACGGCGCGGTGGAATCAGCCGCAGCTGGACGCGGTTTTCCTCCGATGCCAGCCGATATTGCTCGCCTTCAAAGATCGACAAATACGCCATGCGCGCTGCCAGCGTGACGCCGACCACCCCCATACCGCCGCCCAGAAACAGCGCCCGGCGGGTAAAGCCCTGCTCGCGGATGGCTTCGTTGCTCACCTACGCCGGCTCATCGCATACTGTCCGGCCCAAAGGCCCGGCGCTGTGCCCAGGCGCAGAACGCGACGACCAACGGATAGGCGGCAATGCTGGTCAACACCTGCCAGCCCAGCGGCAGCAGCGGCACCGGCTTTCCGGCCAGCCCCATCAATTGCCAGGTCAACAATTCGAACACGATAATCAGGCCTGCCGCCACGCCCCAATCAAAGCCATGGGCATGATGGCCGTAACGGCTTTCGAAAAACCGCACAAAGCCCGCTGCCGCCGCAAACAGCGTGGCGTTGACGCCCAAGGGCTGGGCAAACAACAGATCAGCAACGATGCCGATGAGAAAGGCCACCCAGGGCGGCATCAACCCCGGCTGGAATGTGGCCCAGACAAACACCCCCAGCAGCGCCAGTTGCGGAAACACCGGCACCGGCACCACCAGCGGCGCCGTCATCACCAGCACCAGCAGCAAGGTCGATCCCGCCGGCACCGCCAGCCGCCAATGCCCCCACCAGTAACGACGGCGCTCGGCGGCGTTCATCAACCGCCAGGGCGGGGCATTTCGTGCCATCAACGCGGCCCGGGCGTCATGGCAGCGGCGCCTTGGGCACCGGCGATGGCGCCGGGGCGCCGCCACCGCTGCGCCGCGCCTCGATGGGCACCGGCGCTTCGAAATTGGGCTGCGCAACTTCGGCCGGCAGCGCCAGGTACGCGGCCTCGATGGTCACATAGGCAGCGCCCACCGGCGTCGCTGCGGGCCGTATCTGCACCGGCTCGGCAGTGGAGATGATCGTGCCGACTGGAATCCCCGGCGGAAACACCCCGCCATCCCCCGATGTCAGCAGCCGGTCGCCCAGTTGCAACGGCACATCGGCGCCCACCCGGTCGCGCAATTCCAGGCTGGGGCTGTTGGTGCCAACCGCCAGCGCCGCCTGGCCGGTGCGAGCGACGACAATGGGGATGCGGCTGGCAGGGTCGGTAAGCAGCAGCACTCGCGCCGATCCCGATCCAGCCTCGATGGTGCGACCGATCAAGCCGGCGGCGCCGATAACCGGCAGGCCCGGCTCCACGCCGTCATTGCGCCCGGCAGCGATCATCGCCGATCGCACCACCGATCCGGATGTGGCCGAAACGATCCGCGTCGTGCTGACCACGGTGCGCGCCGGATCCCGCACCTTTTCCAGCGCCTTCAGGGATTTCAGCGCCTGGCGATCGGCGGCGGCGCGTTGCAGTTCGGCATTTGCCACAACCAATTGCTTTTCCAGCGCGCGGTTGCGGCTGACAGCGCCCAGATAATCCCCGGCCCAGGCCAGCGCACGCCCGGCGCCATCGAAGGGCGCGCGCACCACGCTCCACACCGGTGTGGTGATATCCAGCATCACGCCGCGCATCCGCGCCGCACCGTCGGGGTTGACCCGCGCCACCAGCAACAACACCAGCCCGGTGGCGATAACGGCACCCGACACCACCGCCCCCACGAGCGCGAGGTTCTGCTCGCGGCGCATGGCGCTTTGTCGTCTCGGCGCGGGCGTCCAGTCCATTTCGGGGTCCGTGCTCTCTAGGGGCCAGCCCGCGGCCCCGTCGATACGTGTTAATCAATTTTTGTGCGGCGCGTCACCTGCAAAGCGCATCGCGCTTCGCGCAAATCACAACCGCGACGTCTAAGCCTCAGGCTGTCGTCAAAACGCCGCGATACATCGGGTCTTCCAGCGC
>JANPEP010000230.1:0-1509 GCA_031422995.1 Polymorphobacter sp. | reverse complement strand
CGATCTCGGCTACGCCCGCCAGCGCGACTGGTTCGATCGGGAGGCCGACCGCCGCGGCCACGCCCCGCCCGTCATCGACTCCGCCGACGTCCTCGCCGACCCCGCCGTCCTCCTTGCCAAACTCTGCACCGCGCTCGGCATCGCCTGGGACCCCGCCATGCTCCACTGGGCGCCTGGCCCCCGCCCCACCGATGGCGTCTGGGCCAGCCACTGGTACGGCCGCGTCCTCGACAGCACCGGCTTCGAAGCCCCCGAGGAAACCCCCGTCACCCTCGACAGCGCCGCCGAGAAAATCCGCGACGCCTGCACCCCCCACTATGACTATCTGGCCGCCCACCGCCTGAGCGCCTAGCCTGCGCACAAGCCCCAAACAGGCGCAAAAAAGGACCCCATCATGGCAAAAACCGCCCTCATCATCGGCGCCTCGCGCGGCCTCGGCCTCGGCCTCGCCACCGAATTCGCCGGCCGCGGCTGGCACGTCACCGCCACCGCCCGCGATCCCGCCGCCGCCCCAGACCTCGCCGCCGCCGCCAGCAGCCATGATATCATCATCCAGACCGTCGACATCGACAGCCCCGAAAGCGTCGCTGCCCTCGCCGCCGCCACCGACGGCCAACACTACGACCTGCTCTTCATCAACGCCGGCATCTATGGCCCGCGCCACGGCTCCGCCGACAAGGTGACGCAAGACGACATCGCCGCCCTCATGCTCACCAATGCCCTGGCCCCCATCCGCCTCGCCCGCAGCTTCCTGCCGCGCCTCAACGAAGGCGGCACCATCGCCTTCATGACCTCGGTCCTCGGCTCGGTCGCACTCAACACCGGCGGCACCATGGAGCTTTATCGCGCCAGCAAGGCCGCCCTCAACACCCTCAGCCGCAGCTTCTTCGCCCAGGATGTCGGCAAGCGGCGGCTGACCGTGCTCAACCTCCACCCCGGCTGGGTCAAAACCGCGATGGGCGGCCCCGATGCCCAGATCGAGATCGCCGAAAGCGTCGGCGGCCTCGCCGATGTCGTCATCGCCAACACCGGCGGCGGTCAGCATTATCTCGACTATCAGGGCAATCAAATTCCCTGGTAACAACTGCGAGGTTGAACCGGGTTGACGTTAAGGTAAGGTGCCCCAAACAAGATCCTGGGGAGTAGCATCGTGAACTTCGATTTTTCCGACGACGCCAAGGCGCTCGGCGAACAAGCCCAAAAGCTGTTCGCCGAAAAATCCGGCACCACCCGCGCCCGCGCCGCCATGGCCAAGGACGCCCCGGCCTTCGACGCCGCGCTCTACGCCGAAATCGCGTCCCTCGGCTGGACCGCAGCCCGCGTTCCCGAAGCGCGTGGCGGCCTTGGGCTCTCGGCGGAAGAATCCTGCATGCTCGCCGAAGCCGCCGGCGCGCACCTTGCTGCCGTCCCGCTCGTCTCGGTCCTGCTCGCCACCGAAGCCCTGCTCCTCGCCGGCAGCGAAGCCCAAATGGCCAAATATCTCCCCGGCATCGCCGATGGCAGCCTCAT
>JANPEP010000229.1:0-2207 GCA_031422995.1 Polymorphobacter sp. | reverse complement strand
GCTGTGGATGGGCACACCGTTGACGCTCGGTATCGATTCCGAAGGCATGGTGCTGCTGGCGCTGTCGCTGTTCCTGTCGGTGCTGTCGCTCAGCACCGGGCGGACGACCATCCTGAATGGTGTCGTCCATCTGGTGATCTTCGCGACTTACCTGTTTTTGGTCATCATGCCCTGAGGCGGAGCCAGCGCGGCTTCGATGCGATCTGGCAAGTCCTTGAGGGCAAAGCGGTCACCGGGACCAAGGCGCATGGCGCTGTCGGAGAAATAGCCGATGCCGTTATGTTGGCCGTTCTTGATTGCGACAAAGGCCACGGCATCCCGGAGCCCGTCGAAAGCCGTGTTGCCGACGCGGAACCCGTCAGTTGCAGAGATGTCGCTGGGATAGACGAACTCGACAAACAGGCTGTCACCGCGATTGTCTATGGAAAACAGCGGCTGGCCATCATCGGCAACGGCACGCGCCAGCTGTTCGGCGGACTTGGCGGCATCATCTGCGTTTGCACAATGCACGACGAAATCGCGCGACATGCGTGGCTCGATTGATGTGAAGCCGACACCTATGCGATCGAGGAACGCGGCATGGTCCTTCAGCCGCCAATAATATTGCAGCTCAGGGTGCGGGTCTTGATGAAGGCCCGTCGCCAGCATGATGCGCGCCGTTGGAAAGCGCGCCAGCAATCGCCCGAGCAACCGGTCATACAGCTTGTAGATATCGGCGATGGGATCGCCATCGGCAGCGACATACCATTCAGGATTGCGGAACGGCCCGTCATAGAAACGCGATGAGAACATGTAATGGTGCTGGATATGCGCGCCGGCATTGAGGAACAGGCTGGCAAAATCGGGACGGGTGGTGGCGACCGATTTCGCAAACACATCAGCGAGCAGCAGATCGAGATACATCGCCCGGAACCAGGGTTGCCTAACCGATTTCAACACAAAGCCCACATATTGATCGGCATTGTCCAGGCTCAGCGATTTTGCGCTCGCCAAGGCGATGGCCAGCGCCGAACCCGGCGTGATCTTGGCCTCGGCATTGTCGTTCACCGCCTGCGAAATCGCCGCATAAAGCCGCTTTACCGAGGCCGGCGCGGCGATACCGGTCGGAGTCCATGGATCGGGGACGAAAAACGCTGGGTTTTCGAGGCGATATTTGGCGTTCATCGGGCTGACAGCGCCGACGCGCAGGCCCTTGGCTTCGAGCCGTTCCCAGATTTGCGGGTGGTCGGTTTTGACGATGTCGCCAAGCCGGAAGACGCCGTGATCGGCAAAGCTGAGGCCGGTGTGCGCCGTGACCCATTGAATCCAGGGTTCAAGATGCTCGTAATCGGCTTCCGATGTCGTTTCGGTATAGCCATGCTGCCCAAGAAAGCGCGCGAACGTCGGCAAATCGCCAGCAGCGGCGTATTTTTCGACCAGTTCGAAATTGATCTCGTTGAGCTCGACAAGCAAAAGTTGCGTCATCTGGTTCCCTGCAATCACGCTTGAGCTGGCGTTTCGCGGCGGTAGTCTGTTGCCATCTATCGACATTGCTGCGGCTTCGCCATTTCTTTCCGCCAGTCAGCCTGACGGCCAGCGGACGCCAACCGGTGCCGGCCATTGCGAAGGGCATTGGAACAGCTGGCCAATCTTGGCGAGATATTTGGACCAGACCAATGGGCTGGCCGAGGCGATACCGCGGCGGCGCAACGCGGCAACCATCTCGGCGTTCAACAGCCGCCGCGACGCCCAGCCCTGACTCGATACGCCGCCATCGCGCATCGTGACCAGTGTCTGTTCGATAGGAACCATAGAGAGGCGATGGACGTGGAAAAACCGCAGCATCCAGTCGAAATCAGCACAGATTCGCATTGTCGCGTCAAAGGGCCCGAGCGCCGCCATCGAGTCGCGGCGGGCATAGAAGCCGGGGTGCGGTGGCATATGACCGAAGCGCAGCATCCACGGCGCAAAGGATTTCGCCGGATAGGCGCGCTTCAATTGCGACACGTCATCGGCGGCTACAATCGCGACGGCGCCGCACACGGCGTCAGCGCCGGGATTGGCGGCAGCGGCGACGGCGATGAGGGCGGCGGCATCGGTGCGGCAGAAGAAATCATCGGCGTTGAGGAAGCCGATGAAGTCGCCGGTGGCGCGGGCGAGGCCCTTGTTCATGGCGTCATACAGGCCGTTGTCGGGTTCGGAGACAAGGATGTGGCCGGGGCGGGCGG
>JANPEP010000228.1:0-2773 GCA_031422995.1 Polymorphobacter sp. | reverse complement strand
CTTCGTCCACTCATCCTGCATCTCGGCACCCAGCGCCTTGTAGAACCCGATCGCCGGCGCGTTCCAATCCAGCACCTGCCATTCGAACCGCGCATAACCCCGCGTCACGGCAATCCCCGCGAGATGCACCAGCAACGCCTTACCAATGCCCAACCCCCGCGCCTCCGGCCGCACGAACAGATCCTCCAGGTACAGGCCTCCCTTGCCCTCCCAGGTCGAAAAATTGGTGAAAAACAGCGCCACTCCCACCGCCACGCCGTCATGTTCGGCAATCACCGCCTCGGCAACCGGCCGCTCGCCAAACAACGCCGCATGCAGTTGCGCCTCGCTCGCCTTCACCGCATCCGGCTCACGTTCATAAACGGCAAGTTCGACAATCAATTGGCGAATGGTGGCGATGTCGGCGGGAGTGGCGGAACGGATCATGCCACCAGAGACCATTGCACGCAGCGATCCGCAAGGCCTCAGCGAGGCTGGCGCCCACTCGGCGACGCTCCCGTCCAGCGCCGAAACGCCCGCGAAAACGATGCCGGGTCGGAAAAGCCGACAAGATAGGCGGCTTCATTCACCGAAACCTTGCGCCCCGCCAGATAATGCAGGGCCATGCGATGACGCAGCGCATCGACGACTGCCTCATAGGTCGCCGCCTCGGCCCGCAGGCGGCGATACAGCGTCGATCGGCCCATGCCCAGTGTCGCCGCGATCGTCGTCATGTCGAAATTGCCGGTGTGGAGCACCGCCAGCACCGCAGTTTCGACCCGGCCGCGCAGGCTGGTATCGGCCTGCATCGCTGCCAGCAGTGTTTCGGCGCGATCGATAAAGATGCCAAAGACATAACGATTGGAATAGGGCAATGGCAACATCAGCCAGGAGTCGTGAATCGCGATCGCGTTCCACTCGCTGGCAAAACGGATGGGCACGCCGAGCAACCTGGCATGTTCGGCGCTGTGCGGCGGCTCGGGATGGGTAAAGCAGATCGCCTTGGCAAAGGGCGCATCGCCAAGGAAGCGTGACGTCGTCCAGATAAAGCGGGCAAAGGTCGATTCGATCAGTTCCGGAAAGTCGTTTGGATTGCGCGTGCGATCCTCAATCCAGGTTTCGCCATCACGGCGGACAATGGCAAAACGATCCCCGGCGTCGTGCCCGTCAACTTCGACCGCAAGGCGGGCAAAACGATTCATCTGTTCAAATGCTTCGGCCATGCTGGCTGCGGCATGGGTGATCATCCCCACGATCGAGATGTCGTTGAAGCGGGATTCGGCGCCGAAATGCAGCGCGAACGCCGGTTCACCGGTGACCACGGCAGCCGCGCGCATCAAAGCCTTGAAGCCATCGAACGGCACTCGCGCATCCGGCCCGCCGGCAAGCACAGGATCAACGCCGGCCAGTGCCACGAGCCGAGACCGATCACCGCCGCGCGCCACCGCCAGATCGACGACTGCTTGGGCATAGCCGCCCGAAACACTCGTTCCCGCCACGTGTCCTGCCCTCCCTTGCATCCCAAAGTCATGTTTCTGGCGCGCTACATCATGGTCGGCCATCCCCACCATAACTATCCTAGCCAGCTAATACAGCAATCGCCAGCACGAGGCATCCCCATGGCTACCCTCTCGACCACAGCGCCCATGCGCAAACCCGCAAATCCGGCGTCGCTCGATCACGCTGTTCGCGCCTGGTTTGTCGTCACCCTGATCGGCCAGGCGATCTTCCTGTTCTATATTGTCGGCTTCTATGCCCCGCCAGTGGCACGCGGCACACTGTCGGACTGGTCCAAGTACCGCCAGCTGATCGATGGCCATGTCCCCGGCGACACCGCGGGCAACATCATGTTCGGCAGCCATGTTGCACTGGCGGCGATCCTGACGCTGGGCGGTCTGTTGCAGCTATGGCCGGCTCTGCGGCGGGCGGTGCCGGCGCTGCACCGCTGGAACGGTCGGTTGTTCGTGATGACGGCCCTGCTGGCGGCCTTGGGCGGGCTCTGGCTGGTGTGGGTGCGCGGATCGCGGCTCGGCCCCGCCAGCGCCACCAGCATCACGCTCAACGCCGTGCTCATCATCACCTTTGTCGCTCTCGCCTGGCGCGCGGCACGCGCCCGCGATTTCGCCACCCATTCGGAATGGGCCATCCGGTCATTCCTGGTGGTCAGTAGCGTCTGGTTCCTGCGCATCGGCATCATGGCCTTCGGCCTCATCGCGTCGGGCGTCTTCGGCGCGCCCCCGACACTGACCGAAGCATTTTTCCCGATATGGAGCTTCGGCAGCATTCTTGTGCCGCTCGCGGTGTATGAACTCTACCGCCTTGCCCGTGCGAGCAATTCACCCCGGGCCCACGCCGCCATGGCGACCGGACTTGCCGGCATCACCGTGTTGATGGCCACCGGGATCGCCGGCGCAACACTGATGATGTGGCTACCTCCGCTGCGAGCGTCGGGTCTGTTCGAATAACGGCCATCAAGCATCGCCTGCGCACGTCGTCAAAGGCACCAGAGGACGCGCGCCATTCTCACTCCGCCGCAATCGCCCCCGTCGCCAATTCCGCCGCCGCCTTCACCGCGTCCAGTTCCGCCGCCTTCTTCTCCACCAGCATGACGATATGATCGACCATCTTCTCGCTCTCGATCACATGGTCGGTAACCCCCGACAAAAACACCATGTGCCGGCCATTGCCGCCGCCGGTCAGGCCAATATCGGTCTCCCGCGCCTCCCCCGGCCCATTGACCACGCACCCCAGCACCGACAGCGACAGCGGCGTCGTGATATGCGCCAGCCGCGTC
>JANPEP010000227.1:0-6840 GCA_031422995.1 Polymorphobacter sp. | reverse complement strand
TTGTTGCGGATGCCGCGCAGATAGTGGATTCCCATGTAGATACCGAGCACCGCCGTGGTTCCGAACAGCAGGATGAGCGGGATGACAGCCAAAGGATCAGGCACCGATGGCCGGGACGATGATGGTGGTTTGATTGGCCATATGATCGATATTCCCGCCCCGCGTTGCAACAAGACTAGCCTTTGTTGTGGTGGTGGGGAAGCCAGTTGCCCGCCGGGTTGTAGCGATGCGTGACTCCACCATCGGCGCCGAGGGCGAACAGATGAATCCAGCGGTTTTGCACAAGATCCCTGACGCCGGCGTGTTGCCCGATGACGTCGGTGATGGCGGCGAGTGGAGCTTCGATGAAGACATTGAGACGCAGGGGTTCGTGGATGAAACGGTTGCCATCATGGACCGATTGCATCGGGAGCCCGACCTTTAGATCCCCGGCATTGCCTTCGAGGACGCCGAGCGTGCCGACGACGTTGTGGAGAACCTTGTTGCCGCTGCCAAAGGCGCGATTGTTCACCGTGGAGCCGTAATATTGCAGGTTGATCCAGCTGGCGACGACCATGGGCGCTGTCATGATCAGTTTCAGGATGCCGAAACCGCTGTCGTCCTTCCAGTCATAGGAGTGCAGGAAGGCACGGCCACCAAGATCGATGCCGCGGGTGCGGGAACGCGGGGCGGCGATGAAGGCCGCGTTGCCGGCAAGGCCCCATTCGGGACGGACCTGCGCCCAATCACGACTGCGAGCGATGATCTTTGCATCGACATCGGCAGTGGCTGTGACACCCAGCAGTGCGGCGCGATTTCGGCGCGCGATGGCCGAAGCGCGGGCGAGCCAGGCCTTGAGTTGGCGCAGATGCGGGGCGAATTCTGCCGGAATTTCGTGTTCATCGAAGATGGCGACGTCGTCGGTGGTGGTATCGTGGAGGCAACCGAGAAACCAGGTATCATTGGGGATGTGGATGCCCTTGTGACGCAGGCCCATGCGGACTTCGGGATCATTGAGGATGCCGGCCGCAACCCGGGCATTGGCTTCACCGGTGTGGCCGCCACAGGCGCCGCAATCGAGGCCTGAGGCGTGGGGATTGTTGGCGGTGGTGCTGCCATGGCCGGCGAGCATGACGAGGGGTGCGAAATCGCGGGTCATCGACATGGCGCGCAGGACAGCTTCGGCCTGGGAGAGCGCTTGGGCGGGGGTGAAGCCGGTGGCGCGGCCGCGGATGGTGCGCGCCTCCAGCCGCGGGCCGACACGGGGGATGACATTGGCGTCAAGCCCATCGGTGTTCGGATCGGCGACCGGACGGGTAACGCCGCTGCTGTCGCCGATGAGTTTGGCAACAAAGAACAGCCCGGCGGTTTCGACGAAGGTGAACGAGGATACCGCAGAGAGTTTGAACGATTTCCATGCCTTGGCTGCGCGGCGTCGGAGCAGGCGAAGTCCGAGGATTTCGGTTTCTTCGTTGGGGCCGACGTCGGCGACGGTTTCACAGACGGTGAAAGCGGGGGTCAGGAGGACGGGGCATTGGGGGTTGCCGGTTTCGCGGCCGATGGGGATATATTCGATGGGGTAGCCGAAGAAGCCGGCGAAACCGATGGTTTCCGCATCCGGGCAGGCTGCTTCGAGGGCGCGGCGGAAGGGTTCCGAGCGCACATCGATGCAAAAGGCCGCTTGCAGAGGCGCGCGGGCGGGGCGACGGCGGGGCCATTCGAAGGGGGCCTGGAGGGTGTCGGCGGACGCCAATTGGGTGAAGAGCCGGCGTTGGAAGGCGGCTTCATAGGCATTTTGTGCGGTGAGTTCGACGGAAAGGTCGGGTTCGGTGGGCAAATTTGCGGCCTTGGCCATTTCGGCGGCCCAGGCGGTGCGGAATGCGGCATCGTCGCGTTGGCGGAAGAGCGCGTAGCCCCAGGCCATGCGGATGGCGAGAAGTTGCACCAGCGTGTCGTCGGCGCGGCCATGCAAGGCATTGTCCCAGACGCGATAACGGGCGTAGGCGGCCCAGCCACCGATATCGAACAGTGCGCGGTGGAGATAATCGGTGAGAGCCGATTCGGGGATGCCGAGATCGGTGACGATGGCAGCGATGGCTTCGACGGGATCGTCGGGGAGGCCGATGATGGTGCCGCGAAAGCCGGTGATGCCCATCGCCGCGGGGTTGCGATCATGCCGCATCGCGTCGCGCCAGGCGGGATAGGGCGATTGCGCGCGTTCGGGGAGTTTCCAGCTGGCCTGGCCTTCATCGAAATAGCCGGCGCACCATTTGGAGATTTCATCGATCATGAAGGAGGTGCGCGAGGCCTGGCGATCACCGGCGGCGAGACGATCGAGAATTTCGGCGATGGTGGCGACGACAGCCGTGGTGGCCGGCGCGGCATCTGTTGCGGCGAGGTCTGATTTGAAGGCGTCGATGTCGGCGGCAGGAAGGATGGTTTCGAGGTCCGCATCGATAACGGTGCCGTTGGCCAGCGCATCACGATAGAAACTGCGCGGCATCAGCATGTCGGCGCGGGCGACGCGGCGCATGGTGGCGCAGGTGGCGCCAAAATCCTGGCCGGTGAAGCCGAGGAAGGGATTGACGGCGACAAAGTTCTTCAGCGGCCAGAGCGGCGCGATGCGGTTGCAAGAGGCGGCGATGGCGGCATCGAGCGTGGTGCGGGAAATGGTCATGATATCTCCAGTGCCGGTCAGCGGATGGGGGTGCGGGTGGGCCACAGGCGCAGCACCAGGCGGTTGGCGATGGTGTTGACGTAGAAGCCATTGGAAACATGGACGTAGAGCGCCCGGACGCGAGGCGTGGTGTTGGCGCGGGCGAAGGTCGATTGCAGGATGGTGACCGCCGCAAAGCCGAGCACGACTAGGAGGGCGATGACGAGGATGAGCGGGCCGGACGGCGGCGCGGTGGCGGGAAGCGTAGTCGCCATGACTCGTGCGATGCCAGCCTGGAGCGCAAACCAGCCGGTGGCGACGAGCGCGGCAAGGGCAAGGGTGCGGATGATGACGACGGTATTGGGGCGTTCATCGATCGATTGGGCGATGAGGTGGGTGAGGCCGAGGAGCATGATGGTGCCGAGGGCGAACACGCCAGGTTGTTCGAAGGGCGTAACGCCGAACAGAGTCGAGACGAGAAGGGTGATGGCGAGGACGAGGCCGACGGCAATGCCCATCCGGGCCGGATGCGGCTGGCCACCGGGACTGGGCGACCAGGAGGCGCGGGCGATATCGATGACGCTGCCCGACGAGAGGAAGGCGTGCGCCTTGTAGAGCGAATGGGCAAGGATATGGAGCAGCGCGGCGGACCAGGCGCCGAGGCCGCATTGCAGGAGCATGAAGCCCATCTGGGCGATGGTCGACCACGCCAGGCTGAGTTTGATCGAGGTCTGGGTGAGCATGACGACCGACGCGAAGAGCGCGGTAAAGCCGCCGATGATGGCGAGCAGATAGAGGGCCGGGGGCGACAGGAGGAGGATGTCGGCGAAGCGCAAGAGAAGAAAGCCGCCGGCGTTGATGATGCCGGCGTGCAGGAGCGCCGAGACCGGCGTGGGGGTTTCCATGACCTCGGTCAGCCAGCCGTGGAGCGGGAATTGGGCGGATTTGAGCAACGCGGCGAGGGCCGTGAGGACGCCTGCGGCGGCGAGCGCCGGAGTGGACGTTGCGGCCTTGGTAGCGGCGAAGATGGCAGCATAGTCGAAGCTGTGGAAACTGTTGTATATCAGCAGGATAGCCGCCAATAGGCAAAGATCGCCAAGGCGGCTGGCGAGGAATTTCTTGCGGGCGGCGAGGATGGCGGCGGGGCGATTCGGGTAGAACAGCAGCAGCCGGTTGAGGCCCAGCGACGTGGCGACCCAGGCGAGGGCGAACTGAATCAGGTTGCCCGACAGGATGAGAATGAGGACGGCCGCGAGGGTGACGCACAGCAGCCGGGTAAAGCGGGCGTGGCCGGGATCGCCGTCCATGTAGTTGCGGCTGTAGATGACGACGATGGTGCCGACAAAGGCGACGAGCAGGAACATGACGGCGGTGAGCACATCGAACCACAGGCCGAAGCCGGGGACGCCGTTGCCGGTATGCAGCGGGCCGTTCCAGAGGATGACAAGGGGCATCGCAAGCGCGGTGGCGAGGGTGGCGAGGGCAGCGCCGCGGGCAAGGCGCAGGGTGGCGGCGGTGGAAACCGGGACAAGCCCGATGGCGGCAAGGGCGAGCGGGCCGGCGAGGATGAACCAGAGGGTGGTGGTGATCATGGTCGGCTCCGATACGGGAAGGCGACCGTTCAGATAGTGCAAGGCGACTTGTGCAGAAAATACAAAGATTGCATTATATCGTTCTATTTTATGGAATGATGCGATGCCGGGCCTGAATTACCATCACCTGCGCTATTTTCGGGCGATTGCGCATGAGGGCAGCCTGACCCGGGCGGCGGCGCGGTTGAACCTGTCGCAATCGGCGCTTTCGGTGCAGGTGCAGACGCTGGAGGCGCAATTGGGCCATGCGTTGTTCGACCGGGTTGGCAAGCGGCTGGTGTTGACCGAAGCCGGGCGAATCGCGCTGGACCATGCCGACACGATTTTTGCCGCCGGTGAGCAATTGGCGAGCATTTTGGCGGGGCGGCCCAAGGTCGACCAGCAGGTGTTGCGGGTGGGCGCGTTGCCGACGCTGTCACGCAATTTCCAGCTGGAGTTCGTGCAGCCGCTGGTTGGGCGCACCGATGTCGAATTGATCCTGCGGTCGGGGACGATGCGCGAGTTGTTGCGCCAGTTGGAGGCGCATGAAGTCGATGTGGTGCTGGCCAATGCGCCGGCGCCGGCGGGGTTTGTCAGCCACCGGATCGACGAGCAGCCGGTGAGCCTGGTGGGGCCACCGCAGCTGGCGGCGGGGTTCGTGTTCCCGGACAGTTTGCGCCACGTGCCGGTGGTGTTGCCGGGGGCAGACAGCGACATCCGGGCACCGTTTGACCGGATGCTCGATGCAGCGGGGGTGCGGCCGATCATCCTGGCGGAAGTCGATGACATGGCGATGTTGCGGTTGTTGGCGCGTGACAGCGAGGCCTTGACGTTGGTGCCGCCGATCGTGGTGCGCGATGAGTTGGCGGCGGGGATTTTGGTCGAGGTGCACGAGGTTGCGGGATTGCAGGAGGAGTTTTACGCGATTGTGCAGCGGCGGCGGTTTCCCAATCCGTTGTTGGGGGCATTGTTGAGGGGAGAAGGGGGCCCCTGAGCCGGGCCGGCTGCGCCGTCTCTCGACCTCTCTCGCAAGGGGAGAGGTGATTAGCGCATCAGGCCGGCCTGGCGGAGGGCGGTGTTGATGATCGCTTCGATACCGGATTCGGTGGGGGGTGCGGGACGAGTTGTGGCGGCGGCAGCGGCGACGGCGGGTGCGATGCCCCAGAAGGCGGCGATGCGCCGGGTGGACGAGATGCCGACATCGAGCATGAAGGGGCCGGGGGTACCGCAAGCTTCGGGGCCGTGGGCAGCGATGGGGGTGCCGTGGGCCATGCCGGAGATGGTGATCGATTCGACGACGTCGTGCCCGGCGGTGTTGCGCCAGAGGCGGTGGGGTTGGCCGTGCAGGCTCTCGGTACGGGCCGTGAGGTTGCCGTGGAGTGCGGTCCAGCCGGCGATGATGGCATCGGCGTTGGCGGGCACGACGGTGGTATCGGCAGTGCCCTGCCAGACCGAGAGGCGGGGCCAGCAGGCGGGAATTGGTGCGGCGGTGCGCAGCAGGGATTCGAGTTTGACGGGCTTGGGCAGGCCCTGGCCGCGCATGCGATCGAACGCCTCCGGCACCGAATGAGCAGTGGCATAGGGAACGCCGGCGATGATCGCGCCGGCGGCGAACAATTCGGGATGGGTGGCAAGCATGGCCAGCGCCATGGCGCCGCCCGCCGACAGCCCGGTGATGAAGATGCGACCGCGATCAAGGCCGTGGCGGATGGCCATGGTGTCGATCATCTGGCGGATCGATTCGACTTCGCCGTGACCGCGCCGGATGTCTTCGGCGGCGAACCAGTTGAAGCACAAATTGGCATTATTGGCGCGGGCCTGTTCGGGGAAGAGCAGCGCGAAGCCCTGTTCGGCGGCGAGGGTCGACCAGCCGGCGCCGTGATCATAATCGGCGGCGGTTTGGGTGCAGCCGTGGAGGATGACGACGAGGGGCGCGCCGGAGGCAAGGTCCGCAGGGATGAAGCTGCGGGCGTTGAGGGCGCCGGGGTTGGTGCCGAAGCCGGTGAGTTCGGGCAGGTGGTTGCGGCCCGAAGGTGCGGGCTTTTGACGGGCCGCCAGGCGGCCGATGGTGTCGCCGAGGTTTCGCATGGATTGGGTCCTTGCCGATGCGCGGCCGGTGTGGGGCCATCGGAATGTCAGGCCGGAGGGTAGCAGGGTTTATGCCGCAGTGCAGCATTATTTGAGGGAAGCAAACCCCTCACCCGGGCCGGGCCAAGTGGCGCGTCTCCCTGCCTCTCCCGCGGAGCCGGAGGCGACCTTCGTCGCAGGCGGGAGAGGGGTTTAGTTTATGCCCATTTCGGTGGCAGCGGTGCGGAGGCGGTCCTGGGTGCCAGGGTCGCCGGTGAAGGCGGCGAGGGCGTCATTGCGGGCTTTTGTTGCGGCGGCCGTATCGCCGAGGACAGTGCGGGCGCGCATGAGGCGGAGCCAGCCGGCTTCGTCGCGCGGGTTGGCCTTCAGCTTGGTTGCAAGGCCATCGACCATGCCGCGGATCATTGCCTGTTGGTCGCCAGCGGGCATGGCGCGCACGGCGGCGGCCTGTTCGGCGCTGGGGGCCGGCATGACGCCGGCGGGAACAGCGGCGGCGCCTGCCGCGACGCCAGCAAGGCCGGGCATGGGCGGGGCAGCGACGCTGGC
>JANPEP010000226.1:0-1943 GCA_031422995.1 Polymorphobacter sp. | reverse complement strand
CCGAGGTTGAGGCTGTCCTGCAGCCGATCGGCGCGCGCCGCCCGCAGCGCCGCCAGCCCCTCGGGCATCAGCACGATGCTCGCGATGATGACGCCGACCAGCGTGCGCGGCGCCCCCATGGCATCAACCCCGGCCTCGATGGCCGGCGCCAGCGCCTTGCCGATCATCACCACGCCGACCAGCGCCGCCATCAACAGCAGCAGCGACGCGACCGCTGTCTGCGTCGCCGGCGGGGTTGGCGGCACATCGGCTTCGGGGCCGAGGAAATAGTCGCGGTGGCGCACTGTCTGGACAAACACAAAGCTCAGATACAGGATCAGAGACACCACCGCCACGAACGCCAGCTGCGCCGGGGCATAGGTCGGTCCCGGCGTGGCCAGCGTATAATTGGGCAGGATCATCGACAGCACCGTCAACGCCGCCAGCACCGTCAAGGCGGCATTGGCGCCCGACAGGTTGAAGCGTTGCGCGCCATAACGATTGCCGCCGACCAGCAGGCACAGCCCCACGATGCCGTTGAGAATGATCATGACGGCCGCGAACACCGTGTCGCGCGCCAGCGTCGCCGAATCAGGCCCACCTTCGAACATCAGCGCGACGATCAACGCCACTTCGATGGTGGTCACTGCCAGCGCCAGCACCAGCGTGCCAAAGGCCTCACCGACACGATGCGCGATGACTTCGGCATGATGGACTGCCGCCAGCACGGCAGCGATCAGAACGGGTGCCAGCAACAGCACCGGCATGGCGACATGCGCCAGCTTCAGCCCGGCGATGGCAAGCGCGGTGAGGGGAGCCGCCCAGCACCACCATGGCAGCCCCAATGGCCCTGCGGCCTTCTCAGCGCTCAAGCGGCGTCACCAGCGCAAACCCGGCGCGCGGCGGCTGGAACAGCCCCATGAAGCGTTGCAGCACGGCGGGATCGCCCTCGATCTTGAGCGTCCCGGCCTGCATCAGGTCCATCGCCTTCACCTGCCCGCCGACCATGCCGAGCAACGCGCGGCGCGGCACCGTCAGCGTTGCATCGGCGGGATCGTCGGCCACTTCATGGATCATCACGCCATTCGCCACCGTCACCAGATGGCGCTCCTTGGCATCGGGAATGACGAACGCCACGGTGAATGGCGCACCACTCGCGCGCTCCGGCACCACCCGCACGCTCATCGTGTCGAGCAATTGCGCTACTTGCAAATTGGCGGCGATGCCGTTGGCGTTGCTCTGCCGCGACGGCGCGATGCCGGTGCGCAGCTCCTGCGCCCCGGTCAGATAAAAATCCCGCCACGGCGAGGCTTCGGCCCGAAACGCCAGCTGCTCGAACCGCTGCGCCAGTGCTTCCTTGGCCGCCACATTGTCCGGCGCTGCGCGCACGAGATGGCCCAGCAACGTCGCGGCCCAGCGATCCTCCCCCTTGGCGGCGGCGGCCGCGGCCAGCGCCATCACCGCATCCGGCCCGCCCATCGCCGCCACATAACGCACCGCCAGGTCATTGCGCGGCAACGGATCGAGCGTCGCCGGGTCGCCATCGAACGCCCCCAGATAGCGTTGGTAGACCGCCCGCGCGTTGAACTTCAGCGAGCCATAGTTGGGTCGGTTGAACCACGCCCGGCCCAGCGCCGGCGGCAACGCAATCGCCTCGGCAATCTCGGCGGCGTTCATCCCCGAATTCATCAGCCGCACGCTCTCGTTATGCACGAACGCATAGGCCTGGGCGTGGAGCAGCAGATACCGCCCCACCTCCGCCGATCCCCAGCGCGGCCAGAAATGCGATGTGAACACCACATCGGACTTGCCGGCATAGCGCCGCCGCGCCTCGATGAGGTAATTGGCCCAGCCCTTGGCATCGCGCACCTGCGCGCCGCGCGGCGTCAACAGATTGTGCATGGCGCCATTGGCATTCTCCGCCATGCACAGCGCCCGGAAATCCGGCAGATAGAAATTCATTT
>JANPEP010000225.1:0-30545 GCA_031422995.1 Polymorphobacter sp. | reverse complement strand
GGGGGGGCTCCCTCTTTAATTTTTTCCTTTTTTTTTTTTTTTTTTTCGGTGGCTTTTCCCCCGCGGCCCCCCCACGTGGCTCCCCCCCCCCGGCCCCCCCCCCGCCCCCCTACGCCGCTATGACACCTTCGCAGACCCCGTGAAGGCCGACACATGACATTTGCGCGTACCACCTGGAAAATCCTCGTCGGCATCAAGGACCTGCTTGTCCTGCTCCTGCTGCTGTTGTTTTTCGTGGCGCTGTGGTCTGCTCTCAACAGCCGCACGGCCTTGAACGTGCCCGATGGCGCCGCGCTGGTACTCAATCTTGATGGCGCCGTCGTCGATCAGGCCGCCGAACAAACCCCGTTCCAATTGGTCAGCGGCAGCGACGTAGGCAGCCAGCGCCAGGCGCGAGACATCATCGCGGCTATCAACGGCGCCACCACCGACAAGCGCATCAAGGTCATCGTCCTCGATCTTGATACCTTTGTCGGCGCCGGCCAGGCAAATCTGCAATCCATCGGCACGTCGCTGCAACGCTTTCGCAAGGCTGGAAAGCCCGTATATGCCTATGCCACGGCCTATACCGATGATGGCTATTACCTCGCCGCACAGTCCGACAAGGTCTGGCTCAACCCGCTGGGCGGCGTGCTGCTCACCGGCCCCGGCGGCAGCGGGCCCTATTTTGCCAAGCTGCTCGAAAAGCTCAGCGTCGACGTCAATGTCTTCAAGGTCGGCACCTACAAGGCCGCTGTCGAACCCTTCACCCGCAACGACAGCTCACCCGAGGCCAAGGCCGCCAACCAGGCTTTGGTCGACAGCCTGTGGACGAGCTATGTCGCCGATGTGCGCAAGGCCCGGCCGGCAGCCGACGTAAACGCCTTCATCGCCCAGCTTCCGCAACGCCTTGGGGCCAGCGGCGGTGACCAGGCCAAGGCGGCGCTCGATGCCAAGCTCATCGATGCCATTGGCACCCGCAGCGATTTCGATGCCGCTGTCGTGAAACTGGTTGGTGAAGGCGAACAACGCAGCTTTGGTACCTTCAACGGCCTCACCCTTGATCGCTACCTCGCCGCCACCACCTCGCTGGTGCCGCAAACCGGCGATGCCGTGGGCGTCGTCTATGTCACCGGCAACATCGTCGATGGGGAGGCACCGCGCGGCACCGCCGGCGGCACCACCATCGCCCGCGCCATCGCCAGGGCGGTCGCCGACAATGACGATATCAAGGCATTGGTCGTGCGCGTAGATTCGGGCGGCGGATCGGTGCTGGCATCCGAAGAAATCCGCCAGGCCCTGATCGATGCCAAGACACAGGGCCTGCCCATTGTCGCGTCCTTTGGCCCCGTCGCTGCTTCGGGCGGTTATTGGGTGGCCACCGCGGCCGATGAAATCATTGCCCAGCCTTCAACCATAACCGGCTCGATCGGCGTGTTTGCCATCATTCCCAGTTTCAACCGCACCCTTACCGAAATCGGCATCGGTGCCGATGGCGTCAAATCCACGCCCTATTCCGGCGAGCCCGACATCCTGCGCGGCCTGTCCCCCGAAACGCGCGTCATCCTGCAAAGCTCGGTGGAAGACATCTACCGCCGCTTCACCGGGCTTGTCGCCACGGCGCGCAAGCTGCCCGTCGCCGAAGTCGATCGCATCGGCCAGGGCCGGGTCTGGGCCGGCCAGACCGCGCTGCAATTGAAACTCGTCGACAGCATGGGCGGGCTTGATGCCGCCGTCGCTGCCGCCGCCAAACGCGCCGGCATAAAGGGCGATGCCCGCATCATCGATATCGAACGCCCGCAATCGCCCTTCGTCGCGCTCATCGAAAATTTCATGGGCCCCGGCGAGGAGGAAGAACAGATTGCCCGCGACCCGTTTGCCAAGCTCGCCGCCACCTCGCGGATGCAGCTCATCGCCGCCGTCGGCGATTTGCGCGCCATGGCGAATGGCCCGACGATGCAGGCCGCCTGCGTCGAATGCAGCACGATGGGCTCGCCCCGCGCCGCGGCCGGTGCCGACTTCCTGACGACGCTGGCGAGACTGGCAAAATAGAGTCTCTTGCCGTTGGGCGGTGCCGGCCCTGCCCTAACCCGACTCGGCCTCGCTGAAATCGATGCGGATGCGCACCCAGGCGCCAACTTGCGACCGGCCGTTTATCCGCGGCGGCCGCACCCGGAATTGCCACGCCGCTTGTCGCACCGCACTTGCCAATCGCGATCCGGGCGGCGATTCGCCCAACTCCTGGCAATCCTCGACACGGTATTTCTCAACCGTGCGACAGGCGATGATCGCCCAACTGCCCAGCGGCGCCGATTTGGGCAGATAAAATGCCAGCTCGGCATGGGTCGGCTCGCGCTGCCACTCGGCGTTGTACAGTGTCTGCCCGCCCGGCCCCTGCCCCGGCCCATACACCGCCTGGCTGTCCCCCGCATCGGCGCTTTCGGCCGAGACGCCTTCATTCCGCCGGTTCGGCAATTTGGAAATATCCACGGCCTCGAACAACTGGGTTTCAAACAATTTGGTATCTGGCGTCGCCACCGGTGGCACCACTGGCAGCTTGGCCGCCGATTTGGCCGCTGGCTTGCTGGTCGTCCGTTTGGGTTTCGGCTTGGGCGCCTGTTGTGCTGGCGGCGCAATCGATGGCAACATTTCAAAGGTCTTTGGCGCCATTTCCAGAAACACCTGCCGCGCCGGAGTCACCAACAGCAGCACGAACGCCAGCAGCACGTGAATCGCGACCACGAGCAGGAAGGCAATTGCGCGCCGGCGGTCCAGCGAGGTCGGGAAAAACGCTGAACGCATCGCCGGACCGCCTATACCGCGCCGCAACGCGCTGCAAGCCGTGTGGAATCGATGACCGCAACCACACAAATCAATTGGTCTTCTCTCGCCATCACCCCTATTTCATCTCGGCGTACCCCGTGCACATCCGCCGGACCGACCCGCGATCACCCCGCCATCACCCCGCCGTCATGTCTGAAAGCTCCCGCAAATGACCGCTTACGATTATGATCTGTTCGTCATCGGCGCTGGTTCCGGCGGAGTCCGCGCCGCCCGCATCGCCGCCGGCCATGGCGCCCGCGTCGCCGTTGCCGAGGAATATCGCGTCGGCGGCACCTGCGTCATACGCGGCTGCGTGCCCAAGAAACTGCTGGTCTATGGCGCGCATTTTGCCGAGGATCTGGTCGATGCCCGCCGCTTTGGTTGGCAGATCGGCGACAAGTCGTTCGACTGGCCAACCCTGCGGGACAATGTGCTCGCCGAAGTCGACAGGCTCAATGGGCTCTATCTCAACACCTTGGAAAACCACAAGGTTACGGTGTTTCCGGCGCACGCGACCTTCCTCGATCCGCACACCCTGGATGTCGGTGGTCAACGCATCACTGCCGGCCGCATCCTCATCGCCACCGGTGCCCGGCCTCTTGTCCCGCCGCTGCCCGGCTGCGAACTCGGCATTACCTCGAACGAAGTCTTCCACCTTGAGAAACTGCCGAAAAAGCTCGTCATCGCCGGCGGCGGCTATATCGCCAATGAATTCGCCGGCGTCTTCCACGAACTCGGCGTCCACGTCACCCTCATCAACCGCGGCGACACCATATTGCGCAGTTGGGACCCGGCCTTGCGCGACCGGTTGCTGACCATCTCGATGGCCAAGGGCCTCAATTTCAAATTCAACTGCAGCCTGCAAAGTGTTGAAAAAACAGATTCTGGCATCCGGCTCAATCTGCAGGATGAAGACCCTATCGAGGCTGATCTGCTGCTCTGGGCCATCGGTCGTCGTCCAAATATCGAAGGCTTGGGCCTGGAAGCCGCCGGCGTCGAACTCGATGAGCGCGGTGCCATAAAGGTCGATGCCGACAGCATGACCAACGTGGCGCACATCCACGCCGTCGGCGACGTGACGGATCGCATCCAATTGACGCCCATCGCCATCCGCGAAGGCCATGCCTTTGCCGACAGCGTCTTCGGCACCCGCAAATGGCGCGTGGACTATAATGCCGTCCCCAGCGCCGTCTTCTCCAACCCGCCGCTCGGCAGCGTCGGCCTGACCGAGGCACAGGCCCGCAACACGCTCGGCAATGTCAAAATCTATTCCTCGGATTTCCGCCCGATGCGCAATGTGCTGGCCGGCCGCAACGAGCGCGCGCTGTATAAACTCGTCGTCGATGAAGCCAGTGACAAGGTCGTCGGTGCCCATATGATCGGGCCGGATGCGCCCGAAATCCTCCAGGCCGTCGCCATCGCCATCAAGGCCGGGCTGACCAAGGCGCAGTTCGACGATACGGTCGCCTTGCACCCGACAATGAGCGAAGAGCTTGTATTGATGAAATAATATCGGCTGCCTTGAAAGCCGACGCCCAAAGGGGCAAAGGGACCGCCATGACGACCACCAACCACTGGACCCCGACCACTTGGCGCGCCCATGAGGCGCGGCAGTTGCCGACCTATCCCGATGCCGACGCTCTCGCCAAGGTCGAATCCGAGCTGAAATCCTATCCGCCTCTGGTCTTTGCCGGTGAAGCCCGCGATCTGACCACCGCCCTTGCCGATGTCGAGGCCGGCAAGGCCTTTCTGCTCCAGGGCGGTGACTGCGCCGAAAGCTTCGCCGATTTCCACCCCAACAACATCCGCGATACGTTCCGCGTCCTCCTCCAGATGGCCGTGGTCCTGACCTTCGGGTCGAAAATGCCGGTGGTGAAGGTCGGGCGCATGGCCGGGCAATTCGCCAAGCCGCGCTCCGGGGACTTCGAGGAAATCAATGGCATCTCGCTGCCAAGCTATCGCGGCGACAATGTCAACGACATTGCCTTCACGGAAAAGGCTCGCACTCCCGATCCCGAACGCATGCGCACTGGCTATATGCAGTCCGCCGCCACACTCAACCTGCTGCGCGCCTTCGCCAGCGGCGGCTATGCCAACCTCCACCAGGTCCATAAATGGAACCTTGATTTCACCGGCCGCTCGCTGTGGTCCGAACAGTATAAGGCACTGGCCGATCGCATTGGTGAAGCGCTCGATTTCATGGAAGCCTGTGGAATCTCCCCCGAAACCGTGCCGCAACTGAAGGGCACCAGCTTTTTCACGAGCCATGAGGCATTGCTGCTCGGTTACGAACAGGCGATGACCCGTCAGGACAGCCTGACGGGCGACTGGTACGACACCTCGGCGCATATGCTGTGGATCGGCGATCGCACGCGTTTCCCCGGGTCGGCGCACGTCGAATTCCTGCGCGGTGTCGGCAATCCGCTTGGCCTCAAATGCGGGCCAACGACCGAGCCAGACGATCTGCTTCGCCTCATCGACACGCTCAACCCGCAAAATATCCCCGGCCGCCTCACCCTCATCACGCGTTTCGGCCATGACAAGGTGGAGGCGCATTTGCCTCGCCTCATCCGCGCCGTACAAAAGGAAGGCCGCCGCGTCATCTGGTCATGCGATCCGATGCACGGCAACACGGTCAAGGCGGCCGGCGGCCTGAAAACCCGCCCGTTCGACCGTATCCTGTCCGAAGTGAAAAGCGTGTTTGCCGTCCATCGCGCCGAAGGCAGCCACGCCGGCGGCATCCACATCGAAATGACCGGCCAGAATGTGACGGAATGCACCGGCGGCGCCATCGCCATCACCGATGAAGGCCTCGCCGACCGCTATCAAACCCAGTGCGATCCGCGCCTGAACGCCAGCCAGAGCCTCGAACTGGCGTTCCTGATCGCCGAAGCCCTGAAGGCCGAACGCGACGCCAGCCGCTTGACTCGCGCCGCATAGCAGCCCATTTCCCCGCCTCCGCAGCGGCCCCTTCGTCTAGCGGTCAGGACGTCGCCCTCTCACGGCGAAAGCACGGGTTCGATTCCCGTAGGGGTCACCAAAACCACCTGAGCCCCAGCGCTGCGCCGCGCTGCTGCCAAGCGTTGCGGCCACGCCCATCACCGCCTGTTCCAAAAGGGCTAGCCCCTATTCGACAGGATGAAGCCCGGAAGCGCACTTCCCTCAAACCCTTGTTACAGTGTATTTTTTTCCAGCGGGCGTTTTTGACACCGCGCATTGTGAGCCTGCCGACCAAAGGCGATAGTCCGGCGTTCCGCCGCGAAAATTGTCCTTGGCAAACAGGCCTTCCCTGCGCTGGATGTATTTCGGGGAGAGACCTGATGCAGGTCGTGTTGCTGGCGGGCGGATTGGGATCACGGCTTGCCGAGGAAACGGTCCGCGTTCCCAAACCCATGGTGGAGATCGGCGGCAAGCCAATCATCCTGCACGTCATGGATATCTACAGCCGGTTCGGCCACACCGATTTCATCGTCGCCTGTGGCTACAAGGCCATGATGATGAAAAGCTTTTTTCACAGCCTCCACCTCATGAACAATGATTTCACCGTGGCGCTGGGCAATGGCGACACGGTGTTTGCGCCAAGCCACACGGTCGACTGGAACGTGTCGGTCGTCGACACAGGACTTATGACGATGACCGGCGGGCGCCTGCGGCAGTTGCGCAGCTGGTTGCGCAACGAAACCTTCATGGTCACTTACTCGGATGGCGTCGGCAACATCGATCTTGATGCCGCGCTGGCCCTGCACCGGTCGCATGGCGGGCTGGCGACTGTTACCGCGGTGCAGCCGCCGGCGCGCTTTGGCAGCCTGAAGATCGAAGACGACCAGGTGACGGAATTCGCCGAAAAGGTGCAATCCCGCGAGACCTGGATCAACGGCGGATTCTTTATTTTCGAACCCGGCGTTCTCGATTATCTCGGCGACGATACCGAACCGCTGGAGCAATCGCCGCTGACCAATCTGGCGCGCGACGGCGAACTGTTCGCCTATAAGCATCACGGTTTCTGGCACCCGATGGACACGGTGCGCGACCGCGACCACCTCGACAAGCTGGCGGCCCAGGTCACGCCGCCATGGCTGGAATTCGACAACGGCCCGGGCATGATGCGGACAGCACAGGCGACAGGTGCCAGCCCGGCATCCGTCCACGCCTGATCAGGCCCAGATCGCCGATGGCCGCGCATCGCCTCGATATGTTGCGTGGGCGCCGTGTCCTGCTCACGGGCCATAGCGGCTTCAAGGGCGGCTGGCTGGCGCTCTGGCTGCGGCGCATCGGGGCCGAAGTCGTTGCCGTATCGCTGCCGCCAACATCTGCCCCCACGCTGCATGAAAGCGCCGGCATCGATGCCGCCGTCGATGGTCGCTTTGCCGATATTCGCGACCAGGCGGCGTTTGACGCGGCCGTTGGGGGTTATGATGCGGAGCTTGTCATCCACATGGCGGCGCAGGCGCTGGTGCGACCGTCCTATGACAATCCGGTCGAAACATTTGCCACCAACATCGTCGGCACGGCGGTTGTCCTTGATGCTGCACGCCGGATGCCGTCGCTGCGCGCTGCCATCATTGTCACCAGCGACAAATGCTATGAAAACAACGAATGGGTGTGGGGTTATCGCGAAAGCGACCCGATGGGCGGCAGCGACCCCTACAGCGCCTCAAAGGGCTGCGCCGAGCTGGTCGCCGCTGCCTATCGCCGGTCCTATTTTTCTGAACCTGGCGGCCCGCGGCTGGCAACCGTGCGCGCCGGAAATGTCTTTGGCGGCGGCGATTGGGCGGTCGACCGGCTGGTGCCCGATCTTGTCCGCGCCGCCAGATCCGGCGTGCCGGTAGCCATTCGCAATCCGGCCAGCATCAGGCCCTGGCAACACGTGCTTGAACCGCTGCACGGCTATTTGATGCTGGCATCGGCGCTTTTGTCTGATGGTGACCAGTTTGCCGGCGGCTGGAATTTCGGTCCTGACCCCGATGCCGTTGTCGATGTCGGCACATTGGTCGCGCTGGTGTGTGATGCCTGGGGGCCGGGGGCGCCTCGGGTCCTGTTCGGCGTGCCGGGTGAAGGCCCTCACGAGGCAAATGTCCTGCGGCTCGATACCACCAAGGCGCGGACGATGCTGGGCTGGCGGCCGCAACTCGATCTTGAAACGTCCGTGCGGATGACAATCGACTGGTATCGCGCGCATGCCGCCGGCCGGACCGACATGCGTGCCTTCACCGATGTGCAGATTGATCGCTTCCTGGCGGTTTCCGAACGCACCGGCCAGCAATCTGAACCAGTCAGCGGGAGAGTTGTGAAATGCGCGTGAACTATGGCCAGACGGTCCACGGCCAGGCGGAAATCGATGCCGTTGTCGATGTGTTGAAAACCTCCACCCAGATGGGCGCCCGGGTCCGGGCGATGCAGCAACGCGTTGCGACGCTGTTTGCCAAATCCCATGGCATCATGGTCAATTCAGGGTCTTCGGCAAATTATCTGGCGGTCGAATTGCTGAACCTGCCGCGCGGCAGCGAAGTCATCACCCCGGCGTTGACCTTTGCCACAACCGTCGCGCCGCTCATCCGGCAAGGGCTGGTGCCGGCCTTTGTCGATGCCGCAAACGCGACATATAATATCGATGTCGAGCAGATCGAAGCGATGATCACGCCGGCGACCCGCGCCATGATGATCCCTTCGCTGATCGGCAATCTGCCCGATTGGGATCGCATCCAGGCCATCGGCGAAGCGCATGGCCTGATGATCATCGAAGACAGCGCCGATACCCTCGGCGCCACCCTGCATGGCTCCAGCACCGGCACGCGCTCGCATATCAGCACCACCAGCTTTTACGGCAGCCATGTCATCAATGCGGCCGGCAATGGCGGGATGTTGTGCGTCAACGACGAGGCCCTGGCCCGCCGCGCCCTGTTGTTGCGATCGTGGGGGCGAACTTCATCGCTGTTCATCGATTCCGAAAGCATCGAGAAGCGTTTCAATGTCGCGCTCGATGGCATTGAATATGATGCCAAATTCCTGTTCGAGGAGCTTGGCTACAACCTCGAACCATCGGAAATGGGGGCGGCGTTTGGCCTTGTTCAGCTTGATCGGCTGGAAACCAACATCGCCGCCCGCGAGGCCAATTTTGCGGCGCACATGGCGTTCTTCGGGGCGTTTGAGGACTGGTTCGTGATGCCCGAACAATTGCCGGGTTCGCGAACCGGCTGGCTGTCGTTCCCGTTGACCATCCGGGCGTCGGCGCCCTTCACCCGGCGCGAAATGCAGATTTATTTCGAGGAACGCGACATCCAGACCCGACCGGTGTTTACCGGCAATATCCTGCGGCAACCGGCCATGCGCAACGTGACGGTCCGCACGGCACCCGGTGGCTATCCGGTTGCCGATGATGTGATGCGCGGTGGCATGCTGCTCGCCTGCCATCATGGGCTCGATTCGGCGCAGATCGCCTTTATGCACGAGACATTCGAAGATTTTGCGCGGCAGTTCTCGCAGCCAAAGGCAAGCCGTGCCGCCGGCGGTGGGCGATGATGCGCGGCGCGCTGCAGTCGTCGCCGCAATAGCCGATGGGCAACGTCTCCGCCTTGCAACGTCACGAACCGAGGCGGGTGCTCATCACTGGTGGTGCCGGGTTTGTCGGCGCTCATCTGGCCCAGCGCTGCCTTGATCGCGGCGATGAAGTTCATTTGCTGGTTCGTAAGGAAACCTCGCTGGCGCGGGTGTTGCCAATTCTTGCGCAACTCCATGTCCATTGCCTGTCCTTCGGCGATCACAACCGGCTCCATGCCTGTCTTGCTGCGGTGGAGCCGGATGACATCTATCATCTCGCGGTCACAACCCGAGGCCGGGTGCAGCCGGACTTTGGCGACCTTTCCCAGGGGCTTGATGATCTGTCGAACCTGATGCGATTGGTATCGGCTGCGGCGACGCTGCGGCGACCGCCACGTGCCTTCATCCGGTGTGGTTCGCTGGCCGAATATGGCACGGGCCCCGTACCAGCGGTTGAAAGCCAGCGCGAGGCTCCGACGACAGCCTATGCAGCGTCACTGGTCGCCGGCACTCATTATCTGCAAGGTCTGGCAGGACGGCTGCCCTTTCGGGCGCTCACGGCCAGGCTGGCGCTTGTCTATGGGCCCGGCCAGTCAGAAGCGTTCTTCATACCCGATTGTCTGCGGCGCCTGCGCGAAGCCAGGCCCGTAACGGTGCAACGCCCCTCGGATCGCCGCGATCTGGTTCATGTCGCCGATGTCGTCGAAGGGCTGCTGACACTCGCGGCCGCACCGCATTTTGCCGGCAATGTTGCCAACATCTGTACCGGCTATGCCCCGACGATGCACGACGTGGCCGTGATGATCGCAATGGCGACAAAGGCAGACCCGTCACTTGTCGAGCTTTCCGGCAACGCGCCTGCCGAACCGGTTTCACATCTTGAATGTTCGCCCTTGCTGGTGGCGACGCAAACTGGCTGGAAAGCCCGGATTGGCTTTGCCCAGGGTTTGACAGACCTGGTCGCAACAGCAGCCGCGACCCGCGTTCTCGAGGAGTGCTTGTAATGACAGCGCCACCCACATTGGTGTCCGTGCTGGTGCCGGCCTATAACGAGGAAGCCAACGTCGATACCGCCTACACCCGCATCGCCAGGGTCTTTGATGGCCTGTCGGGCTATGAATGCGAAATCATCTTTTCCGACAATCATTCGACCGATCGCACGTTCGAACGGCTCCAGCGTATCGCGGAAAAGGACAGCCGCGTCCGCATTATCCGGCTGTCGCGAAACTTCGGCTATCAACGTTCATTGCTGCTCGCCTATCAATCCGCTCGCGGTGCGTGTTCGGTGCAGATTGATTGTGATCTCCAGGACCCGCCGGAACTCATCCCGCAATTGCTGGCGCTACGCGAGCAAGGGCATCAGGTCGTCTATGGCGTCCGGCGCTCGCTGAAGGAGGGCTTTGTCGTCAGCACGGCGCGCCGGCTGTTTTACCGGGTCATCCGCGCCATGAGCGAGGACGACCTGCCGTTGGACGCCGGCGAATTCCGGCTTGTCGATGCCTGTATCCTCGCCGAACTGCGCAAGGTTGATGACACGTCGCCCTATCTGCGCGGCATGATAAGCGCGATGGGCTTTTCGCAAATCGGCTTTGCCTATGATCGGCAGGATCGGACTGCCGGGGAGAGCAAATTTCCACTGGGCAAGATGCTGGCACTGGCCATCGATGGCCTGCTCAATCATTCGCTGCTGCCGCTGCGCTTTGCGTCCATCCTGGGGCTTTTCGTCGGCGTCACGACAATGTTGCTGATTATCGGCTATCTGGCCGGGAGGCTGCTTTTTGGTCAGCATTGGCCGGATGGCTTTGCCACGACCACGTTGCTGCTGCTATTGGGAATCACGCTCAACGCCTTGTTCCTGGGCGTTATCGGTGAATATCTCGGCCGCATATTCATGCAGTCAAAGCGCCGGCCGACACCCATTGTCCAGACACTGGTCAATTTTGAAACCACCGTCGCCATGCTGCCAACCGCGGCCAGTGCAACGGACACCGGGGAGTCCCCGCCGCAGACCGAGCGAAGGCTGAGCAATTTCGCCCAATAGGACCGGGCGTTTCCACCCCGCGCAGACAGTGTGCGCAGGCAGTGCGCGCAGTGCACGAAATTCCGGAGGATCGAGAGGGATTCGAACCCTCGAGGGGCGATTAACCCCTACACACTTTCCAGGCGTGCGCCTTCGACCACTCGGCCACCGATCCATCCGGAGGCGGGGCGATAGCAAGCGAAGGCGCTGCCGTCCAGCGATGGTGTAGGCACGGGGAAGCAAATCGCCACCGCCCAAAACAAAAAGGGCGGCCCCCCGGGGTGTGGGGACCGCCCTTTCGCGCTTCGGCCCTCCCGAAGGATTACCGCAGCAACTGGAGAACCTGCTGCTGCGACTGGTTGGCCTGTGCCAACATCGCCTGTGCCGCCTGGCTCAGCACCTGGGACTTCGCCAGATTGGTGGTTTCCGCCGAGAAATCGGCATCGACAATCCGCGACCGGGACGACACAAGATTGGTCGAATTCGACGACAGATTGTTCACCGTCGCTTCCAGCCGGTTCTGCACGGCACCCAGATTGGCCCGGTCAAGGTTGATGGTGTTGAGCGCCTGATCGATCGAATCCAGCGCCGCGACTGCCCCCTCCTGGGTCGACAGATCGATGTCCGCCACCTTCAAGCCACCATCATCCGAGCCATATTTATTCTCCTCGAACCCCAGCTTGGTAAAGTTCGATGCCGTGCCATAGGCCAAAGTCCCGGCATCGACCTTGATGCCCTTGGAGGATGACAGTGACACGGTGGCATAAGCTGTCTGAACGGTATCGGCCGAAAAGTCGGTCGGATCGGTCAGTCCCTGCACCGTATAGGCGGTGTTGGTACCGCGAATGGTGACGTTGCCCAGGCCAAAGTTGGCGGCGCTGGCGGCTTCATCGCTGTCGAACGCCACTGCGATGTTGCGGCCATCGGCCGCCGTCAGCGACAGTCCGCCCTTGCCACTGTCCGAGGCAACCACGCCCGTCAGGCCGCTGTATTTGTTGATCTCCCGCGCCACATTCTCGCGGGTTGCCTGCGCCGTATCATTCTGATCCAGCGTGATGTCGATCTGCACGCCGTTGATTGCCAGCGTGGCGGTCGCGGTAGTGCCGATGACCGTCGTCGGCGCCGATCCGTCCAGTGTCAGCGAATTGGCCCTGGCACTCACACTGGTGTCCTTGGTCGATGCGTTGATCGCTGCCGCAATGGCAATCGCCGATGCCGCTTTTTTCGACGAAAGCGCGCTGTCGTCCGAAAAAGTATCGTCATCGGCGGTGGCGCCCCGAATGGCAAAGCCATTGATCTTCAGGTCCCCCGAATTCAGCGCGTTGGCTGCCGCAGCGTTGGTGGCTACGGCCCGGCGGTCGGTCGTCACCCCCGAAATGCCGCGTTCATAGGTGCCCACCTGCAAGCCCGACCGCGACACCCGCCCGGCACTGGTGGAGCTGATCTCGATCGGGTTGCCGTTGTTTGACACCAGGTTGAAACTGCCCGATTGCGCCCCGGCCTTCACGCCGGTGGTCGCCGCCGTCAGGGTGGTGAAGCTGGTGATGACGTTGCGGCCATCGGCAGCCTCCAGCCGAATCCCGGCCAGGTCATCGCCCGTATCAATGGCGCGCACCCCCGTCTGCCCGGCAATGGCGTTGATCGCATCGGCAACCAGCGTGCGATTGGCCGCAGCACTTGTCGTCGTGGTGATCGAAGCTGTCGTCTTGCCGTTGATAGTCACCGTGCCGGTCAACGCCGCCGCCGTCATCGCCGAGCCCGCCATCACCGTCTTGCCGACCACTGCCGACACCCCGGTCTGCGCCGTCGCACGATTGATCGCCGCCACCTTGGCCAGCGCCGATGCAGCCTTTTCACCCGACGAAACGCTGTCATCATCCGATGACGACGCGCCAATGTTGACGTTGTTGATCAGCAGGTCCGACGCAATCAACGACTGGTTCGCCGAAAGGTTGGTGCTTGTCGCCTCGAACGCCCCGCTGGCCGAAAGCGCCGCAGTGGCACCGGTGCCCAGATCGGCAGCGCGTGACGACCCGATGTCGAACTTCACCGTCTCGCCGGCGCGGCTGCCGGTCTGCAACAACACATTCTTTGCCGATCCATCCAGCAGCTTGATGCCGTTGAAATTGGTCCGCGCGCCGATGCTGTCGATCTCGCTGGTCAATTGCTTGACTTCGGCCTGCAACGCCTTGCGATCATCGCCAGTCACCGTGCCGTTGCTTGCCTGCACCGAAAGTTCGCGCATGCGCTGCAACATGTTGGTCACTTCGCCCATCGCGCTTTCCGCCGTCTGCGCCAGGCTCATGCCGTCGTTGGCATTGCGGATCGCCACGGCCAGACCGCGCACATCCGCCGTCATGCGCTGCGAAATTGCCAACCCCGCGGCATCGTCCTTGGCCGAATTGATGCGTTGCCCGGTCGACAGCCGCTCCATCGCCATCGCCAGGCCCATTTGCGAAGTGCGCTGGCCCTGCTGCGCCGTCAGTGCGGAAATATTGGTATTGATCACCGTCATGTTTTCAACTCCCGGTTCGGTTCCCCGGCTGCCGTGAGGTCACGGGGCGCCGTGAGCCAGATATCGGCGGCAGCGCGGAATGATTAACTCCCGGTGCCATTTCCGCTCTATGGGAGGCGCATGACCGACATTTTCCCCCTCCGCCTCGCAGGTATGCCGTTCGCGCTGCTCCACCGCGACACCCACCTCGTCATCATCGATAAACCCGCCGGCATGGCCGTCCACCCCGGCCCCAAAACCCCTGACAGCCTTGAAGATTTCCTGCCCGATCTGGCTTTTGGCAACCAACGCCTGCCCGTCATGGCTCATCGCCTCGATCGTGACACTTCGGGCTGCCTCGTCATCGCCCGCCACCCAAAGGCCATCAAGCGCGTCTCCGCCCTGTTCGAAGCCGGCCAGGTCCACAAACTCTATTGGGCCGTGCTCGACACCCTGCCCGAGGCTGACAGCGGCACCATCGATGCCCCGCTCCTCAAGATTTCCAGCGCCGAAGCCGGCTGGCGCATGGTCATCGACAAGCGTGGCAAGCGCGCCGTCACCCATTGGCAGGTCATCGACCGCGCCGCGCGCCTGGTGGAGTTCCGCCCCGAAACCGGCCGCACCCACCAATTGCGCGTCCATGCTGCCTCGATGGGGCACCCGATCATCGGCGACCCCGTGTACGGCGACGGTCGCCTTGGGCTTGCCGGCAAAGCGGCCGGCGGGGGCCCCATGCGCCTCCACGCCCGCGCCATCACGCTGCCGTATGACGAGGCTGCCCCGCTCGCCATCACCGCCCCCCTGCCCCGTGACTGGCCTTCCCAGGCCCTGTTCTCGCCCGCCAACCGCGACGAACACCCGCCGCTCGGCTGATTTGTTGCTTCGCGGCGCCAACGTCGCCATAAATACCCGGCCGCAATTCTACTGGGGGGCAAGGTGCAGCAAAAGATCGTTATCGGTAAAGTTGAGGATGTCGGCTTTGCCAACGCCCTCGTACGCATCGATCGCAGCGCCCTTGAACAGCTGCAAGGCCATCCCGATGCCGCGCTGGCGCTGTCGGGCGCCGTCGGCAGCCAGATAAAAATCAACGTCGACACCATGTGGCTGCTCGGCAATGTTCGCGAAACCCGCATCGACACGGCCGATGGCGGCGCCATCCTCGCCCGCATCGATTTCCTTGGCGAAGGCGATGAGACACCCGATGGCTCGCTGCGTGACTTCCGGCGCGGCATCACGCGTTACCCCCGCGCCGGCGCCGATGTCGCCGCCGTCAATCATCACGACCTGGTGCAATTGTTCGGCGCTGCAGACACGCCGCACATCGAAATCGGCAATGTCTATCCCACCAGCGATGTCCGCGCCTCGCTGCTCATCGATTCCTTCCTTGGCAAACATTTCGCCATTGTGGGATCAACAGGCTCCGGCAAATCCACCGCAACCGCGCTCGTCCTCCACCGCATCATCGCCAAGGCACCCGATGGCCATGTCGTCGTCCTCGATCCCCATGGCGAATATGCTGCGGCGTTCCCGGTGAACGGCATGACCTTCAATGTCGATAATCTCAACCTGCCCTATTGGCTGATGAATTTCGAGGAACATTGCGAGGTCTTCATCACCAGCGAAGGCGTCGAACGCGAACTCGACAAGGCCATTCTGGCGCAGTGCATCCTCCAGGCCCGAACCAAGAATGATCTTGCCAGCAGCTATGTCTCGCTCACCGTCGACAGCCCGATTCCCTATCTCCTTGCCGATCTGCTCAGCGCGCTCAATGCCCAGATGGGCAAGCTCAGCAACAGCAACGAAATTGCCCGCTATGTCCGCCTGAAAAACCGCGCCGAGGAAATCCTGCGCGATTCGCGCTATTCCTTCATGTTCAACCACGCACTGGCCAATGATGGGATGAAGGACTTTCTCGTCCGCATCCTGCGCCTCCCGTCTGCCGGCAAACCCATCTCCATCCTCGATCTGTCGGGCGTCCCTTCCGATATCATCGCCGTCGTCGTTGCACTGGTCGCCCGCATCATCATGGATCACGCCATCTGGGCCCGCACCGAACGCCAGCGCCCGGTCCTCCTCGTCTGCGAGGAAGCCCATCACTATGTCCCATCTGAAAGGGTCGCCGCCAATTCCGCCGTCCGCAAGATCCTGGAACGCATCGCCAAGGAAGGCCGCAAATACGGCGTCGCCCTCGGCCTCGTGACGCAGCGCCCGTCCGATCTTGCCGAAGGCGTGCTGTCGCAATGCGGCACCATTATCTCGATGCGCCTCAACAATGAACGTGACCAGACCTGCATCCGCAACGCCATGCCCGAGGGTGGCCGCAGCTTTCTGGATGCCATCCCGGCGCTGCGTCGCGGCGAAAGCATCGTATCCGGCGAAGGCGTCGCCATACCGGTTCGGGTGCGCTTTGACAATCTGGCGCCAGATCTGCGGCCGCGCTCCGACGACCCGTTGTTCAGTCAGCTCTGGACCGATGTGGGCGGCGAATCCGAAGCGCTTGATCGCACCATCGGTCGCTGGCGCAGCCAGTCCGACCGCGTTACCGAAACACCGGTGCCCAGCTCCGAACCCCTGTCAAACCTGTTCCTGCGGCCCGGCAGCACGGTGTTCAATCCGGCCTGAAGCCAACCCAGCGGCGTTTATTTCCCGCGCGAAGCGGCATCTATTTCCCGCGCGAAGCGCCGTTTATTTCCCGCGCGCTGCGCTATTGGCGCCGCGCTGCTGAAACCCGACGAACTCGTCATAGCGTTCGGACAGCATCGCCAACCGTGAATGGACTTTCTCTGCCCCGATCGCCTGCACCACGCCATCGACCAACAGGTTGAGCAACGACGCAAGCGCCGTATTCATGTCCCAGAAATGCCCCAGGCTGACTTCGGCAGACAGGATATGCGGCGTCAGATCGCGCGCCCAGGGGCAATAGGGATCGGTCACCACCACCACCGGCACGCCGCGCGCTACCGCATGTTCGGCCAGCAAACGGAAATGCCGCGAATACCGCCGCAAATCGACCAGCACCAACGCATCGCCCGGCCCGGCTTCCTCCATTTCGGCATACAGCCCCGTTCCGGCATCCAGGCTGCGCACCCCCGGCCGCACATAGCCAAGATGATGCGCAAACCCTGCCGCCAGCCCGCGTTCGGTCTGGAACCCGGCCACAACCACTGTTCCGGCACACGCCAGCAAACGCACCACCGCCGCCCATTCCGGGGTTTCCGCCAGCCGGTATACATCGGCAATCGCCGCCGTTTCGGCCTTCAATCGCGAATCCGGCCCCGATCCCGCCGCCGGCGCGATCAACCATGGCGCATCGCCCAGATCACCGCGCAAATCATCCTTCAACGCCGACAGCCGGACATAACCCAGCGATTTCAGGAAGCGCCCCACGGTCATCGCTGAAACCCCGACCCGCTGGCCAATCGACGCTGCCGTCTCGAACGGTATCGTCGCCATATTGTCGAGCAGCCAGCCGGCGATCATCCGCTCGGAAACGGTGAACCCGTCATACCGTTCACGCAGCAATTGGGCGACCCGGTTCGGCATGATGCTTGGCTAACATGGCCGCTGCATTGTGGAAAGCGGCAACGGCTGGCGCCCCTATCCCCCGATCGCCTTCGCCAGAAATTCCCCACTTTGCTTCAACATGTCGGTGCGCGCACCACTGTCGTCCAGACTGTGCGCCAACCCCGGATAAACCACCAACCGGTGCGACTTGCCGGCCCTTCCCAGCGCCGAATCCATCGTCCGCGCCTGTTCGATGTCGACATTCTGGTCCCGGTCACCATGGAACATCAATACCGGCGCGACAAAGCGCTCGGCATTCTGCGCTGGCGACCCGGCAGCAATATGCGGCCCGCTGCCGATCTCGTTGGCGATGGCCGGATAGTTGCTGTAACGCTCCGCCTCGCGTTTCATCTGGGCAAGGTCGGTCACTGGCGCCACCGCGATGACCGCCTTGTACAGCGCCGGCTCCACCACATTGGCCTGCAATGCCGCATAGCCGCCATAACTCCAGCCAAAGATGACCAGCTTTTGTGGGTCAGCGATGCCTTGCGATACCAGCCACTTCGCCCCCGCGTTCACATCGCCGATTGCGGTCTCCCAACTCTTGAAACCATTTTTGGCATACCAGGCCTCGCCATACCCCGCCGAGCCGCGAAAATTGGGTTGCAGCACGACATAGCCGAGCTGCGCAAAATACTGCGCCAGCCAGTCAAAGCCAAGCTGGTCGCGTGAAGATGGCCCACCGTGCGGCATGACGATCGCCGGTCGATTGGCCATGGCGGGACCTGGCGGTATGGTCAGATAGGCCGGAATTTCAACACCATCGGCGGCCTTGTACCGCACGCTGCTCTGGACGGCCGCCGGGCGGTTCGACACCGCCGGCCGCACCGGCATCAACGCCGCTAGCTGCTTGGTCGTCGTGTCGAAGCGGTAAAATGTGCCCGGATCACTGACCCCGCCGGCAAACACCAGATTGCGTTTTCCGTCCCAGCTTTCATCGAGGATGTAGACCGGTGGCTTGCCCGCAAGTGCCGATGAAAGCGCCTTGCTGCGCTTTTCCAGCACCTTGTCGAAAAACGCATATTCCGTCGAATCGGTGGTGTAGATCGCGGCTACCGGACGCCGCATCTTGCCGATGCGCAACACCCCGTCGACATCGACCGTTGGATGGGCAAACAACAATTCGCTGGCGCCGCCCGGCTCAACGGCATCGCGGAACAGTGCCGCCCGGCCATTGCGATCACGCGCCGCCAAGATGCTGTCGCCGCTCTCATCGAACCCCAGGAATGTATAGGCGGAAAGCCCGCTTATCGTGTCACGCGCCAATGGCCGCCAGTCGCCGCCAGCCTTGCCGCGCGTGAAATATCGGATGCTGTCACGGATATAGCCGGTGGCCGTGCGATCGGTGGTAGCAAGGAAGCGCACCCGCCCCTGGTTATCGGAATCAAACGCCGTCGCCGCCGGATTGGCGCGCTCCACCGGCGTCATGCGCCCGCTGTTGACATCGACCCGCTGGACCGAAAGTCCGCCAGCCTTGGCCGAAATATTCGACCCGATATTGCTCTCCTGCGCCATGTTGACCGCCATCAGGACATGATCAGGGTCATCGGGCAGCCAGTCTATGACGCTGGCGCCGCGCTGATCGATACCAACGGTCCGGTCGGTCACCCGCTGGCCCAACTCGATGCGGCTCGACCCGTCGACGGCGATCGATAGGCTGCGGCGGAAGGACATTTCGGAAGCCGCCATCTCGCGGATCAGATAGATCGAGCAGATGACGCGCTTCTCGCTTTTCCAGTCACAATCATAGGGAACGACCGTGGCCTTTTCGGATGAAAGGATCACCGTGGTCGCACCGGTCGCCACATCGGCAACAACCACCGCCGTTCCCTGCGACCGCGCCGCGGTGAAATACAGCACCTTGTCGCCACTCGGCGACAATCGCATCCGCCAGGCCGCCTCGCGCGCGCCATATTCGGCCGCCAGCCCGGCAATATCGGCTGCCGTCACCGGCACAGCGGCCGCAAAAATCCCAAGCACAATCAACAGGCGCTGAATCACCACGCACAATCCCCCGAATGTTCGACCCGCTGCACGCTAACCTCTGGAAAACCAAAGGCAAGACCGCAATTGTCAGGGCGTCACGGCTTCACGCCATCAAGGCCGGCTTTCCGCCTCCACATGGCCCTGCAACGCCGCCACGTCGAACCACACCGGCTTCCACGCCTGCCGTGCAAACAATGCCGATTGGTCGGCATAATGCGGCGACATCGTCCGGATCGTCGCCGCCCCGAACTGGTGCACACTGCGCGACGTCACCCGGCCATCAGGGGTCCATTCAATCAACATGATAAAGCCATCGCCATTGTTGCCCACCCGCCGGCCATCGGGCGCAATCTCGCCGATGATGGCGCGCAACGCCTCGGGCCCGCCGCAGACCGGCAGATCGATCTTGCCGCGCCGCAACCGCTGGAAATCCCCCAGCGGCACATCGATCCGCCCGAAACGCATCATCAGCAAATCCACCGCCTCACGCAACGCCGCCGCCGTATCGGGCCGGGGCTTGTTGAGGTAGGCATAGCGCGCCGCCTGGGCAAAGGCCGTCGTCACCAGCGTATCGGCCGGCCCCTTGCAATCCAGCGTCCAGTCCCAGCTGCCAATCAGCTTCTGTGCCGCCGCCAGGTCGGGCGCCTTGGACGTGTCGAGCGCCATCGCCTCGCGATACCAGGCACCCGCCCACCCGGCCTTGTCATAGCCCTTGTCGAACTTGATGCGCAGCAGGTCGCCCCGCGAAATCGGCTTGTCTCCCAGCCCGGCGAACAGCGCCTGATACCGCAGCGCCCGGTTGGTCACGAACGTCTCGACCCCCATCTCCGCCGGAAACGCTTCGGGCTTGGGCTCGTCCGCCGGCGCCGTGCTCAAAAACGGATTGTTGTTGCTGTTCGCCACCCATCCCGACGCAGGATCAACAACCATCGGATCGGCCGCCCAGGGGTAATAGGCCTTCCACAGCGTCTGCGACGTCTCCCCCGGCACCACGCCCTTCCAGTCATACCCCTTGGCGCGCAGCGGGAACCGCGCATTATAGAACATGCCGATATGCCCCTTGGCATCGGCATAGATGAAGTTGGTGCCGCTGATCGCCTGCATCGCCATCACCTTGCGCCACTCGGCAAAATCCCGCGCCTTGTTCAGCCGGTAATATTGCTCCACCTGTCGCACATCGCCGATCCCGGCATAACGCAGCGCAAACGCCCCCATGTCGTTCTTGATCACCGGCCCGTGCACCGATCGATACAGCGTCCGCGGGATCGGCAAAGTCAACGGCCCGAACTTGACCCGCAACCACACCCGCGATTTCTCCAGCGGCAACCATTTCCCGTCAAAACGATACCGGTCGCCCGCGTCATTCATCACCAGCCGATAGGTATCGATCAAGTCCGGCCGGTTGACGGTATTGGTCCACCCCAGCGCCTTGTTGTGCCCCAGCAACGGATAGGGCGCACCCGGAAACAGCGCCCCGGCAAAATCCCACCCCTCCTCCGAATGGACAACGACTTCCCACCAGCTCACCCCGCCCTCCCAGGGCTGGTGCGAATTGACGATCAACCGCGTCACCCCATCGCTCGACCGCCGCCCCGCGATGGCAAAGGCGTTCGACCCACGCTCGTCGGGCGGCCCGGCATCGCGCGGCGGCAGCTTGCCCTCGATCAACGCCCCCAATGGCCGGTCGAGCCCGAAAAAGAACGGCGACCGCAACATGAAGCCCGCCACAATGTCCCGGCCATTGATCGGGAACAGCCCGCGCAGCCGCTGCTCGGCCGGATGCTTGGCCGCATAATCGTTCAATCCCTGCGCATACCCCTCGAGCACCGCGCGCGTCCCCGCCGACAACCCGCCATAGCCCCGCGCTGCAATGTCGTTCGCCCCGAGAAACGCTCCCGCAAAGTCGAACTTCGCCCCGTCGCGCCCCGATATGGCGCCACCCCGGCCACGCACCGCGGCAACCACATCCTCCAGGTTGCGAAAATCATCCTCGGCATGAGCAATCGCCAGCCCATAGGCGACATCGGCATCGGTCTTGCCGAAAATATGCGGCACCCCGAAACTGTCGCGCACGATCCGCACATCATGCTTGCGCACCGGATCGGCCACAGAACCATGCGCCGTCAGATTGTCCCAACTCGCCAATCCGACAAAAATTACCGCCACGATTCCAAAAAGAACCAGCAGTCCGCTCAACCATTTCGGCATGATCTAACGAATGTCCTTCACGACAACGCCGCCCTTGATGACCACCGCCACCGTCCGCAGCACCGCCACATCCGCCAACGGATCACCCGCCACAGCAATCATGTCGCCATAACGCCCCACCGCAATCGCCCCGACGTCGGCAGCGCGCCCCAGCGCCTCCCCGGCATTCACCGTCGCTGCCTGAATGGCCTGCATCGGGGTCATCCCCCATTCGACCATCTTGCTGAATTGCAGGGCATTATTGCCATGCGGATACACACCGGCATCGGTCCCGAACACATGCCGCACCCCGGCCTTCACCGATCGCTGGAACGTCTGCCGCTGCTTCAACCCGATCGCCCGCTCCTTCTCCAGGCTCTCGGCAAACACACCGTTCTTCGCCCCCTCGGCCAGGATGTAATCGTCGTCATAGATATCCATCGAAAACCAGGCGCCATTCTTCTTCGCCAGCGCAAAGCTCTCGTCATCCGCCAGGCTGGCGTGTTCGATTGTGTCCACCCCCGCCCGCAACGCCGTGTTGATCCCCTCGGTGCCATGCGCGTGCACCGCCACCTTCATCCCCAGCATATGCGCTTCGGTGACCAGCGCATCCATTTCCGCCTGGCTATACTGTTGCCCACCCACGCTATCGGTCTTTGAAAACACCCCGCCGGTACCGCAGAATTTGATGACCTCCGCCCCCATCTTGCGCAGCTGCCGCACCTTGGCGCGAATAGCATCCGGTCCGTCCGCCACCCCCGGCGTATCGACACGGATATCCGGCGGCAGCTCCGTTACATCGCAATGCCCGCCCGTGGCGCCAATGGCATAGGTTGCCGGAACAATCCGCGGGCCCGGCACATAACCGCCATCGATCGCCTGCTTCAGCCCGACGTCATCCAGATTGCCCGACCCGACATTGCGCACCGTCGTGAACCCGGCATCGAGCGTCACCTTGGCATGTTTCACCCCCAGCACGGTGTTGAAGCTCTGCACATGCTCCAGCCCGCGATACCCGCTGATCGTCGGGTCCCCGGTCAAATGGACATGCATGTCGATCAACCCCGGCAACAGCGTCAGCCCCGGCAGATCAATCCGCCTTGCGCCTGCTGGCACCGCCACGCTCCCCGCCGCACCCATGGCCGTTATGCGTCCGCCATCCACAACCACCACCGGATTGTCGATCACTCGCCCGCCCACAACATCGATCATGCGCGCCGCCGAAAACACCACGGTTTCGGCCAGCACCGGCGCCGATGACGCCAGCATTGCCGCCAGCAAACCAAATTTCCAACGCATCAAAGCTCCCCTCAAAATCATCGTCAAGCTAGGCCGCAGCCACCGCCTCGGCAAGCATTGGGAAGCAGGGTGCAACCGAAACCCTGCGCCTGTCGTAAATGCTTCATATCAAAAGGTCAGGGTCGATGCATTCGGGTGACATGGGCGGCGCGAGAGACAGTTTCCGGGCAAAGCTTCTGCTTGGCGATCCCCAGCCGCTTGTCGCCGCTGGGCTGGCGTCGTTGCTTGGCGCCGCCGGCCATCATGTTGCGGCATGCGTCTACACCGGCGCCGCCGCTGAAACCGCCATCCTTTCCGGCGGCATCGACGTTGCCGTCATCGATATCGATTTCGCCGATCCGTCCCCGTCCGCCCTGGTCGCGCTGCTTCGCCAACGCCGGCAGCGCGTGCCAATCATCGTCATGGCGCCCGATGCCGATCACCCGGCTTTGTCTCATGTCATTGAATCCGGCATCGACGGCCTGGTGCTCAAATCGCAAGCCGCAACCGGCCTCGATCACTGCCTGACAACGGTCATTGCCGGCAGCCAGTGGTTTGATCGCCGCGCCATGGCCCACGCCCTTGATCGCGCCCATATCATCGGCGGCGCAGGCCGTCTCACGCCCCGCGAACGTGATGTTGCAAAGCTCGTCGCCACCGGCCAACGCAACCGCAGCATCGCCGATCGGCTTGGCATTTCCGAAGGCACGGTGAAAATGCATCTGCACAATGTCTATGCCAAGATGGGCCTCGAAAGCCGCACCCAATTGGCCATGGATGGCCGCCTCAAGATGCTGGCCTGACCCTCATGCCGCCAGATCGGCAACCTCCACCGCCGCCAGCGCCGCCAGAAACTGGTCGCAAGACCGTTCCCAACTGAACCCGGCACCATAACGCGCGCAATCCGCCCGCCGCGCCGCCAAGGCCTGCCGCATGGCCACTGCCAGGTCCGCATCCACGCCGCCAACCCGCACCCCGTCCACCCTGCCATCCAGCCCCAGAATATCGAGTGGTCCCGCCACCGGATATCCCGCAACCGGCGTCCCGCACGCCAGCGCCTCGATAATCACCAGCCCGAACGTATCCGTCCGACTGGCAAACACCGCGATATCGGCCCCGACATAGGTCGACGCCAGCGCTTCACCGTGCAGGCTGCCCAGGAAATATGCCTCTGGATACCGTTCGCGCAACGTATCCAGCGCCGGGCCATCCCCCACCACCACCTTGCTACCCACCCATTCCGCCGCCAGGAACGCCTCGATATTCTTCTCCACCGCCACCCGGCCCACATGCAGCGCAATCGGCCGCGGCAATTCGGCAAACAGCGGGTGTGCCGTCCGGCCCGGCACAAACAACCCCAGATCAACCCCGCGCGTCCAAGGCAATGTCCGCACCAATCCATGCTGTGCCAGTTCCGCCGCCAATCGCGGCGTCGCCACCAGCACATGCCGCGCCGGCCGGTGAAACCGCTCCAGCACCCGCCAGAACGGCCGCGGCGGCAGCCCGGTGCGCGCCGCCACATAGTCCGGAAACCGCGTGTGAAAACTCGTGGTGAACGGTACATTGTTGCGGATGCACCAGGCGCGCGCCAGCCAGCCGAGCGGGCCTTCGGTGGCGATATGGACCGCCTCCGGGTCAAACCCGGCAATCAAGGCTGCAATCTTGCGCCGCGTTGTCAGCGCCAACCGAATTTCGGGATAACTCGGCATCGACACCGATCGAAAGCCATCGGGCGTGATCACCTGCACCCGATGCCCCCGTGCCCGGGCCAGGTCGATCACCATCGACAGCGTGCGGACCACGCCATTGACCTGCGGCATCCAGGCATCCGAAACCATGGTAATCCGCATCAGGCAGGCACCATTTCGCTCGCTGCGCGCAACGCCGCCGTCCTCGCTGCCCAATCGAGAATCTCGATACGGCCATCGGCATGCTCGACCAGCGCCGTACAGCTTTCCACCCAATCGCCGTCGTTCATATACACAACGCCGCCAAAATCGCGGATTTCGGCCGAATGGATATGGCCGCACACCACGCCATCCACTCCACGCTCGCGCGCTGCATGGGCCACCACCTCCTCGAAATGCGAAATGAACGCCACGGCGTTCTTCACCCGGTGCTTGATATAGGCGGACAGCGACCAATACGGCAGGCCCAACCGCCGTCGCACCGCGTTGAAGTGCACGTTCAACCGCAGCAGCAGCGAATATCCAACGTCCCCCAGAAACGCCAACCAGCGCGCATACAGCACCACCCCATCAAACTCGTCGCCGTGCAAAACCAGCAGCCGCTTGCCGTCGGCGGTAACGTGTATGGCCTCCGCCAACACCTCGACCCCCCCGAACGCCAGCCCGGTATAATCGCGCAACGCCTCGTCATGATTGCCGGGGATATACACCACCCGCGTGCCCTTGTTGGCCAGCTTCAGCACCCGGCGGATGATGTCGTTATGCCGCGGCGGCCAGTACCAGCCGCGCTTCAACCGCCAGCCATCGATGATGTCCCCCACCAGGTACAACGTCTCGGGCTTGATCGAATGCAGGAAGTCATGGAGCAATTCGGCGTTGCAACCGGCGGTGCCCAGATGTGTATCGCTGATCCACACCGTTCGGAACTTCAACTTGCCGCGCGGCGTCCTGTCGTCGTCATGCTCCCAATGCCGCCGCATCCCCGGCGGCGGCAGGTCGAGCGCAACCTCCGCAAAATCTGCATCCTCGAACGCCACCAGCGGAAGACTTGCCATGCCCTTGGCTTTCCATCTGCTTCAGATGGCGAGCCTCTATATGTAGTGCGTGACAATCTGATGTCGGCAATCCATTGCGTCTGCTGCCCCGCCTGCCACAGCTCCACCGAAAGCCCCATATGACCCTCACTACCACGCCCGCCATCGACGGCCTGCTCGCCACTCTCGGTCAACAGCGCATAATCCGCCTCGAACCCGGCCATGCCAGCATCGAATATCGTTGTGGCCTGCACATGTGCCATTCCGGCGGCGTGGCGCAGGGCGGCTTTGTCGCTGGCTGGATTGATGCTGCCATGGCGCACGCCGTCATCGCCTCGTGCGGCCCCGGCCTGGTGCCGATGTCGCTGGAGCTGAAGATCAGCTATTTCGCGCCCACCAACCCCGGCCTCGTCATCGCCGAAGGCTGGATCGAAAGCGGCAAGGGCCGCAGCTGGTTCACCGAAGGCCGCTTGCTAGACGCCGCCGGCAAGGTCCTCGCCAAGGCCAGTTCCACCATCCGCCTGCTCGACACGGCGCGCGTCACCGGAACCATGACCGGCGCTTGAACGCGCTCGAGGTCGAACCCTGCTCATGCATGAACAGTGGCATTGAACCTGTACGGGCTAAAGCATGACGCATCGGGATCAGCTTGCCCGGCCAGTTCTGCTGCGATCAGCTCTGTGCCAAGCGCGGCGAAGGTGACGCCGTTGCCGCCGAACCCGCTGGCCAGCCATAGCCTTTCGTGGTTGGCGGCGCGGCCGATAGCCGGCAACCCGTCTGGCGAGGAACCAAAGGCCGCAGCCCAGGCGCAATCGACCTCGATGGCGTCGACGTCGATCATTGAAGCCAGCTTGGCGGAGATGGTGCCGCTTTTGCTGCCGATAAGCGCATCACGCTGCTGGGCATCGGCGAAATCCTCGTCCTCGCCGCCGGCGATGACCCGGCCGTCCGCAGTCGCCCTGGTGTAAAGATAGGGGGTGGACGCCTCCCAGATCATCGCGTTTTCCCGCCATAACGATGCCTGCCCGGTCCGGGTGGCAATCGCATAGCTCGACCCGATGGTGAACGCCGGTGGCAAGAACCAGGTTGACCGCTCATAGCCTGTCGCCAGGATGACCTGGTCCGCAGCGACCGAGCGGCCATCGGCTGTGCGAAGGGTGATGCCATTGTCGCCGGCCTCGATGCCGACCACATCGACCGGGAAACAGGCGGTTGCCCCGTGTTGCCGGGCGCGCTGAAGCAAGCCGAGCGTCAGCTTGACCGGATCAACCTCATAGCTGCCGCCAGACAACAGCGCCGCGCGGGGCGTGATGTCAAAACGCGTCGCTACGGCTGTCGCATCGAGATAGCTTGACGGAAGCCCCGCCAGGCGCCGGGCGTCCCCTTCGGCGCGCAGCGCGTCCTCATCGAGCAGCGTCCCCGCGAGATAGAGTTCGGGGCGCTCGATCCGGCCGCATTCGATGCCAGCACGATCGATCCGTTCGGCAAGGTTTCTGACTGCGACATACACGCGGCGCCACCGCCGCGCTGCCTCGTCAGCGCCGATACTGTTGGCGAGATGCGAAAGCGGCACATCGGCGCCCCACATCACCAGCGCCGTTGATGCCGCCGTGCTGCCGTGCGCTGGCGGGCGGCGATCGAGCAGCACCACGCTGCGCCCTTCGGATGTCAATCGCTCGGCGAGCATCGCTCCCATCACGCCGGCGCCAACGATTGCAATGTCGACCCGCCCCAACGGCAATGCATCGGATGTCACGGTATTGCTGTCATCGGCCAGCCAGCATGATCGGCCACCGCGCAAGTCTCTGCTCTCGGTCAATTCCATCGTTTCACCCTTTTGATATTCTGCACCGCATCGGGCGGTCACTGGTTCAGGCCAGCGTTCGCACTGTGGCCTCGCGATCCCAATATCGCCGCTTCGCCGCTTCGATGAAGTCCGCGCCGAGCCCGGTGATGCCTGCGTCCGGCGAGACCCCTGCCCTGTCAAGCAGCGGCTGGGCGGCGTCATTGGCGCCGATCGCCTTGAGATGCACAAAGGCGTTGGTCACGAATTCCACCGCTGCGCTGTCCTTGGCCAGGCTTGCGGCGCCCCCGGCAGACAGCACCAGCGCGATGGCATCGAACAATTGCGACGGCGTGCCTGCCAACTGGCCGTCGGCCTTGCGCAATGCGCCATCGGCCAGCTTTGCGCCGGCTACCTTGGGCGCAACCAGCACGGCACGCCCCTTTGCCTTTTCAATCGCGGCAACAAGTGCATCGATCTCGCCGGCATCGGATCCGTCGGCATACAGAATTCCGATGGATCGGCCCTCCAGTGTCGACTTCATGTTTTGCTGGATGGACAGCGCCGGGCTGGCGGTCATGTCGATCGGTTCGCGCGCCGGTTTTGCCTTGGGTGGCAATGCAACCCCCAGGCCAGCGGCGACCCGCCTGGCAAGACCTTCATCGACATTGCGCAGATTGGCGATCATGCGCGGCGGCACTTGATTCAGATGGCTGACTTTCGACAGTTCGAAGGTGAACGACGAGGCGACATGCGCCCGCTCATTGTCGGTCAGCGAGATCCAGAACAGCCGCGCCTGGCTATAGTGATCGGCGAACAGTTCGGCGCGAACCCGCAGCTTGTCACCCTGTTCATCCGCGTTCGTTGCCGCGGTCGTTGTGGCAAATCCGGTGGCCGGGCATTCGCGGGGTCCGCCATCTTCTCCATGCGCGGCCAGGCTGTTGGGTTCGTAATTGCCGCGCCCTTTGGGCACGTTCATCTGCATCTGGCCGTCACGCTGAAAGTTCATCACCGGGCATTTTGGCGCGTTGATCGGCAGCTGGTGGAAATTCGCAGTGCCAAGCCGCGATTTCTGGGTATCGAGATAGGAAAACAACCGGCCCTGCAACAGCGGATCATTGGAAAAATCGATCCCCGGCACAATGTTCGCCGGGCAATAAGCGGCCTGCTCGGTTTCGGCGAAAAAATTGTCCGGATTGCGATCGAGGACCATGCGCCCGATGATCCGCACCGGCAGCACCTCCTCGGGAATCAGCTTGGTCGCATCGAGAACGTCATAGGGCTGCGCTTCGGCAAAGGCCTGGTCAAAAACCTGGATACCCAGCTGCCATTCCGGAAACGCACCACTTGCAATCGCCTCGTGCAGGTCGCGGCGGTGATAGTCATTGTCGGCGGCCTGAAGCTTGAGCGCCTCGTCCCACAGCGTCGACTGAAGCCCCAGTCCTGGCTTCCAATGGAACTTCACAAAGGTCGACGTGCCGCTTTGGTTGATGAGCTGGAAGGTGTGAATGCCAAAGCCCTCCATCATGCGCAACGAACGCGGAATGGTGCGGTCCGACATCGCCCACATCAGCATATGGGTGGTTTCAGGCATCAACGACGCCCAGTCCCAGAACGTGTCATGCGCGCTGCCGGCCTGTGGATAGCCGGTGTTGGCCTCCATCTTCACCGAATGAACAAGATCAGGAAATTTGATCGCATCCTGAATGAAGAAGACCGGAATGTTGTTCCCCACCAGGTCCCAATTGCCTTCGGAGGTATAGAATTTGACGGCAAAACCACGCACATCGCGCGGCGTATCCACCGACCCTGCGCCGCCGGCGACCGTGGAGAACCGGGTAAAAACCGGCGTCTTCTGGCCCTTTTTGAACAGCGCGGCCTTGGTCAGGTCTGAAATATCGTCCGTCGCTTCAAAATAGCCATGGGCGGCCGATCCGCGGGCGTGGACGATGCGTTCGGGGATGCGCTCATGATCGAAGTGGAAGATTTTCTCCCGCAGGACAAAGTCTTCCAGCAACGTCGGGCCGCGCGTGCCGGATTTCAGGCTGTTCTGGTTATCCGAAATGCGGATGCCCTGGTTGGTGGTCAGATGCAGATCAGCGTCAGCATGGGGTCCACCGACAGGCACCTGCTGGTGGGTTTCACCGCCGAGACCGATTTTCTGCTCATATACATTGTCGCTCGCCATGGCTGTTCTCCCGATATGCGCGCCGGACACACCGGCTGTTCGTTGCAACAAGGCAGCAGGGCTACGCGCCCGGCGCAGCAATGGTGCTGAACGCCGGGGAGCTCCGCCGCCACAATTGCTAAGCGATGATCGAACCCGCGAAACGCAATTGCGCCGGCTGGCCATGGCGGCTCAAAGCCGTCACCATCTGTTCGGCCGCCGCAATGGCAGAGGCGCAGCAACTTGCCGGCATCATCATGCAATTGTCGCGGCGCACTGCCCAGCCATACGGCTCCTTGACGATTTCAAACACAATCATGACGCAACCTACTCTCAAGCAACGACCCTGATGCCTGAACGCACGACCTGCGATTTTGGTCAGCCGGTTTGCGGTAAACCGAGGACGACCGCGACAATGTGGTGTTTTGCACCGGGTTGACGCATGATCCGCAGCGGGCCGGTTGGCATGGCAACGCCATCAACCTGGGCGCTTGCGATACCGCGGCAGACGCCATGGGGGTTTTCGACCTTGATCTGATAGCGACAGTCCCCATGCTGCACGCTGATTTCAAAGCCTGGCCAATGCTCGGGGATGCAGGGATCGACCATCAGAACATCACCCTCGATACGCACACCCAGAACATATTCGATGCCCGCACGCTGCATCCAGCCGGCAGCGCCAGTATACCAGGTCCAGCCACCGCGCCCGATATTGGGCAGCCTCGAATAAATGTCGGCAGCAACCACATAGGGTTCGACCTTGTAACGATGCATTTCAGATGCTGTCAGGCTGTGGTTGATCGGGTTCAGCATCGCCAGCAGCGCGCCTGCCTGGTTGCCTTCACCCAGCATCGCCAGCGCAATCACCGACCACAAGGCTGCATGGGTATATTGGCCGCCATTTTCACGGATTCCGGGCGGATAGCCCTTGATATAGCCCGGATCGAGCGGCGTTTCGTCGAATGGTGGCGCAAGCAGCAAGGCGAGTCCGGTTTCGGTGGACAC
>JANPEP010000224.1:0-11590 GCA_031422995.1 Polymorphobacter sp. | reverse complement strand
CCCGCCCGGCCACCCAAGGAATTATCCTGAACGGGTGGCCGGGCGGGAGCGCGGGCCGGTACCGCGCTGATCGACGCTCTAGCGATTGCTGGCGCAGTCGACCAGACGCGTTGGTGTCGCGATGTAATCGAGGCGTTCGTCCCAGGGTTCGAGCGGGAGGGCATCGGTGATTTGCACGTCCCAGGCGAGGCCGATGGCGATTGTGGGGGCGTTGGCACGCAGGGAGCGCAGGGTACGGTCGTAGAAGCCGCCGCCCTGGCCGAGGCGGGTGCCATCCGGGGTGGCGGCGAGGAGGGGCACGAGGAGGAGATCGGGCGTGATGAGGGGGGCGGTGGCGGCGGGTTCGGGGATGTTGCCATAGCCGGGGACGAGATCGGCCCTGGCAGCGATGTGGAAGAACAGGTGCTTGCCGGAAATCCTGGGCAAGGCGACGGATTTCAGCAGGCGTTCGATGTGAGCGGGATCAATTTCGGGGCCGACGGCGGCGTAGCTGGCGGGGTGGCGGGTGGCGGCGAGCAGGGGGGCGGCCCTGGCGGCGACGATGGCGGCGAGGGCATTTTGGTGCGCGTCGCGACCTGCGGGCGACAGGGAGCCGACAAAGGCGGCGCGCAGGGCGCGGACGTGGCGGCGCAGGGCGGGTTTGGTGTCGGTCAGGGTGTATGTCCGGGGCAGCGAGAGCAGTTCGGCGGGACCACCATGGGTCGTTTGCAGGAGAGATCCTCTGACGCCGTTTACGTCAGGTGGGAGCCAGATAGGACGGACCAGGATCCGCCCAGGGCCAGCCCCCTAGGATAGTGAATCGCCTCAGGGATGCTCGGTGCTCGTTCCGGGCAGTACCCGCCTGTGGGGAACATAGGCGTTCCGGGGCCGAGTCTCAAGCGGTGGTGTTGAGGTGCCGAGAGTGTGGGCGTTGTTTAAGCGCCGAGATTATCGGCGTTGTTTAGGCGCCGAGATTATCGGCGAGACGCTCAGCGCGGGTGACGAGGGCGGCGAGGCGGGCAGCGGCGACGTCGGAGGCCGCTGCGGGCTTCCAATCGGGGTTTTTGCCGCGGCGGGCGTCGTGGAGTTCGTCGGCGACCATCAGCGCGGCCATCAGCAACAGGCGCGGCTCGCTCATCGGGCCGAGAGAGCCGGTGAGACCATCCGCCTTGCCAGCGATATGGGCGGCGAGTTGGGTGAGATGCGATTCGTCGCCGTCGCGGCATGACAATGGGTAGTTGCGGCCACCGATTTCGACGACGACCTGTCCCATCAGCCGACCTGGCGCGCGAGCGGCGCGTCGTCGATCAACGCGTCGAGGTCCGAAAGTGCTGACAATGCGGCTGCTTCGATGCGGCGCAGACGAAGATTTTCGGCCTCGCGCGCAGCAAGTGCGGCCTCCAAACGGTCGAGCACTCCCTCCAGACGCTCGGCAATGGCGGACGAATCGATGATAACAGGCCCTTTGAGTTCAGTAGCTTCTAAGCTTGTTGTAAGGCAGTTTGTGAGCCTGCGTCAATTGTGCCATTTTCGTTAATGGCCAATCGTTTCGGGGAGTGTTGCGCCGGTGCATCAACGGTGCGGTTGACGCCTTTGCAATGCCGTGGCCATTGTCCGCCGCGATTCGCCGGCGCATCGCGCAGGGCGGTTTTTCGCTCGTTTTTTCAGGCTTTTTTAACGATGACTGACCTTCGTTCCATGGCCAATGCCATTCGCGCCCTGGCGATGGATGCCGTTGAAGCCGCCAATTCCGGGCATCCTGGCATGCCGATGGGGATGGCCGATGCAGCGACGGTGCTTTTCACAAAACACCTGAAATTTGATCCGAAACAGCCGCGATGGGCGGACCGGGACCGATTCGTTTTGTCTGCCGGCCATGGATCGATGTTGATTTATGCGCTGCTGAACCTGACGGGGTATGCGCGGCCGACGATTGGTGACATCCGCAATTTCCGGCAGTTGGGCAGCCCGTGTGCCGGACATCCCGAGAATTTCGAGCTGGAGGGCATCGAGACCACCACGGGTCCGTTGGGGCAGGGGTTGGCGACGGCGGTCGGCATGGCGATGGCCGAGCGGCATCTGAACGCGGTGTTCGGCGACGACTTGGTGGACCACCGGACCTGGGTGATTGCCGGCGATGGCTGCCTGATGGAAGGCATCAGCCATGAAGCCCTTGGTTTGGCAGGGCATTTGAAGCTGGGGCGGTTGAATGTCCTGTGGGATGACAACCGGATTTCGATCGATGGCCCGACTTCGCTTTCGACGTCGGAAGACACGGCGATGCGATTCGCGGCGGCGGGTTGGCATGTGGTGGCGTGCGACGGGCATGATTTTGCCGCGGTCGATGCGGCCTTGACGGCGGCAGCGGCGGATTCGCGGCCATCGTTGATTGCGTGCCGGACGACGATCGGGTTTGGGGCGCCGACCAAGGCGGGGACGAGTGGCTCGCATGGGTCGCCCCTGGGGGCGAAGGAGATCGAGGGGGCGCGGGCGGCATTGGGCTGGGACCATGCGCCGTTCGTGATTCCGGCGGACATTGCTGCGGATTGGGCGGCGGCCGGGATGCGGTGTGAGGGCGAGCGTGCGGCATGGGATGCGCGGTTGGCGGCATCGACGCTGGCCGGAGATTTCACTGCGCGGATGGCAGGCGAGGTGCCGGCGGCAGCGATTGCGGCGCTGGAGGCGCATATCGCCGGGTTGATTGCGGCGCCGCAGAAGATTGCGACGCGCAAGGCATCGGAAATTGCGTTGGGGGCGATCAATCCCCAGGCGCCGTTGATGCTGGGCGGGTCGGCCGATCTGACAGGATCGAACAACACGAAAACCAAGGATCAACAACCGTTTACGGCGGATTCCTATGATGGGCGCTATGTCTATTACGGGATTCGTGAGTTTGGCATGGCAGCGGCGATGAACGGCATTGCGTTGCATGGCGGGGCGATTCCTTATGGCGGGACGTTCCTCGTGTTCTCCGATTACATGCGCAATGCCATTCGGATGTCGGCGTTGCAGCAGGTGCGGGTGATTTATGTGCTGACTCATGATTCGATCGGGTTGGGCGAGGATGGGCCGACGCACCAGCCGGTCGAGCATCTGGTGTCGTTGCGGGCGATTCCCAATCTCGCGGTGTATCGGCCGTGCGATGCCGTGGAGACGGCAGAAGCCTGGGCGTTGGCGCTGGCGGATGCGACGCGGCCATCGGTGCTGGCGCTGAGCCGGCAGAATCTGCCGCAGTTGCGGGTTGTTGGCGGCGAGAATTTGACAGCGCGGGGCGGGTATCGCTTGCGCGGTGCGGCGGCGGCGCGGCGGGTGGTGTTTTTGGCGACGGGGTCCGAAGTCGAAGTGGCGATGGCGGCGGCGGATGTGCTGGAAGCCGGCGGCGTGGGCTGCGATGTGGTGTCGATGCCGTGCTGGGAGGTGTTCGATGCGCAGCCGGAGGCGTATCGGGATGATGTGTTGCCCGAGGATGCGTTGATTGTTTCAGTGGAGGCCGGGGTGACGCTGGGGTGGCAGCGCTATACTGGCAACAAGGGCCTGAATATCGGGGTGGACAGTTTTGGGGCTTCGGCGCCGATCGAGGCGCTGTATGCACATTTCGGTTTGACTGGCCCGCAGGTGGCCGAACGGGTGCGGGCGCGGTTGGAAGTTTCATAGTCGGTGTTTTGCGCCACGACTGGATGCCAGCCTTCGCTGGCATGAGAGAATTGAGAGAAGGACAAGGTTATCATGGCCATCAAGGTCGCCATCAACGGGTTCGGGCGCATCGGGCGCAATGTCTTGCGCGCCATATTGGAGGCCAAACGCGACGATATCGTCGTGGTGGCGATCAACGACCTGGGCGATGCGGCGGCGAATGCGCGGTTGTTGAAGCGCGATTCGGTGCATGGGACGTTTGCCGGCACGGTGACGGTGGATGGCGACAACATCGTCGTGGACGGCCACCGCATCCGGGTGACCGCCGAGCGTGACCCGGCAAAGTTGCCGCATGGCGAGATGGGCGTCGATATTGCCATGGAGTGCACCGGGTTCTTTACCGATGCCGCCAAGGCCGGGCTGCATTTGCAGGCGGGTGCCAAGCGGGTGCTGATTTCGGCGCCGGGCAAGGGCGTCGACCTGACGGTGGTTTACGGGGTGAACCATGACCAGTTGACCGCCGCGCACAAGATTGTGTCCAACGCCTCGTGCACGACCAATTGCCTGGCGCCTGTCGCCATGGTGCTGGACCGTGAATTCGGGCTGACCAAGGGCCTGATGACGACGATCCACAGTTATACCAACGACCAGAAGATCCTTGACCAGATCCATGAGGACCCGCGGCGGTCGCGGGCGGCGGCGCTGTCGATGATTCCGACGACGACGGGCGCGGCTCGGGCGGTGGGCGAGGTGTTGCCGCAATTGAAGGGCAAGCTGGATGGTTCGGCGGTGCGGGTGCCGACGCCGAATGTCAGCCTGATCGACCTGACGTTTGTGGCGGCGCGCGACACGACCAAGGACGAAGTGAATGCCGTGTTGAAGGCAGCGGCGACCACGGGGCCGTTGGCGGGGATTCTGGATTGGACCGACGAGCCGCTGGTTTCGATCGATTTGAACCATAACCAGGCGTCGTCGACGGTTGATTCTCTGGAGACGACGGTGATCGGCGGCAATCTGGTGCGGGTGGTTTCGTGGTATGACAATGAATGGGGTTTTTCGAACCGCATGGCCGATACCGCGGTGGCGATGGGCAAGTTGCTCTGAGCGTGGCCGGATTTGCCACCATCGATGACATGCCGGAGCTGGCGGGCAAGCGCGTGCTGGTCCGCGTCGACCTGAATGTGCCGATGTCGGATGGTTATGTGAGCGATGCGACGCGGCTTTCGGCGGCGGTGCCGACGATTGCGGCGCTGTCGGATCGCGGGGCGAAAGTGCTGCTGTTGTCGCATTTCGGGCGGCCCAAGGGTTATGATGCGTCGTGCACCATGGCGCCGCTGGCGCCGGCGCTGGCCGATGTGCTGGGGCGGCCGGTGGCGTTTGTTGGCGATTGTGTGGGCGCCGAAGTTGAGGCGGCGGTGGCGGGGCTCGCACCGGGGGCGGTGATGGTGCTGGAGAACACGCGTTTTCATGCCGGCGAACAGGCCAATGACCCGGCGTTTGTGGCGCAGCTGGCAAGGCTGGGCGATTTTTATGTGAATGATGCGTTTTCGGCGGCGCATCGGGCACATGCTTCGACCGAGGGGCTGGCGCATGTGTTGCCGGCGTTTGCCGGGCGATCGATGGCGGCCGAATTGCTGGCGCTGGAACGGGCGCTGGGGAAGCCGGAGCATCCGGTAGCGGCGGTGGTTGGCGGGGCGAAAGTGTCGTCCAAGCTGGATGTGTTGACGCACCTGGTGACGCAGGTCGATCATTTAATGATTGGCGGCGGGATGGCGAACACGTTTCTGGCGGCGCGGGGCGTGGATGTCGGCAAGTCGTTGTGCGAGCATGACCTGGCGCCGACGGTGCTGGAGATCTTGGCAAGGGCGGCGTCGGCGGGGTGCACGGTGCATTTGCCCTATGATGTTGTGGTGACGCGGGAATTTGCCGCCAATGCGCCGCACCGGACGTGCAATGTGCATGAGGTGGCGGCGGATGAGATGATTTTGGACCTGGGCGAGGCGGCGGTCGAGGCGTTGGGCGATGCGTTGAAGACCTGCCGGACGGTCGTTTGGAACGGGCCGTTGGGGGCGTTCGAGATGGCGCCGTTCGATGCCGGGACGGTGGCGCTGGCGCGGATTGCCGGGGCGTTAACGCAGAGCGGTGGGCTGGTGTCGGTGGCGGGCGGTGGCGATACGGTGGCGGCGTTGAACCATGCCGGGGTGGCTGGGCAGTTCAGCTATGTTTCGACGGCGGGCGGTGCCTTTCTGGAGTGGATGGAGGGCAAGCCTTTGCCCGGAGTTGAAGCGTTGATGAGGGGTGTGGAATGACCGTTGATACTGATCGCCTGTATGAGAAGCTGTATCCGGCGGCGTGGAAGCTGGCGCGGTCCGCCGACACGATCCATGAGCGGGTGGGCGAGGCGTTTCGCGGGATTCGCGATCTGAAGGGCGAGGAATTTTCGCCCGAAGAGCGGATGATTTATAACGAGATTACCGACCGGATGACACGGGCCGGGGCGATTGCCGAGAATGGCGTGGTCAAGGTTGGGGCGGTGGCCAATACACTGGCGACGATGACCGAGACCGAGGCCAGCGAGATTGCCGAGAGCATTTTCGAGCTGTTCGTGCAGGTGGCGGAGCAGCATTTCGGCGATTGACGCACAAGGCGGGTTTCGTTAAACGTGTTTAACGCAGTTTTTTGAGGTCCTGACATGCTGGGCGTTCGCCTCGAGCCGGAGCTGGAAGCGCAATTGGCAGCAGTAGCGCACGCTTATGGTCGGACAAAAAGTGACATCGCGCGCGAAGCGGTGCGGCGATACATCAAGGACCATGACGAGGCTTATCGTGCCGAATGTCGGCGACAGTCGCTTGTTGTGGCGGCACTGCCGCGTACCGCCGACGATGATTTCTGGGATGACGGCGGTTTTGACCTGTGGGGCGCGGAAGATGACACGTCCGGCGTTGGCAGTGCGCCAGAAGTCGCGCCGCGATGAGGCGGGGTGACGTGATCAAAGTTGCAGGAACAGGTGATTTCGCTGGCAAACCGCGCCCGGCTGTTGTTGTTCAAGCCAATGAATTTTGCGAGGCGCACGGCAGTTTGACGGTGATTCCGTTGACGTCGCAGTTGCAGCACAGCCTGATGTTCCGCGTTCCCGTGCCGGCTGGCGACGCGACCGGCTTGCAGGCCAACAGCGAAGCACAGGTCGACAAGGTCCAGTCCGTCAGGCGGGATCGCACACGCGGAATTATCGGTGCGGTCGATCTCTGGTCGATGCAGCGTATTGACCAAGCCTTGCGCGAATGGCTTTCCCTTTAGCAATCCGAGAGTGTCATCATGACCCAGACCACAGCAATGACGCCCGCAGTTCGTGCCATTCTGGCGAATTACGAGAGCGACAATCCGGGGACCAAGGCCAATCTGGCGCGGATCCTGATGCAGGGGCGCCTGGGGGGCACCGGTAAGGTGGTGATCTTGCCGGTGGACCAGGGGTTCGAGCATGGGCCGGCGCGGAGTTTTGCGGTCAATCCGGCGGCGTATGACCCGCATTATCATTTCCAGCTGGCGATTGATGCGGGGTTGAGTGCCTATGCGGCGCCGTTGGGGATGATCGAGGCGGGGGCGGACACGTTTGCCGGGCAGATTCCGACGATTCTGAAGGTGAACAGCTCCAACAGCTGGTCGACGAGGATTGACCAGGCGGTGACGGGGACGGTGGATGACGCGTTGCGGCTGGGGTGCTCGGCGATCGGGTTTACCATTTATCCGGGGTCGGACGATATTTTCGAGTTGATGGAGGAAATTCGCGAGCTGTCGCAGGAAGCCAAGGCGGTGGGGATTGCGACGGTGATCTGGTCCTATCCGCGCGGCGGGGAGATTTCCAAGGCAGGGGAACTGGCGCTGGATGTCGGGGCCTATGCGGCGCACATGGCGGCGCTGGCGGGAGCGCATATCATCAAGGTGAAGCTGCCGACCGATCATATCGAGCAGAAGGATGCGCGCAAGGCGTATGAGGACGGCGATTGGTCGACGCAGGCCAAGCGGGTGGCGCATGTGAAGCAGGCGTGTTTTGCCGGACGGCGGATCGTGGTGTTTTCGGGTGGGGCGGCCAAGGGCGCCGATGCAGTGTTCCAGGATGCGCGCGACATTCGTGATGGTGGCGGCAATGGTTCGATTATCGGGCGGAACACGTTTCAGCGGCCGCGGGATGAGGCGTTGGCGATGCTCGACAAGATTGTGTCGATTTACCTCGGCAAGGAATAGATTTTTCGATGGATGATGACAGCGTTCCGCTCGATCCGGGCTTTGGCGAGCGGTTTGACAAGCAGTTTCGACCGGCGTGCCAGCTGTATGTGGTGTCGCCGCCGGCGATTGTGCTGGCCGACTTTGCCGAAGGGTTGAAGGCGGCGCTGGGGGGTGGCCCGGTGGCGGCGTTTCAGTTGCGGTTGAAGGATGTGGCGGACGAGGTGGTGTTGCGGGCGGCGGAGGTTTTGCTGCCGATCTGCGATGCGCATGGGGTGGCGTTTTTGTTGAACGATCGCGCCGACCTGGCCAAGGCGTGCGGGGCGGATGGAGTGCATCTGGGGCAGTCCGATGGATCGATTGCCGAGGCGCGGGCATTGCTGGGGCGGGACGCGCAGATCGGGCGGACGTGCCATGACAGCCGCCACCTGGCGATGGAGGCCGGCGAGGATGGCGCCGATTATGTGGCGTTCGGGGCGTTTTACGAGACGACGACCAAGCCGAGCCAGTATCGCCCGGTGCCGGAGATTTTGACGTGGTGGACGGTGCTGAGCCAGTTGCCGTGCGTGGCGATTGGCGGGATTACGCCTGGCAATGCAGGGCCGATCGTGGCGGCGGGAGCGGATTTCATCGCGGTGGTGAATGCAGTGTGGCAGCATCCGAACGGGCCGGGGGCAGGGGTGGCGTCATTCGGGGACGTGCTGGGAGCGAAAACAACGGGTTGACGGCCGCAGGCACAGTGTGAAACTGTGTAGCCTTGATAATACACATGCGAGGTTGCCGATGTTGAGGACATTGCTGTTTGCTGTCGCGGCTCTTGCGGGGGCAGGTGCGTCTGCAGCGCCTGTCGAGGTGATGGTCCTGGGGTCGTATCATTTCGGCAATCCGGGTCTGGATACCAACAACATGATAACGGATTCGGTGTTGACGCCGCAAAAACAGCGTGAATTGGATCGGGTTGCCAAGGCGCTGGCAGCTTTTCAACCGACGCATGTGATGGTGGAGATGCAGAGCGATGCGCCGGAATTTGCGGTTGGCGAGTATGGCCGGTTTGACGATGCGATGCTGGCGAAGGATGCCAATGAGATTGTGCAGATTGGATATCGCACGGCGCGGGTTGCGGGGCTGAAGACGGTCAATGGCATCGATGAGCAGCCCAAGGATGGCGAGCCGGATTATTATCCGTATGACAAGGTACAGGAAACGGCGGCGAAATTTGGCCAGACGGCGGCGTTAAAGGCTTTGAATGAGCCGGCTGCGGCTTGGTTGAAAACATTCGAGGCGTCGCAAAAGACGCGAAGCGTTGCGCAGATGCTGATGCAGTTGAACGACCCGTCCGAGATGCAAGGCAATATGGATAGTTATTACGGAATGTTGCCGATCGGCGATAAGGACACTCAGACGGGGGCCGATCTGAATGCCGGCTGGTATTTGCGCAACGCCAAGATTTTTGGGAAGTTGATGCAGGTGGCGAAGCCGGGCGACCGGATTTTGGTGGTCTATGGTGGCGGGCATGGGTTCTGGTTGCGGCACTTTGCGAGCCTGACGCCGGGGTATCGCAATGTCGATGTGATGCCGTATCTGGAGAAGGCGGCGAAATAGGTGGTGGTTGGCAGATGGGTTGCAAGCAGTTAAGGGCTGCCGCCTCGCGTGATCTTGTGCAGAGTTCCCCGACCCTGTGAGCGAACATCGAAACGCGCGGGCGTAACATGGTGTCGGCCGGTTGTCGTCGCCCTCACCCTCCCACCCGCCAAGTGACGGGCGGGCCCCTCCCTCTCCCTCGCGGGAGAGGGGTTTGAAGGACGAACATGGTTGCCCATTCTGCCCTGATTACCATCATGGAAAAGGCCGCGCGCAAGGCGGCGCCGCGGTTGCGTCGGGACTTTAACGAAGTCGATGCCTTGCAGGTGAGCCGCAAGGGGCCGGCGGATTTCGTGTCGAATGCTGACCGCGCGGCGGAGCAGGCGATTGGCGAGATATTGATGCACGCGCGGCCCGATTGGGGGCTGTTGATGGAGGAAAGTGGCGAGAAGATCGGCAATGACAACCAGGCGCGCTGGATTGTCGACCCGTTGGATGGGACGACGAATTTCCTGCACGGGATGCCGCATTTTGCCATTTCGATCGCCGCCGAAGTGCAGGGCGAAGTGGTGGCGGGGTTGATTCACCAGCCTCTGACCGGCGAGAGTTTCTGGGCCGAGAAGGGCAGGGGGGCCTGGCTTTCGGACCGGCGGTTGCGGGTTTCGGCGCGGCGGGAAATGCCGGATTGCGTGGTGGCGACGGGGATTCCGTATCAGGGCCATGGCAAGTTTGCCGAGTTTTCGAATGTGCTTTCGGCGGTGATGCCCGAAGTTGCGGGTGTGCGGCGTTTCGGGGCGGCATCGCTCGACCTGGCCTGGGTGGCGGCAGGGCGGTTCGACGGGTTTTGGGAATCGGGCCTGCAATATTGGGATGTGGCAGCGGGGATTCTGTTGGTGCGTGAGGCCGGGGGCTTTGTGACCGATTATCGCGGGCAGGATAATATGGTGGCACGGCAGGAGATTGTGGCAGCCAATGGCAATATCCAGTCGAAACTGCATCGGCTGGTGGCCGGTGCGGTGCGTTGAGGTGATGCACCACCTTGCCCGCCATGGCGCTGCAGCCTAGAAGGCCCGGATTAACGAAAGCCGTCCAACGAAAGCCCCGACGCGGCCATGTCCGAGATTGCCACACAATATTTGCCAATCCTGCTGTTCCTGGCGGTTGGGATCGTGTTTGCCTGCATCTTTGTGGGGGCGCCGATTGCGGTTTCGAAGCTGACGGGGACATCGAAGCCTGATGCGGTCAAGTTGAGTGAATATGAGAGCGGATTTCCGGCGTTTTCGGACAGCCGCGGACAGTTCGACGTTCGATTTTATCTGGTGGCGATCCTGTTCATTGTCTTTGACCTGGAGGCGGCGTTTCTGTTTCCCTGGGCGGTTTCACTGCATTGGAGCGGCGAGCCGGGGTGGTGGGCGATGATGGAGTTCCTGGGCGAATTGGCCATCGGGCTGGTCTATGCCTGGAAGGTGGGAGCGCTGGAATGGGAGTGATCGCGGTTCCGGGTGGCTTGACCGAAGACCAGCAGATCGGCGGTTTGACCTTGCCTGCGGGGAACCGTGACCAGTTTCTGGGCGATCTGAGCCAGGAGGTTGCCGACAAGGGGTTCCTGGTCGCATCGACCGAGGATCTGTTTCATTGGGCGCGCACCGGTTCGCTGTGGTGGATGACGTTCGGGTTGGCGTGTTGCGCCGTCGAGATGATGCACACCAACATGCCGCGATATGACCTTGAGCGGTTTGGCGTGGCGCCGCGGGCGAGCCCCCGGCAAAACGTCGTGATGTTCGGGGCGGGGGCCCAGTGGAACAAGTAGGCGCCGGGGGTGCGGGGGGTTTTTTGCGCGCGCCCCCCACCGCTGCGATCGCGCGCAAAGAACGCGTATGCATGCTCTGGATTCTCCGGTTGGTGTTCGGCGCGGGAGGCGGGCGCACGGGCGTGCCAAGTTCCGACATCCGATCATCGGTCGCTGGACAAAACCTAGCTCGCAATAGTTGACAGCGCATTACCGAGTGTGCCGTCGATTCGTCTGGCGCCCGCTGCGTCCACAATCCCTCCCCAGGGGAATCGGGTGAAGGAATCCTACCCTACCCGCCGGTGAAGATGTCGGCGAGGTAGTCGTCGTCCCAGCCGGCGAGCTTGCGCTTGACACGGAGGCTGTCCTTGCCCGGCGCGCGGCGTA
>JANPEP010000223.1:0-21502 GCA_031422995.1 Polymorphobacter sp. | reverse complement strand
TCGAAACGGTCGACAAGCTGGCGCTGATTGTGCGCCTCATAGAAATGGGCGCCCGGCGCATCGAAGTCGCCAGCTTCGTCAATCCGCGCCGCGTGCCGCAAATGGCCGATGCCGAAGCCGTCGTCGCTGGCCTGCCCGATGTCCCCGGCGTGCGCTACATCGGACTCTGCCTTAACGAACGCGGCGTCGATCGCGCCATTGCCAGCCGCGAAACCGGGGGCAGGGGCCTCGACGAAGCCGGCTGCGTCCTTGTCGCCACCGATGGCTTCGGCATCGTCAACCAGGGCCAGACCGTCGCCGAAGGCATCGCCGCCAACCGCATCATGCTCGCCAAGGCCAAGGCCGCCGGCCTTTTCGCGCAAGTCACCATCTCCGCCGCGTTCGGTTGCCCCTATGAAGGCCATGTCCCTGCCGCCCATATCGTCGACCTCGCTGAACGCATGGCCGAAGCCGGCGCCCAGGAAATCGCCCTTGCCGATACCATCGGCGTCGGTGTCCCCAATCAGGTCCACGACCTGACTGCCGCCGTCATCGAACGCATCGGCGCCATCCCCGTCCGCCTCCACCTCCACGACACCCGCGGCCTTGCCCCCGCCAATGCCTGGGCCGGCTACCAGGCCGGCTGCCGCGTCTTCGACAGCGCACTTGGCGGCCTCGGCGGCTGTCCGTTCGCGCCTGGCGCCGCCGGCAATGTCGGCACCGAGGAACTCGTCTACCTGTTCCAGCGCTCGGGCCTCGGCACCGGCATCGACATCGATACCGCCATCGCCGCCAACCGCTGGTTCGCAACCATCATGGGCCGCGAATTGCCCAGCCGCGTCGGCAAGGCCGGCGACTTCATCGTGAAGGGAACACGGGTTTGAGCTATCGTCTGGGCGTCGATGTCGGCGGCACCTTCACCGATCTGCTGGTCATCGATGAAGCCAGCGGCCGCACCTATCGTGACAAGGTGCCCAGCACCCCGCACGACCCCTCGCAGGCGGTCATTGCCGGCGCCCGGCAATTGTGCGGCAAGGCCGGCATCGCGCCCCAGGACCTGTCGCTCTTCCTCCACGGTACCACCGTCGCCACCAATGCCGTGCTCGAACACAAGATCGCCAAGGTCGGCCTCATCACCACCCAAGGCTATCGCCACATCCTGCAAATCGCCCGCAGCCTCGTCCCCGGCGGCCTCGCCGCCTGGATCGTCTGGCCCAAGCCCGAGCCGATGGCGCCGCTCGAAGCCACCATCGAAGCCCCTGAGCGGATGGGGGCCGACGGCACGATCGTCCGCCCCCTCGACGAAGCTGCGCTGCGCCACAATCTCAAACGCCTCGCCGAAGAAAAGGTCGAGGCCATCACCATCTGCCTCATCAACAGCTATATGAACGACGTCCACGAACGCCGCGTCGCCGAAATCTGCGCCGAGGAACTCCCCGGCATCCCCGTCAGCCTGTCGGCCGACATCCTGCCCGAAATGCAGGAATATGAACGCGCCCTCACCACCGTCGCCAACAGCGCCGTCCGTCCCACGGTCTCGCGCTATGTCGGCAATCTCGAACGCGAGCTGACCGACTGGGGCACCCCCGCCAAGCTCAGCCTGCTGCGATCCGATGGCGGCCTCATGTCGGCCGAAAAATCCCGCAACGCCCCCGTCAACCTGCTGATGTCCGGCCCCGCGGGCGGCGTCGCCGGCGCCGTCTGGATCGCCAAAAATTCGGGCCACCCCAACGTCCTCACCCTCGATATGGGCGGCACCAGCACCGATGTCGCGCTCATCGAGGATTACCAGGCGCGCCTGCGCCGCGAAACCAGTGTCGGCCACTTGACCGTCCGCGCCTCCAGCCTCGACGTGAAGACCGTCGGCGCCGGCGGTGGTTCGATCGCCAGCGTCCCCGAACTCACCAAGGCGCTCCGGGTGGGCCCGCAATCCGCCGGCGCCGTCCCTGGCCCCGCCGCTTATGGCCGCGGCGGCACGGTCCCCACCGTCACAGATGCCAATGTCGTCCTTGGCTATCTCCCCGAAAACCTCCTCGGCGGCACGTTCAAGCTCGATCGCGACGCCGCCCGCGCCAGCGTGCAGACTGTCGCCGATGCCCTTGGCCTCTCCGTCATGGAGGCCGCGGCCGGCATCATCGCCATCGTCAACGAAACCATGTTCGGTGCCCTCCGCCTCGTCTCGGTGCAACAAGGCTACGACCCCCGAGATTTCGCCCTCATGGCCTTCGGCGGCGCCGGCCCCCTTCACGGCAACGCCATGGGCACGCTGATGGGCAGCTGGCCTGTCATCATCCCGCCCAGCCCCGGCGTACTCTGTGCCTATGGCGATGCCACCACCCGCCTCCGCGTCGATGCCCAGCGCAGCTTCAACAAGCTCGTCACCCACACCGACGACGCCGAAGTCGCCGCCGTCATCGCCGATCTCGCCGCCCAGGTGACGGCCGAGCTCGAAACCGAAGGCGTCGCCGCCGCCGACCAGACCCTGCAATTCGAAATCGACGTCCGCTACGCCGGCCAGGCCTTCGAAGTGCCGCTGACCATCCCGCCGGAGGCCGGCATCGCCGACCTGACCGCCCGCTTCGATGCCGAACATAAGCGCCTCTTCACCTTCAATCTTTCGGTGCCCCAGGAGCTCGTCAACATCCGCGTCGTCGCGCTTGGCAAGTCCGCCAATGTCCAGGCCGAACGCATCCCCACCGGCGACGGCAACCCGATCGCTGCAAAACTCCGCGACCATGAAGTCTGGATGGATGGCGCCGCCCGCCCGGCGGTCATCTACGACCGCGCAAAACTGCAGGCCGGCGATCTCGTCCCCGGCCCGGCGGTGGTGACCGAAATGGATTCAACGACACTGATCCACAATGGTCACACCGCACTAGTCGATGCCTTCGGCAACCTCCTGATCAACCCGGCCTGAGGGGAAACACGATGCCCGCCCGTATCATCGAAACCAACCCGTCGCCCTTCGCCGCGACGAAAATCGACCCCGTCACCCTCGACATCGTCGAAAATGCGCTCAGGAACGCCCGCATCGAGATGGACGCCACCCTCGTCCGCACCGCCATGTCCCCCGGCATCCGCGAGCAGGGCGACGCCTTCCCGCTCATCGCCGACCCGAAAGGCCGGATGATCGTCGGCCAATTCGGCAGCTTTATCGATGGCTTCCTGCGCGGGTTCACCGGCACCATCGAGGAAGGCGACATGATCCTCCTCTCCGACCCATACAGCTGCGAAGGCGCCGTCAGTCACTCGAACGACTGGCTCGTCCTCCTCCCCGTCTATCGCAATGGTCGCCTCGTCGCGTGGACCGCGATGTTCGGCCACCAGTCCGATATTGGCGGCAAGGTCGCCGGTTCCATGCCGATCGACGCACGCGCCATTTTCGAGGAAGGCGTGCGCATACCGCCGGTCAAGATCTACGCCCGCGGCGTCTACAACGAGGACCTCATCAAGCTGGTGATGCACCAGACTCGCAAGCCCGACTGGTGCGCCGCCGATCTCAACGCCCTCATAGCCGCCTGCCGCGTCGCCGCGCGCCGTGTCGAGGAAATGTGCGCCCGTTTCGGCGACGATGTCGTCGTCGCAGCGATGGAGGACCTGCTCGCCCGTAACCACCGCGCCATGAAGGCGCTCATAGCCTCGTCGGTCAGCACCGATGCCGTCAGCTTCACCGATTACATCTGCGACGATGGCGTCGGTTTCGGTCCCTACAAGATCACCTGCACCATGCAGCGCGTCGGCGACAAGGTCGTCCTCGATTTCGCCGGCACCGATCCGCAGTCCGATGCGTCGATCAATTTCTACCTCAACGAGAACATGTTCAAGATGTTCTTCGGCATCTACATGATCATGGTCTTCGACCCGCAGATCATGTTCAACGATGGCTTCTACGACCTCATCGACGTCAAGATTCCGCAAGGCTCCTTGCTGAAACCCAACTACCCCGCCGCGCTTTCGGGTCGCACCCACGCGCTCGGCCGCATCTTCGATATCCTGGGGGGCCTGCTTGGCCAACGCACCCCGGAATTCCTGTGCGCTGCCGGTTTTTCCTCGTCGCCGCACCTGATGTACTCAGGGCGCGACGGGAAAGGCGACTGGTTTCAACTGTTCCAGATCGGTTTCGGCGGCATCCCCGGCAAACCCTTTGGCGACGGCCCCGACGGCCATAGCCTTTGGCCCGGCTTCACCAATGTGCCGAACGAATTCCTCGAACGCTATTTCCCGCTCCGCATCGAGCGTTACGAGGCCCTTGCCGATACCGGCGGCGCCGGCCTCAATCGCGGCGGCAACGGCATCCACATGAGCTACCGCTTCCTCGAACCCGGCACCGTCTCCATCCACGACGACCGCTGGTTCACCTATCCTTGGGGCGTCAACGGCGGCCAACCCGGCACCCGCGCGCGCAAGATCCTCGAAAAACCCGATGGCACCCAGACCATCGTCGCCAACAAGCTCGACAGCCTGAGCGTCGAGGCCAACGACGTCCTCCACTTCATCACCTGGGGCGGCGGCGGCTGGGGTGACCCGCTGCAACGCGACCCGGCGCTGGTTGCCAAGGAAATCCGCCAGGGCCTCGTCACCTCGAACGGCGCCCGGGCCTATGGCGTTGTTGCTGACGAAAACGGCCGGCTCGACGAGGCCGCCACCGCCACCCTCCGCGCCGAAATGGCGGCGGCGCCAAAGCCCGCCAACGACATCTTCAACTTCGGCGGCGACATCGAAAAACTCCGCGCCGCCTGCTTTACCGAAACCGGCCTTCCGGCGCCGAAACCCCCGGTCTGGCACCATGCGGTCGCCGCCGAATGAACGCCGACAACACCGGTCCCCTCGTCGGCCTGCGCGTCGTCGAAATGGGCCAGCTCATCGCCGGGCCGTTCTGCGGGCAATTGCTCGGCGACATGGGCGCCGAAATTATCAAGGTCGAGCCACCCGGCAAGGGTGACCCGATGCGCGTCTGGGGCAGGGGAGACTACCCGCTCTGGTGGGAAGTCGTCGCCCGCAACAAAAAGGCCGTGTCCGCCGATCTGCGCATCTCCGAAGGCCAGGCCCTCGCCCGCCGCCTCATCGCCACCGCCGACATCCTCATCGAAAATTTCCGTCCCGGCACCCTCGAAAAATGGGGCATGAGCCCCGCCGTGCTCCACGCCGAAAACCCCGGCCTCATCATCGTCCGCGTCTCGGGCTATGGCCAGACCGGGCCTTATTCCGATCGCGCCGGCTTCGGCGGCATCGGTGAAGCCATGGGCGGCTGGCGCGCCATCGTCGGCGACCCCGACCGGCCAGCCTCGCGCATGGGCGTCTCCATCGGTGACAGCCTCGCCGCCACCTATGGCTGCATGGGCGCGCTCGCTGCATTGCGCCACCGCGACAAGACCGGCGAAGGCCAGGTCGTCGACTCCTCGCTCTACGAAGCCGTGCTGCAAGTCATGGAAAGCCTCGTTCCCGAATATGTCGCCTCCGGCTATGTCCGCGAACGCTCGGGCTCGGTCCTGCCCGGCATCGCGCCATCGAATGTCTATCCAACCAGCGACGGCGAATATCTCATCGGCGCCAACCAGGACACCGTGTTCGGTCGCCTCTGCACCGCCATGGGCCGTCCTGAACTTGCCAAGGACCCACGCTACATCGATCACATCTCGCGCGGCCGCAACCAGGTTGAACTCGACGATCTTATCGCAACCTGGACGCGCACCCTGACCATCGACCAGCTTGAAGCCCTGATGGTCGAACACGGCGTCCCGGCCGGCAAGCTCTTTCGCCCCCAGGACATGCTCGACGACCCGCACTTCCAGGCCCGCGAAGCCATCATCTCCGTCCCTCACGACCGCTGGGGCAGCGTCAAGATGCAGAACGTCTTCCCCAAACTCTCCAAAACCCCCGGCAGCGTCCGCCGTGCCGCGCCATCAACGGTCGGCCAGGACAATGACGCAGTGTACGCCGAAGTGCTGGGCATGACTGATGCCGACATTGGTGATCTGAAAAAACGCGGCGTCATCTAAGCGCCTCCGATCGATAGCGGGCGCTTGTTTCAGCGAGTAGTGTGCTTCTATGCAGAAATTTCCCTTTCGGCTCGTCGTGATGCTTGTCAGCGCGCTCATCTTGGTGTCGCCCGCTGCATCAGCTGATGAACTTCCGGCCATCATCGGCACCTGGATCGTCAAGGACGGCAACGCCCCATTCCCCTATCATATGTATGTTTTCAACGCTGACGGAACGATGCAGCAGGCCAACCCTGATGCGGGGAACCCCAAAAGGAGCGACAGCGACGGCAAAGGCGTTTGGAAATTGGCAGGCGAGCGGGTACACGGCAAATGGGTGGAGATCATGGCCGATCGCGCCACGCACAAGTTTGTCGGGATCGGCGAAATTTCGTTCGAAATCGTCGTCAAGGGTGACCGCTTTGAAGGCCAAGGCAGTGCCAGCTTTTACGACGGTGATCGGAAGTTGATCGACGGGCCATTCGCCACAACCATGTCGGGAACGCGCGTTACCTTGGAATAGGCGCAACCGCGCTACCATCGCATGGACGCCGACACCAATCGGGGTGCGGGCAAGCCGCCGTAGGCTTTAATCGGCCACCCCCGCCAACACCAGATTGACCAGCGCCGAGTCATCCCATCCCAACGCCGGTTTGCCGATCCGCACGATGGTCAGCCCCGCCGATGGCACTACATAAACCCGCTGCGCCCCGGCACCATCGATGAACACCACATCATCGCGCGCGAATGGTTCCTTCGCTGCCACCGTCAACGCCACCGCCTTGCCATAGCGGCGCACCGGTACATGCGGTGATCCGCGCCACAAATTCATGCCGAAATTGGCGTTTAGCGGGGAGGGCGCCGCAATCGCCCGCACCCAATCGGCCGCAATCACCTGCCGGCCCCCCGCCTTGCCCTCATGGCGGATCAACTCACCCACCCGCAACCAATCCCGCGCCGTCGCTTGCAAACAACAAAAATAATGCGGATTGCCCCCCACCCGGTCCATCCACAAGTCGGCATCACCCGCTCCGATCGGCGCCCAAAGCACCCGCGACAGCCATTGCGAATACCGCACGCCGGTCGCTGCCTCCAACGCCAGCCCGGCCAACTGTGTCGAAACATTGGCATAGGCAAATTCCGTACCCGGCGCGCTGACCAACCCGAACGATCGCACCACCGCACGGCTGTCCTCACCAAACATCAATTGCGCTGAAAGCGCCCGCCCGGCCACTGCCTGCGCCGCTGCTTCGGCATCGCCGATCGCCACCCCCAGTCCCGACGTCATGCGCAACAACTGCTCGATCGTTACTGCGCCTTTTGGATCGTCCTTCAACTCAGGAAGGAACCGGTCCAACCGGTCCACCAGCGCAATCCGCCCGCCGGCAATCGCCGGACCATAGGCCAGCGCCACCACCGCCTTGTGCATCGAAGCCGTGGCAAATTTCGATTCCGCCCCAAATCCCGGCGCATAATGCTCGTGCACAATGCGCCCACCCCGCGCGATGATCAGCGCAAAACTCCCCTGCTCATCGGCATAGGCCTGCGCCGCTGCAATCGCCTCCGGCGCCACCCGAAACGCCCCGCGCCGGACGAGCGAAACCTTGCCGCCCTTCACCACCTCCGCCGGCGCATAAGCCCCCGGTGTCTCGACCGCCCGATCCTGTGGAATCGCCTTCATCCTCGCCAATATATCTCTGTCTCCCGCCTGTGGAGCGGGCAGCCCACCCCCCTTCGTGGCCGGCTGCCCCGTTGCCGACACCGCCATCAACAACAGCGCCGCCATCCAGAACCACTTCACGCCCCCGCCTCCTCGGGTGGACACAGCGCCTGCATCAACGCGCTTGCAAACCGTTCCCGCTCCGCCGACAGCGCCGCCGCCAACGCCCCCTCCGGCTGATGGTCTGCCACGGCTCCCGGCACCACCACGCCATTGGCCTCCAGCAACGCCTCCAGCACCCGCTGCCGGTCCTTCACCACCCATAATTCGCGCGCCAGCAGTAACAGCGCATTGCCCAGATCGTCGATCTGCTCCGGCCGCAACATCCCGCCGCCACCCACCGCACGCGACGCCGCCCCCGCATCGCTCACGCTGGCTTCGTCCCAATCACCACCCACGGATACACTGCTCCGTCCAGCCCACCCTCGGACACATCCACAAACCCCGCATCCCGCGCCGCAGCGGACAAATCCATCGTCGCCGCCTCGCGCCACCAAGGCTCACCGCCGCGCTTGGCCATCCAGTCCGCCCGCCACGCCCCCATCCGGTCCATCATCCGATACGGCGTCACATCGCTCATCAACATCTGCCCGCCTGGTGTCAGCACCCGGAAAGCCTCGGCAAACGCCGCGCCAATCGCTTCGGCCGGCATCTCGTGCAACATGATGTAGCTCGCCACCAAATCAAACCGCCCGCCCGCAAACCCCGTATCTTCGGCGGCCCGCTGGTGCAGGTCCCACGCCCAACCATTGGCATTTCCCACGCGCAACGCCTCACGCAGCATTGGCAGCGAAAGCTCCACGCCCGCTATCGCCGCCTCCGGAAACACCTCCTGCAAAGCCGTTGTAAAATGCCCCGAACTCGTCCCCAACTCCAAAATCCGCGCATAATCCGCCCGCGGCAACATCCCCAGCACCGCTCGCCGCTGCGCAAAAATATCACCGCCAAACATCCGCGCCACATAGGATTTGTGGATGAATTCCGAATGCACATACCCCATTTCGGCGTGCCCATCCCACCCGCCCGTCGTCCGGTGAAACCACACCCCGTCGAAATAGGCCGGCGCCTTGAAATTCGTATACACTGTCAACGTCCCCGGCCCCTGCGCCTCCAGCGCCGCCAGCTTCGGCTTCAACACATCGGCCATCTCGTCAAACGCGTCCCGCGCCACCCGTCCATGTTCAACACTGGCAAATTCGGCCACCAGCGATGCGCAAGCAAACCCCCGCGATCCCGCCAACGCCGCCGCCATCACTCCATGCCGCGCTTCGATATCCTCGGGCAGGCTGTCCGCCGTCACCCCGCTTCGTGCCAGGTCCGCGCTCCACCGCGCCGCCAACGGCCGGCTCGCACCCGTCACCGCCACCATGAAATCCATCGCCGCCCGGCCGCCCTGGCGCATCACTGCTGGCATCGTCTGCTTTCCCTATTCCGCCGCAACCGCACCAACCGCCACTTCCGGCTCCAGCCGGAAAAACAGCAGTGGAATCACTGACAATGCATACAAGATTCCCGGAACTACCGCGACGCCGATATAAATCCCCGTCAACGCTTCCGCCGGCTGCGCCACAGTCTTGCCCAGTGACGGCTGAAAATGAAAGGCCTGCAAAATCAATCCTATCAACAATGGCCCAAACGCCATCGAAGCCTTTTCGACAAAGGAATACGCTCCCGCATAAACCCCCTCGCGCCGCACGCCTGATCGCTTGCAATCGGCGTCAATCGCATCAGGCAGCAACGATTGCCCCATCAGCAACAGCCCGCCCGTAAACACCCCCGAACAAAATCCGCGCAGCAAAATCAGCGGCAATGGCTCTCCAGGCCCCGCCAGCAACCAGGTCGACGTCAGGCAGGTGAACATCAAACACGCCGCAATATACAGGTTGCGTTTCGAAAACCGTCGCCCCAGCCGCACCCAAACCGGCATGAAACCGATCGTCGCAATCGTTGACGCCAGCACATAAAGCCCAACCGTCGATTCCGGCTGCTCCAACACATTCTTCATCAAAAACAGGATCGACGCCGTCAAACTCGCCAGCCCGACCAGTTGAAACACCTTGGCCGCGATGATCAACATGAACGGCCGGTTCTGCAACACCACGGCAAAACGCTTCATGCCCCCGGCCTGCGCCCCGCCTTCCATCCGCCGCGTCCGCCGCGCCGCGAAAAACGCCGTCGTCATCGCCGCAAATACCACGCACGCCAGGATGATGCCCACCGCGCCAAACCCCGCGCGCCCACCACCCAGCTTCGTCGCCACCTGCGGCGCCAAACCTGTGATCAGGCCGCCCACCGAAACAAACGCAATCCGCCACGACATGATCGACGTGCGCTCCGCCGGCATGTCGGTCATTTCCGCCGGCATCGCCATGTAAGGCACGTTGAACAGCGTATAACCCAGCGCGATGATGATCAAACTGCCCAGCATCCACACCGGCAACGCCACCCCGTCCACCGGATTGAACACCAGCGCCACGCCCGCTGCCGAAACAAACGCCCCCGCCAGCAGGAATGGTGCCCGCCGCCCCATCGCACCCTTCCAGCCATCGCTGATGCTGCCCAGCACCGGCGCGGCGACAGCGTCGATCAACTTGGCCCCGAACAACAGGCTGCCCGCCAGCGCCGGCGCCAACCCCAGCACGCTGGTCATGAAAAACAGCAGCAACAGCGAATTGACCGTCAACACCGTTACCGTGCCAACCGAGCCAATGCCCCACGCCGCCTTCAAGCCCGTCGACAGCCGATGATTGATGGACGCTTCGCTCATCTGCACATGATGCACCACTGTCGACCATCTCCGCCCGCCACGCGGCCTTTATCCGGTGCGCGGTCAAATCGCCCCATGGCCGGTCTCGGCTTGCTCCGGCAACGCCACAGGCGCAAGGCTGTCATATGTTGCTGACCATGACTTTGCTCGCCGCGGCGCTAGCCATAGCGCCCCCAGAACCGGCTCCCAAAATCCCCCCGGCCACCATCGATGAAAACCTCGAGGTGACCGGCGAAAGCCTCGAGGCGGAGGAACGCCGCAGCCGCCTGTTCATCGATACAAAAATCAACGGCAAAGGCCCCTATCGCTTCCTTGTCGACAGCGGCGCAGATCGCACTGTCATCGGCGAAACCCTGGCGGAGCGCCTGAAACTGCCCAAGGACAGCATCGTCCGCCTTCGCGGCATGGCCGGCGCCAAGGACGTCAGCACTGTGGTCATCGACACATTGACCATCGGCAGCAGCGACATCGCCACCATCATCGCACCGGCGCTCCCCGAACGCTTCATCGGCGCCCAGGGCATCATCGGCATCGATGCGCTCGCCGATCAACGCATGATGCTCGATTTTGACGCAAAACGCGTCACCATCCAGGATTCGCGCATCCCGGTCGTACGCGAGGAAGGCGAAATCGTCGTCACCGCTCGCCGCCGCAAGGGTCAACTCATCCTCACCCAGGTCAATGTCGATGGCCGCCGCAGCTATGCCGTCATCGATACCGGCTCGGAACTCACCCTTGGCAATTCCGCCATGCTCGAACGCATCGCCAACCGCCGCAAACAGCCGATGCAGACGATCACCCTCGTCAGCGTCACCGGCGAAACCTTCACGGCAAAAGTCTTCAACATCCCCGAATTGCGCGTCGGCGGCGTTGTCATGCGCAACGTCCCCGTTGCTTTCACCGATGCCCCGCCCTTCGAACTCTTCGGCCTTGACAAGGACCCGGCCCTGCTTCTCGGCACCGACCTGCTGAAAAACTTCCGCCGCCTCTCCCTCGATTTCCGCAACCGCAAGGTCCGTTTCACGCTCCGGCGCTAATAAAAACCCCTCTCCAGTGAAACGGGAGAGGGAGGGGGCCGCCGCCGCTTGGCGGTGGGAGGGTGAGGGCGGCGGCGTTACTGCCCACCCTCATTCCCTATCTGCCACTCCATCTGCCATCGTCTCGCGCCGCAAGATATTCACCACAGCCGCTTGAACCTTCGCATCCGGAATCGGCCCCGACGAAACGATCATGCTCGTCCCCGGCAGATGCTTCTGCGGATCGGCGATAAACCAGGCGATCGTCTTGTCGTCCCATCGCAACCCCTTGCGCCCGGCATCGGCCATCACGGCCGTATAGGTGAAGTTCGGCACCGTTCCCGCCCGCTGACCAAAGATACCATACAAGTTCGGCCCGACCAGATGCGGGCCATTCTTCGCCACCGTGTGGCAGAACCGGCACCATTTGTACGTCTCGGCCTTCACCTCGCGCTCAAACGCCGTCTCCGGCGTCATCACCACCGGCGTCACCGGCCTCGTATGCGACGTCACTCCCTCCGCCGCCGCCACGGTCTCTCCCATCGGCCACGGCGTTACTCGAAACAGCGCATGCGGCCCATAGGCGCCCAGCGCCAGCAATCCCAACGCCCCCACCGGCGCCGCCACCCGGGCCAGCTGACCCAATGGCTTGCTAACCCGCGCCACGCGCCGGCGATGGATCAACCACGAAACCGCCCACACCAGCGCACACAATCCCCAGAACATCCCAACCGCCCGCGGACCCGGCTCCGGCGACTTGAACGTCGCAAAGGCATAAACGGTCGACGACACCCCGGCGAACGCCTGCACGCCATAACCCGGCGGAAAAATCGCCAGCAGCCCCTGGCCATGCCGCACCAAATTCCACGCCGTGGTGATCAGCGCCGCGACGCTTAACACCATCATCATGAACCCCAGCCCCGAATGGAAATATCCGGTGAACATCCACACCGGCCGGCTGCGCCCCAGCAACGATGGCAGGCTCACCCACGGCCCCAGATGCACCACCAGATCATCGGCCCAGGCGAACAAAATCCCCAGAAACGGCGCCAGAAAAATCAGGCAATAGGCAATCAACGCCAACCACCGACCCCAATTGTGCGTCGCTGCCGTCACGCCGGGTGCAGGGGCCACCACCCCATCGCGCCGCCACAGGATCAACCGCCAGATGACAGCGGCGAACACCAAAGTCCCCAGCAGATAATGCCACCCGCGATACTCCTCGCGCAACGGCCCGAACCGGTCGCTTCGCGCCAGATTCACCGTCAATTGCTGATGAGCGAAATAGGCGATCGCCACCATCCAGCCGGCGACGACGCTGTTACGGCTATACCCTCGCGCTGCCATTGTCGCCCTCCCAACCTGCCATCCCAGGCTTGACCCGGAACCCAGCTTGCTCTTCGCCGCGATACTGCGCCCCGCACTCAACGCCAGCGGCGACTCCCGTTGCTTTATCCGGCAGGCGGATGGACGCCACCCCCACGCTGGTTCAACATCGCCACGCCGTCACCCTGCACGAGTGGAAACCCGGGAATTGCCATGCGAACCGCCTTCGTCGCCCTGTTGCTTGCGCCGCTGCTGATGGCTGCCACCTACCCCCCCGAAATCGAGGCCATCTACGCTGCCCGCTTCCAGGACATCGCCAACTCGGGCCGAGGTGAACTCAGCCGCTACGATCCACTCGAAACCATCACCGGCGCTGCCGCCAAACCACTCCCCGTCGCCGCAAAATCCAGCATCGACCCGGCGGCCCTCGAAGCCGCCGCCGCCTATGCCGCCGCCAACAAATCCAGCGCCTTTCTCGTCATCCGCAATGGCCAAGTGGAGGCCGCGCACTATTTCGGTGGTGCCGATGCAAGCACCCAGATCGTCTCCAAATCCCTCGCCAAACCCATAACGGCGTTGGCCATCGGCCGCGCCATTCAACTCGGCATGGTCAAATCACTCGATCAACCGGTCACCGACTTCCTGCCCGAATGGAAAAGCACGCCCAAGGCCGAAATCCGCATCCGTCACCTGCTCGACATGCGCTCCGGGCTGTTGGCGCAGGGCGTTTCCATGGAACCGATGAACATCTGGAGCCGTGCCTATCTCCACCCCTTCCACGAACGCATCATCCTCGATGAATACCCCCTTACCGATCCTCCCGGCAGCAAATATGAATACAGCAACGCCACCTCCGAACTCGTCGCACTGGTCATCGAACGCGCCACCGGACGGCGCTATGCCGAATTCATCGGGACAGAAGTCCTTAAACCCATCGGCGCCACCGGCGGTCAGGTCTGGAACAACCGACCCGGCGGCCTCGCCCACAGCGGTTGCTGCGCGCTCCTGCCGGCCGAAACCTATGCCCGCATGGCCATGCTCGTCGCCCAAGACGGCACATGGCAAGGCAAGCGCCTGCTCCCCAAAACCTATGTTACCGCGATGAAAACTCCAACCGCGCAAAACCCGCACTATGGCCTCGGCCTGTGGATCGGCAGCCCGTACATCGCACGCCGCGGCTTCGCCAACCCCGCCCGTCCGGCGCCCAAGGTCCTCCACTCCGAACCGTTCCTCGCCAATGACGTCGTCATGTTCGACGGCAACAGCAACCAGGTGGTCTATATTGTCCCGTCGAAAAACCTGGTCGTCCTGCGCACCGGCGATAGCCCGCCCAAATCCCCCGAATGGGACAACAGCAAACTCCTCAACACCATCCTCAAGGGCCTCCCGCAATAAAACGCCTCTCCCGCAACGCTGAAGCGTATGCGCAAGCGCATACTGGGGCGGGGTAGGGAAGGGGCCCGCCGCGTCTTCGCGGTGGGAGGGTGAGGGCAGGGGCAGCGCAGCTCTTTACCGCGAAACCCGCAACACCTTCCCCTGTGCCTCATCCGTCGTCACCCAGATCGCCCCATCCGGTGCCACCCGCACATCGCGCACCCGATCCTTGATCTCGGGAAAGATGCGCGCCTGCCCAACCACCTTGCCCGCCGCATCCAAATCCACCCGCCGCACTTCCTGCGCCGCCAGCGCGCCGACCAGCAGATCGCCATCCCACTCCGGGAACATCGCCCCGCGATACACTGCCAGCCCCGATGGTGCGATCGAAGGCACCCACACGACAATACCATCCACCATGCCCTTGTAGGTCTTGTAGGGCGTGATGCTGGCACCCGAATAATCCACGCCGTGTGTCGCCACCGGCCAGCCATAATTGCCGCCGCGCACGATCACATTGATTTCATCGCCCCCACGCGGCCCATGCTCCTGTTCGTACAACCGGCCACTCACCGCATCGAACGCCAGCCCCTGCTCGTTACGATGCCCATAACTCCAGATGCTAGCCTGCGCTCCCGCCTTCCCTACAAACGGGTTATCTTCCGGAATCGCGCCATCGTCGCGGATCCGGACAATCTTCCCCAGCCCCGATTCGAGCCGCTGCGCCTGCTCGCGAAAATCGAACCCATCTCCCACCGTCATCACCAACGTGCCATCGGCGAGGAACGCCATCCGCCCGCCATAGTGCACCGGCGTGTTTTTCGCCGGTGCCACCTGGAAAATCACTTTCTGGTCCACCAACGCATTGCCCACCAGCCGCGCCCGGGTAATCCGCGTAAAATTCGCCTTGGGCGTCCCCGCCGCATAACTCAGGTATAACAGGCCATTGCTGGCAAACCCCGGATGCAGCACGACATCGAACAACCCGCCCTGGCTCGCCTCGTAAACCTTGGGCACTCCAGCGATCGTCCCTGGCACGGCGCCCTTCGCCACCACCCGCAATCGCCCGGCGCGTTCGGTCACCAACGTCCGTCCATCGGGCAAAAATGCCACGCTCCACGGGTGGTCGAGACCGCTCGCGATCGTCTCCACCCTCGCCGGTCCCGGCACAGCCCCCGTCGCTACCCCGCCAAACCCCGCCAGGCACCCGGCCAACACCCGCGCAATTACCCGTCGCATCATGACAAACCTCCCATTCCCGCTGCCACTCCGCTAGGGTGGCGCTAACAAAAGGGGAATGGAACATGCGCTGGCTCAACACAATATGGCGTTGGCTGCTCGCCGTCATCGTCACCACCATTACCGCCTGCGTCGTCCACAGCTGGACCATTCAACAAGGCCTGATCGCCCTCGGCATCGATATCCCCTTCGGCCTGCGCCTTCGCACCGCCTTCAATGATTTCATTGGCTTGGCCCCCGCTCTCGGCGCTATCCTCGCCATCGCGCTGGCCATCGGTTTCCTCATCGCCGCCTTCCTCGGCCCCCGCCTCAAGGTCCCCGCAATCATCGCCTATCCCCTCGCCGGCGCTGTCGCCACCGGCGTCACCCTCTGGATAATGGCCCTGCAAATGCACATCACGCCAATCGCCAGCGCCCGTGAACCCCTTGGATTCGCACTACTTTGCATGGCGGGCGCCCTCGGGGGCCTGGTCTTTGTCCTCGCCAGACGCCGCTGAACCTTGTGTGGCGCAAATGCCACACCATATCGGTCGGGACCGGAGACCAGCCACATGAACATCGAAAAATTCACCGACCGTGCCAAGGGCTTCCTGCAATCCGCCCAAACCGTCGCAATCCGCAACAATCACCAACGCGTCGCCCCCGAACACGTCCTCAAGGCCCTGCTTGAGGACGAGGAAGGCATGGCCGCCAACCTCATCCGCGCGGCCGGCGGCAACCCACAAACTGCCAGCCAACTCACCGATCAAGCCCTTGCCAAGATCGCCCAGGTCTCCGGCACCGGCGCCCAATCGCTCAGCTGGGATAATGATACCGTCCGCCTGCTCGATAACGCCGAAGCCATTGCAACCAAAGCAAAAGACAGCTTCGTCACCGTCGAACGCCTGCTCGTCGCCCTCACCCTCGCCACCACCACCGCCGCCGGCAAGGCCCTCTCCGCCGCTGGCGTCACCCCCCAGGCGCTCAACACCACCATCGAAACCACCCGCAAGGGCCGCAGCGCCGACACCGCCGGCGCCGAGGCCAATTTCGACGCCCTCAACAAATACGCCCGCGACCTCACCCAGGCCGCCCGCGACGGCAAGCTCGACCCCGTCATCGGCCGCGACGAGGAAATCCGCCGCACCATCCAGGTCCTCGCTCGTCGCACCAAGAACAACCCCGTCCTCATCGGCGAGCCCGGGGTCGGCAAGACCGCCGTCGTCGAAGGCCTGGCCTTGCGCATTGCCAATGGCGACGTCCCCGATGGCCTCAAGGACAAACGCCTGATGTCACTCGACATGGGCGCCCTCATCGCCGGCGCCAAATACCGCGGCGAGTTCGAAGAACGGCTGAAGGGCGTCCTCGACGAAGTGCGTGCCGAAGGCTCCGACGTCGTCCTCTTCATCGATGAAATGCACACGCTCGTCGGGGCAGGGGCCTCCGAAGGCTCGATGGACGCCTCCAACCTGCTCAAACCCGCGCTCGCCCGCGGCGAACTCCACTGCATCGGAGCCACCACCCTCAACGAATATCGCAAGTACGTCGAAAAGGACGCTGCCCTCGAACGCCGCTTCCAACCCGTCATGGTCGGCGAACCCACTGTCGAAGACACCGTCTCGATCCTGCGCGGCCTCAAGGAAAAATACGAGCTCCACCACGGCGTCCGCATCACCGATGGCGCCATTGTTGCCGCCGCCACTCTCTCGAATCGCTACATCTCCGATCGCTTCCTGCCCGACAAGGCCATCGACCTGATGGACGAAGCCGCCAGCCGCCTGCGCATGGAAGTCGAATCCAAGCCCGAAGAAATCGAAAATCTCGATCGCCGCATCGTCCAGCTCAAGATCGAAGCCGGCGCCCTCGAACGCGAATCCGACACCGCGTCCAAGGACCGCCTCACTGCGCTCCGCACCGAGCTCGCTGGCCTTGAAGAACAATCCGGTGCCCTCACGCTGCGCTGGCAGGCTGAAAAGGACAAGCTCGCCGCCGCCACGCACATCAAGGAGCAGCTCGACGCCACCCGCCTCGAAGTCGACCAGGCCCAGCGCGGCGGCGACTATGCCCGCGCCGGTGAGCTCACCTATGGCCGCATCCCCGACCTCGAACGCCAACTCGCCGAGGCCGAAATCGCCACCGCAAACGCCATGACCCGTGAAGAAGTCACCGCCGACGACATCGCTGCGGTCGTTTCGCGCTGGACCGGCATCCCCGTCGACCGGATGCTCGAGGGCGAGCGCGAAAAGCTCCTCAAGATGGAGGACATCCTCTCTGCCCAGGTCATCGGCCAGGCCGCTGCCGTCCACGCCGTCTCATCCGCCGTGCGCCGTGCCCGCGCCGGCCTCCAGGACCCCAATCGCCCCCTCGGCAGCTTCCTGTTCCTCGGCCCCACCGGCGTCGGCAAGACCGAGTTGACCAAGGCCCTCGCCAATTTCCTCTTCGACGATCCCCGCGCCATGGTCCGCATCGACATGAGCGAATATATGGAAAAACACGCCGTCGCGCGGCTGGTTGGCGCCCCACCGGGCTATGTCGGCTATGAAGAGGGTGGCGTTCTCACTGAGGCTGTGCGCCGCCGCCCTTATCAAGTGGTGCTGTTCGATGAAGTCGAAAAGGCTCACCCCGACGTCTTCAACATCCTGCTGCAGGTGCTCGACGATGGCCGTCTAACCGACGGGCAAGGCCGCACGGTGGACTTCACCAACACGATCATCATCCTGACCAGCAACCTCGGCAGCCAGTACATCGCCGCGCTGCGTGACGATCAACCTGTCGCCGATGCCGAAGCCCAGGTCATGGAGGTCGTCCGCGGGCACTTTCGACCGGAATTTCTCAACCGCCTCGATGAAATCGTGCTGTTTCAGCGCCTTGGCGAATCCGCCATGGCCCCCATCGTCGATCTTCAGGTCGCCCGCGTCCAGGATCTGCTCAAGGATCGCAAGGTCACGCTCGATCTCACCGACGCTGCCCGCCGCTGGCTGGCACGTGTCGGCTATGATCCGGTCTATGGCGCCCGGCCGCTGAAACGAACTGTGCAGAAACACCTGCAGGACCCGCTGGCGGATCTCATCCTGTCCGGCAACGTCGCCGATGGCACCACGGTGCACATCGACGAAGGCGACGGCAGACTGGCGCTCATACCGCAATAACGGCGGTCAGTTGCCGCCGGGCTTCGTCCGCGTCGCATCCACCAAGTCGCGGCTGAACGCCTGGTTTGTATCGTCGATATACTGCCACTGGGCGCGCGTGTGGCAGGTCTTCTTGGACTTCACCAAGCTGCCGGTTTCCTTGTCCCGGCGGCACACCATCTGCTGCATCCGGTCGGTCGGTGCCGCCACCGCTGCTGTGGCCGCAGGCTCGGCGGCCGATACCATCGTCCCCAGCATCAGGCTGGCAATCGTCGCGCCAAACAACATCTTGAACTTGCTCACAACGCACTCCCAAAAACGCGCAATATCTTGGTAATACCCTGCACGCGCGTGCTCCCGCAAGACCCGATTGGGGTTGCAGCATCACTCTATCGCCGTCAGATAACAACATGATGACGCCGGATCCCGCCCTTGCCCGCATTGCGCGCGATCCGCTGTGGTTTCCGCATCGTTATGATCCCGGTCAGGATGCCGTGCATTTCCGGCAATTTTCGCGCGAAGTGCATCGCAAAGCGACCTTCATCACCGATGAATATCTCCCCACCGGCGAACCAATGGTCATCGGTCGCGTCGAAGCCATGGCCACGAACCCTGAACGGGCACCCCTGCACTTCATCTTTCATTCGGCCTTTTGCTGTTCCACGGTCCTCGCCCGCGCACTCGATCTGCCGGGCGTTGCCATGGGCCTCAAGGAGCCGCCACTCCTCAACGATCTCATTGGTTGGCAACATCGCGGCGGCACTGCGGCACAGATTGCGTCCGTCCTCGATGATGGTCTCACCCTGCTGGGCCGTCCCTTCTCGGCGGGGGAGGCAATCGTCATCAAGCCGTCGAATGTCGTCAATGGCCTCGCACCGGGCATGATGACCATGCGGCCGGCGTCGCGTGCCTTGCTGCTCCATTGTCCGCTGCGCTCCTTCCTCGGATCGATTGCAAAAAAGGGCATGACCGGGCGGCTTTGGGCCCGCGACCTGCTCGTCAAGCAACTCGCCGAAGGCCTTCACGGCTTTGGTTATTCGGGCAATGATTACCTGGGCCAGACCGATCTCCAGGCGGCCGCCATCGGCTGGTTGGCGCAACACGCGCTGTTCGCCAGGATGATCGATCACTTCCCTGGCCGCATTCGCAGCATCGATTCCGAAACCCTTATGGCCGATCCTGGGGGCTCGATGCAGGCACTTGCGGCGTTTTATGGCCTGTCGATCGATGTCGAAGCGGTTGTCGCAGGACCGGCGTTCACTACCCACAGCAAGTTCGGCCATGATTTCAGCGGCGATGACCGTGACAGCGAAGTTCAGGAATCGCTTGGCCTTCACGCCGATGAGATCGAAAAAGTGGCGATCTGGACCGAAGCCGTCGCCAAATCCGCTGGGGTTCCAATGGTTCTTCCCGCACCGCTGCTTTAGAATCGACCCAATCCACCATTGGTGGGTCTTGGGTATTTTGCGTATCTGCACGCATCGGCGAAAGTGAGGGGCAGTGGTCATGACGTCCTGCTAACCTATCAGGTTATGCGTAGGACAGCGGAATTTTGGTGAGCCGGGTTGCCACAGGTTCGGCTTGATCCTCAGCAGCGTCATCTCGGGTAGGCAAAAGAAAAGGGCGGGTCTTTCGACCCGCCCTTTCCCATTTTCGTCTGCTTTGCAGCTTAGAACTTGACGTTCACCTGCATTGCGTAACGGCGGCCCAGCGCGTCGTAGGTCGACGGATAGGTGTTGCCGCTGTTGAACGAAGTCGAACCAGCCGAAGCACCAACAACTGGCGGCTTCTTGTCGAGCAAGTTCGTGACCGTCATCGTCAGCGACAGGTTCTCGAGGATCGAGACACGGCCGGTCAGATCGAAGTAGTCGTAGGAACCGATCGTGCCGAAGTCACCAAAGAAGGGACCCTGGTCGATGATGTCCTGCGGCTCCTGCTGCACGCCGTCGATGTGGCGCCACAGCACCGAGACATCGAACTTGTCAAAGCCCAGCGTGGTGCGCAGCGACGACTGCCACTTCGGCTGGATCGAACCGGTGAACGAGCAGTTGACCGAGTAATAGCCAACGCACTCACGGTTCAGACCGCCACCAAGCGCCGTAACGTCGGCGTTGAAGGTCGAATTGAACGTGTAGTTGAAGTTGGCCATGATGCCCAGCTTGGCGAACCCGATATCGTTCGAGTAGGTCGCCGTCACGTCGATACCATCGGTCGCGATGCGGCCCAGGTTGGACGAAGCTGCGAACAGACCAGGTGTCGTCGAAGGATCACCATCAAGGCCACCCGTCGCCGGGTTCCGGATGATGGCCTGGCACGCTACGCTGCTGGCATTGATCGCATCCCAACCGGCACCAGGTGTACGAGGACCGAAGCAGGCGTTGACCAGATCGCCTGGCAGCGGGGTCGACACCGCGTCCTTGACCGTGATGTTGTAGTAATCAACCGTCAGGGCAAAGCCTGGCAGGAAGGTTGGCTGCAACACCGCACCCACCGTCCAGGTGTTGGCGGTTTCCGGCTGCAGCAGCAAGTTGCCGCCGCTGGTCAGGTTGGCCTGGCCGGCCGTTGGATTAACGATGCCGCCGATCGAGGTCGAAGGTGCGCCCTGATTAAGACAGACCCCACGCAGTACCGAGTTTGTCGTTGGGCTGCTGACCGTCACACCGGCAGTGTTCTTCTGCTCGGCGCAAGGATCGATGCTCAAACCGGTCAAGCCAGTCGTCTGCGGTGTGAACAATTCACCGATGTTCGGAGCACGAACGGCGCGCGAGTAGTTGCCGCGAACCTTCACACCCTGAACCATTTCCCAGGTGCCGCCGACCTTCCAGGTGAAGGTGTCGTACGTGGGATTGCTTGGTGCATCGACCTTGTAGTCCGAATAGCGCGCACCGGCTTCCAGGGTCAGGCTTTCGAAGAAAGGCTTGTCCTGGATCAGCGGGGCGATGATTTCGCCATAGACTTCCTTGACTTCATAACCACCGGTGATGTTCGGAGCAGCG
>JANPEP010000222.1:0-9842 GCA_031422995.1 Polymorphobacter sp. | reverse complement strand
GCGCTGGATCGCGATGCCGTGGCGATTGAAGCCAAGGCGAGCTTCAACATCACGCAGACGATCTCGCTGGGCGCCGGCTATAGCGGCATCATCGGCAGCAACAACACCGACCATGGCGCGCGTGCGACCCTGACCATCGGGTTCTGAGCGTCGCGACCATGAAATGATTGCGGCAGCGCCCCATGGGCGCTGCCGTTTTCATGTGTGGGTTCGTTGTTGCGTTGACGGGTTGCGAACCGGCCTATAGCCGGGCGGCATGACATTTCTTTCCGACAATGCGGCATCACCCTGTCCTGAGGTTCTGGCGGCGATAGCGGCGGCGGCGCCAGCGGTTGCTGCTGGTTATGACGGGGATGCGTTGACGGCGCGGCTGGATGAAGCCTTTGCCGATGTGTTTGGCCATGCCTGCACGGTATTGCCGGTGGTGACGGGGACAGCGGCCAATGCGCTGGCGTTGGCGGCGCTGGTGCCGCCCTATGGCGCCATCGTGTGCCATGAGGAGGCGCATATCCAGGTTGATGAATGTGGTGCGCCGGGGTTTTTCAGCGGTGGCGCGAGCCTGATGCTGGTACCGGGGGCCGGGGGCAAGTTGACGCCGGCGGGTATCGAAGCCGGGTTGGCGGCGCATCGCGGCGATGTGCACCAGGTACAGGTGCGGGCATTGTCGCTGACGCAGGCGACCGAATCAGGGACGGTTTATATGCCGGACGAGATGCGGGCATTGGGCGACCATGCCCGGGCGCGAGGCTGGCGGGTGCATCTGGATGGTGCGCGTTTCGCCAATGCGGTGGCGCATATCGGGTGCCATCCGGGGGACATCAGTTGGCGGGCGGGCGTCGATGTGCTGAGTTTCGGGACGATCAAGAATGGTGGACTATCGGCCGAGGCGATTGTGGTTTTTGATCCCGGGCTTGTCGATGACCTGCGGTTTCGGCGCAAGCGAGCCGGGCAGATGCCGAGCAAGGGCCGGTTCCAGGCGGCGCAATTGCTGGCGATGGTCGAGGATGGGCTGTGGCTGCGCAATGCACGCGCGGCCAATGCCGGCGCGGCGCGGCTGGCAACTGCTGCGGGGGACCGGTTGATGTATCCGGTGGAAGCGAACGAAGTGTTTTTGCGGTTGCGAGCCGGAGAGGCTGAGCGGCTGCGCGGTGCCGGATTCGGTTTCTATGACTGGGGCGCGGCGGGATCGGGCGAGGCGCGCTTTGTCGTGGCCTGGGATACGGCGGAGGCGGATATCGCCGGGCTGGCGGCCGCGCTTGGGGCGTAAGGGCGCCGACGGCGAAACGGCTGGCGTTCTCGCGCTATCGGGTCGCAGTCCGGGTTTGCCGCAGCTTGGGGTTTGAGTATGGCTCGAAAGCCGCCTAAGCAGCGGTGATGCATGCCCCGGCCCCCCAGAATCGATCGCAGGCGGGGGATTTCAGCCCGCGTATGCTGGTGTATTTCGGCATCGTCACCCTGATCTGGGGGTCGACATGGCTGGTCATCAAGACGCAATTGGGGGTGGTGCCGGCGTCGTGGTCGGTGACGTGGCGGTTCCTGCTCGGCGGATCGGTGATGTTGGCGGTGTGCCTGGTGACGGGAAAATCGTTGCGGCTGGGCTGGCGCGGGCATGGCTTTGCCCTGATTATCGCGGTCATGCAGTTCGCGTTGAATTTCAACCTTGTCTATCGCGCTGAAGAGCATGTCGCATCGGGGCTGGTGGCGTTGAGCTTTGCCTTGTTGCTGGTGCCCAATGCCTTGTTGTCGGCGGCGTTTCTGGGGCAGCGGGTGACGCCGAAATTCATCATCGGCAGTGCCATCGGCATCGCCGGGGTGGCGCTGATGTTTGCGCGGGACCTGGTGACGCCGGGGGTTGATGGCGGTGCCATCATGCTGGGGCTGGGGTTGGCGCTGGGCGGTGTGTTGTGTGCCAGTGTGGCCAATGTCATGCAGGCAAGCCCGGCAGGACGGGCGTTACCGCTGGAGGGCGGGCTGGCGTGGTCGATGCTGTATGGCGGCATCCTGAACGCTGGCGTGGCGCTGGTGCTTTCGGGACCGCCGGTCATTGACATGTCCATCGGTTATCTGGCGGGGCTGGCCTATCTCGGCATTGTGGCTTCGGCGCTGGCGTTCAGTTTATACTATGCGCTGATCCGCGAAGTCGGGCCTGGCAAGGCGGCGTATACGGGGGTTGTTATTCCTTTGGTTGCGATGGCGCTTTCGACGGTGTTCGAGGGCTATCGCTGGAGCCCGTTGGCGGTGGCGGGCGCGATATTGGCAATCATCGGGCTGTTGGTGGCGCTGCGCAGTCGCGCCTGACGGGGCCGGTCAGACGACCGGCCCCGGTATTTGCCTATTCGGCGGCGATGGGCAGATCGAGAGCGCGGGCGGCGCGCCAGAGTTTTTCGATGGTGGCGGGCATTTCGATCTGGGTGCCATCGAGCGCGTCGATGATGGCGTTCATGATGGATGGCATGGCGCCGATGGTGCCGGCCTCGCCGCAGCCCTTGACGCCCAAGGGGTTGGTCGGGCTGGGGGTGCCGAGGGTGTCGAAGCCGATGGCGGCGGGCATATCGTCGGCGCGAGGGACGCCATAGTCCATGAAGCTGCCGGTGACGAGTTGGCCATCTTCGGTGTAGACGATGTCTTCGAGCAGTGCCTGGCCAAGGCCCTGGGCGACGCCGCCGTGGATTTGCCCTTCGACGAGCATGGGGTTCACCAGCTTGCCAAAATCATCGACGAGCGAGTAACGGGTGACGCAGACCTTGCCGGTTTGCGGATCAAGGGTGATTTCGGCGATGTGGCAGCCGTTGGGGAAGGTGGGCGCCGGGACGCCGGTGGTGTATTTGCTGCGGCCATCAAGGCCGCCGGGGTGGGCGGCGGCGAGTTCGGCGAGGCTGCGGGTGGCATTGGTGCCGCGAGCGCGAAAGACGCCATCGGCATAGTCGATATCGGTGGCGGACAGATCGACCTTTGCCAGTTCGATGCCGCGTTCGATAAGGGCATCGGCCGAAGCGAGGACGGCGCCGCCACCAAACGCCATCGAGCGCGAGCCGCCGGTGCCATGGCCGACTTCGAGGCGATCGGTATTGCCCTGGACGATGCGGATGTCGTCCATGTCGATCCCGAGTTTTTCGCTGAGGACCTGAGCATAGGCGGTTTCATGGCCCTGGCCGTTGGATTGGGTGCCGACCGCCATTTCGACGACGCCATCGGCGGCGACACGGACATCGGCATATTCATCGGTACCACCGCCGCCGGCAATTTCGACATAATAGGCCATGCCGCGACCGGACCGCAGGCCCTTTTTGGCGGCGGCGGCCTTGCGCGCCGGGAAGCCGGCCCAATCCGCCTGCGCCAGTGCCTTGTCGAGGACGGCGGGAAAGTTGCCGATGTCGAAGGTCAGGCCGATGCCGTTGTCGTGCGGGAGTTCGGACGGAGTGAGCAGATTGCGACGGCGGATATCATCGGCACCAAGACCGAGTTGGCGCGCGGCAGCTTCGAGCAGGCGTTCCATGACATAGGCGGATTCGGGACGGCCGGCGCCGCGATAGGCATCGACGGGTGCCGTGTTGGTGACGACGCCGTGGACGAGATTGTGGATGGTGGGGATGCGATAGACGCCGCCCATGATCTTGCCGCCGGCGACGGTCTGGATGGCGGGTCCGAATTGCGCCTGATAGGCACCGAGATCGGACCAGGTTTCGACAGCGAGGCCGGTGATGAGGCCGTTGGCATCGAAGCCGATGCGGGCATCGCTGACCATGGCGCGGCCATGGGTATCGGTTTGAAAGGCATCGCCGCGTTCGCCAGTCCATTTCACCGGGCGGCCGAGATGGCGGGCGGCGTGCAGGACGAGGGGATATTCGGCGTAGATGAAGGTTTTCATGCCGAAGCCGCCGCCGACGTCGCCGGTGATGATGCGGAGTTGTTCGACGGGGATTTTGAGGATGGGGCCAGCCAGCATCTGACGCATCATGGCAACGCCCTGGCTGCCGGTGGAGAGAGTGAAACCGGTTTCGGCATCATATTCGCCAAGCGCAGCGCGCACCTCCATCGAGGTTGGGGCGACCCGGTTCTGGACGATGCGCAGCCGTGTGACATGGGCGGCGCCAGCAAGGGCGGCAGCGGTTTTTTCACCATCGCCGACCGCCCAGTCGAACAGGGTGTTGGATTTTGCATCGGGCCAGATTTTGGGGGCGTTTTCAGCGATGGCCGCATCCATCGAGGCAACGACGGGGAGTTCGGCATAATCGACTTCGATGGCTTCGGCGCCGGCGCGTGCGGCTTCACGGGTTTCGCCGACGACAAAGGCGACTGCATCGCCGACGAAGCGGACGCGATCGCTGGCGAGCAGGATGCGCGGGGTTTCGAGTGGCGCAGAGAAGGGCACGAGGCAGGGAATGGCGCCATAATGCGCGACATCGGCATGGGTATAGACGGCGAGAACGCCGGGCAGGGCGAGAGCGGCGGCGGTGTCGATCGATTTGATTTCAGCATGGCCATAGGGCGAGCGCAGGGTTACACCGAAGGCCATGCCATCGCGGTGGAGATCGTCGGTGAAACTGCCCTTGCCGGTCAGCAGGCGGACATCTTCGACACGCTTGACCGATTGGCCGGCTCCGAACTTCATGGCTGCATCTCCCTTAGGCAGGCCGCGAGGCCGCTTTGATAGTCTGGATAGCGTAGTTTGTAGCGCAAATCCCGCGTCATCTTGCCATTGGCCACCCTGCGGCACTCTGCATAAAAGGCGCTGCCCATGGGGGAGAGGTTGGCGGCTTCGAGGCTTTGGAGTGGGGGGACCGGGAGGCCGAGCAGGCGGGCGGCGTGGGCGGTGACTTCCTCGCCAGGAGCGGGACAAGTGTCTGAAAGATTGTAGATTCCCGGGGCGCCATGGTCGAGGCTGGCGAGCATGGCGCCGGTGATGTCCTCGACATGGATGCGGCTGAAGACATGGCCGGGGAGGTTGATGCGGGCGACGGGGCCGTTGCGCAGGCGGTCGAGCGTGCTTCGGGTCGGGCCGTAGATGCCGGGGAGGCGGAAGACGCGGGATTCGCTGTGGATTTTTTGCCAGGCCTGGTCGGCAGCGAGGCGGCCCGAGCGACGGCCGTTGCAGGGCGAAGCTTCATCGACCCAGGCGCCGGCGGCGTCGCCATAGACGCCGGTGGAGGAAAGATAGCCGACCCAACGGGCCGGTGCCGCGGCGATTTCGGTGGAGAGCGCCGCCAGCACGGGGTCCTCGTTGGAAGAAGCGGGGGGCACGGAGGACAGGATGTGGGTGGCGGCGCGGATGGCGGCAGGGAGTTCGGGGGCATCGAGCGTGAGGGTGCAGGGGTGAGGCCGGGAACGGACGGCAGTAACCGTGCCGCCATTGGCGACAAAGGCGTTGGCGAAATGGGCGGCGGTGTAGCCGAGGCCGAGGACCAGGAGGCGCATGGCGAGTGTTATGGCGGGTTGGCGGCGGGTTGGCGAGCGGGGCGGGAACCTTTTGCCGGGGCGGTGCGTATTCAGTGTCAGGCAGCGCAAACAGTCCCCCCGCTTTCGCTGCCTACGGACCCGGCTGCACTCCCCCCCCCGCGGCCGGGTCCACCCTTTTTTTCCGGCGTGCGTCCTGATGCCGGAACCGAATGTTTGCAGGGCCGTTATGCCGACCAGACTTAGCAGGAGACCGAAATGAAAACCCTTACCCCAGCCATCATGATTATCGCAGCCGGCCTGACGTTGGCGGCTTGCAACAAGTCGGCCACCGATACCAAGGCCGATGCCGTTCGTGACCAGGCCGATGCGACCGCAGCTGCGGTTGAAACCAAGGCCGACATCGTCGAGAACACCGGTGAAGCCCAGGGCGATGCCGTTGCGGCGACGACCGAGAATGCAGCCGATGCGATGCGTGACAAGGCCGATGCTATCAAGGAAACCGGCGAAGCCAAGGCCGATGCGATCGAAGACGGCAAGATGGCCGTGACGACCGAAACGACCGAGACCACGACCAAGAAGTAACCAGCGCTTTTGGCGACTGGAGAGCAAAGGCGCCGGGTCACCAGACCCGGCGCCTTTTGTTTGTGCGGGGCCGGTGGCGGGTTGGCGCAGGGCGTATGTTGCGGCAATTGGGCTTCGACAACAGGCCATTGAGCGGGCAAAGTGTGGCCATGCAAATGCTCGATGCCCAAGCCGTTCCGCAGCTTCCCAATGCGGTCAACCTTGCCGATTATGCGCCGCCGGACTGGCTGGTGCCGGAAGTGGCGCTGGATTTCCGGTTGGCGGCGGGAACGACGCGGGTGCTTTCGCGGATGCTGGTGCGGCGTAACGGCGCGCATGATCGGCCATTGGTGCTTGATGGGTTGAAGCTGACGACGATCAGCACGGCAATCGATGGCGTGCGGAGCAATGTCGCGCCGGCTAACGAGACGCTGACGCTGAACATTTCCGGCGATGAGGCGGTGGTGGAAATCGAAGTCGAGATCCAGCCGGGGGCGAACACGCGTTTGATGGGGCTGTATGCCAGCCAGGGTCGGCTGGTGACGCAGTGCGAGGCCGAGGGCTTTCGCGCGATCACCTGGTTTCCGGACCGGCCGGATGTGTTGTCGATCTACACAGTGCGGCTGGAGGCCGACGCAGCGGCGTTTCCGATTTTGCTGTCGAACGGCGACAGGGGAGCTGTGGAGGCGTTGGCCGATGGGCGCCATGCGGTGACGTGGACCGACCCCTGGCCCAAGCCGAGTTACCTGTTTGCCCTGGTGGCCGGGGACTTGTCGGCATTGCGCGATGAATTCGTGACGGTGGGCGGACGCAAGGTTGAGCTGGCGATCTGGACGGCGGCGGCGGACGTGCCGCGCTGTGCCCATGCAATGGCGGCGTTGAAGGCTTCGATGGCGTGGGACGAGCGGGTCTATGGCCGGGAATATGACCTTGACCAATTCAATATCGTGGCGGTTTCGGATTTCAACGCCGGGGCGATGGAGAACAAGGGGCTGAACATCTTCAATTCGAAGTATATCCTCGCCGATGCCGAGACGGCGACCGACCAGGATTTCGACGGCGTGGCGGGCGTGGTCGCGCATGAATATTTCCACAATTGGACGGGCAACCGGGTGACGTGCCGCGACTGGTTCCAGTTGAGCCTGAAAGAGGGCCTGACGGTGTTTCGCGACCAGCAGTTTTCGGCGGACCAGGGCAGTGCGGCGGTGCGGCGGATCGATGATGTGCGCGGGTTGCGGGCGGTGCAGTTTCCGGAGGATGCCGGGCCCTTGGCGCATCGGATCCGGCCCGACCATTATGTCGAGATCGCCAATTTTTACACAGCGACGGTCTATAACAAGGGCGCCGAGGTGATCCGGATGCTCCACACGCTGTTGGGGGCAGAGGGGTTTCGGAAAGGCGCCGACCTGTATTTCGAGCGGCATGATGGCCAGGCGGTGACGTGTGAGGATTGGGTGGCGGCGATTGAAGCCGCGACCGGCGCCGATCTGGTGCAATTCCGGCGTTGGTATGCGCAGGCGGGGACGCCGCGGGTGACGGTGCGGCATGAGCAGGCGGGAGGCCGGGTGACGGTCGGGTTGACGCAAAGCCTGGCGCCGACGCCGGGGCAGCCGGTAAAGGACCCCGTGCACATGCCGTTCCGGCTGGCGTTGATTGGCCGCGACAGCGGCAAGCGGGTGGGCGAGGAGCGCGTGGTGCAGCTGCGTGAGGCCGAGACGCAATTGGTGTTCGAGGATGTGGGGGAGCCGGTGCTGCTGTCGCTCAACCGCGGGTTTTCGGCGCCAGTGATGGTTGAGGCCAAGGCGTCGCGCGGCGAGCTGGCGTTTCTGGCGGGGGCGGATGACGACCCGTTTGCGCGGTGGGAAGCCATGCAGCGGCTGGCGCTCGATGTGCTGGCCACCGATGACGATCCGGGGGAATTGGTGGCGGCGGTGGCGGCGACGCTGGCGGATGGCGCGGCGGGGGCTTTGGACGCGGCGTTTGTGGGCGAGGCGGTGTTGTTGCCGACCGAGGGGTTTGTTGGCGACCAGGCGACGATTGTCGATGTGGAGGGCATTCACCGGCGGCGTGAGGCGGCGCGTTTGGCCATTGCCACCGAACTGGAGGCGAAATGGTGGGAGGCCTGGCATTGGCATTCGGGCACCGGGACGGCGTTGACGGCATCCGCCAAGGGCGCGCGGCGGTTGGGCAATGTGGCGCTGGGGTATCTGGTGACGGCGGGATCGGCCGAAGCGGTGGCGGCGGCGAAGCGGCAATATGAGACGGCGGCGACGATGACCGACCGGATGGGAGCGTTGATGGCGTTGATCAGCACCCAAACGACGGAACGCGATGCGTGCCTGGCGGATTTTTATGCGCGTTTTGCCGGCAACAATGACGTGATCGACAAATGGTTCACCGTGCAGGCGTTGAGCAGCCGCGCCGATACACTGGCGCAGGTGCAGGCATTGTTGGGCCACAAGGATTTCAGCATTGCCAACCCCAATCGGTTGCGATCGCTGGTGGGGGCGTTTGCGGCGAACCAGCGCTGGTTTCATGCTGCGGACGGGGCGGGGTATAGGTTGCTGGCCGACCAGTTGCTGGCGGTAGACCGGTTGAATTCACAGAGTGCGGCGCGGCTGGCGGTGCCATTGGGGCGATGGCGGCGGTTCGATGCGGAGCGGGGGCGGTTGATGCAGGCGCAACTGGAGCGGATCGTCGGGGCGCCGGGGGTGAGCAAGGACGTGCTGGAGATGGCGTCGCGGGCTTTGGTGTGAGGTGGGGGCGCTTGTTGGCGAGGGGGTGACCCCCACCCCGCTCGGTGAAGGCGCCGAGTCGCCCTCCCCACAGGGGGGAGGGATTCGGATGCCCTTGTTTCATCATGCGGATTATGTCGCTGCGCTGCCGGCGGGGCATAGTTTTCCGATGAGCAAATATGCGCTGGTGTTGAGGGCGCTGGCGGAGATGGGGCAGGGAGTCGAGATTCTGGTGCCCGAGCCGATGGCGGTGCGCTGGGTCGAGGCGGTGCATGACCCGGATTATGTGGCGGCGGTGCTGGCGGCGCGGGTGCCGGCGGAGCGCGAGCGGCGGATTGGTTTTCCGGTAACGGCGGAGGTGGCGCGGCGGACGCTGGCGGTGGCGGGGGGGACCTATAGTGCGGCGATGCTGGCGTTGCGCAACGGGTTTGCGGCGAATGGCGCGGGGGGCAGCCATCATGCGATGCCCGAGGGCGGGGCGGGGTATTGCGTGACCAATGATCTGGCGATTGCCGCCAACCGCCTGGTGGTGGAGGGCGCGGTGCGGCGGGTGTTGATTGTTGATCTCGATGTACATCAGGGCGACGGGACGGCGGTGATTTTTGCCGGGCGGGAGGATGTGGCGACATTTTCGATGCATGCGGCGCGGAATTTTCCGGTGCGGAAGGCGCGTGGGTTTCGCGATGTCGAGCTGGCCGATGGGTGTGGGGATGACGAATATCTGGCGGTGCTGGAGCGTGAGTTGACGGGGTTGCTGGTGGGCGTGGCGCCGGAGCTGGTGTTGTTTCAGGCGGGCGTCGATCCGCATGGCGAGGACCGGCTGGGGCGGCTGGCGTTGACCGATGCGGGATTGGCGGCACGCGACGCGATGGTGGTGCGGATGTGCCGCGAGCGCGGCGTGGCGGTGGCGTCGACGCTGGGCGGTGGATATGGCGCCGATGCGATGGTGGTGGCGCGGCGGCACGCCGCGGGATTGGTGGCGCAATGGGCGGCGGCGCAGGCGGCGGGGGGTTTTGCGCGGGGCAGCGTATGATGGAGGTCGATGAACAGCCAGCCTGTCCCGGTTCCGAAACGGCCTGATGCGAGCGGGGTACCGCTGGCCGGGTTGATGGCGCGGGTGGTCGATGGTGACCAGGCGGCGTTCTCGGC
>JANPEP010000221.1:0-5211 GCA_031422995.1 Polymorphobacter sp. | reverse complement strand
GCGTTCGGGGATGATGCGGGTGGTGAGGGTTTCGAGGTCGCGGCCGCCCTGATCGCGGCAAGCGGCCCAGAGGCCGTGTTCCGCCAGCCCCGGTTGGCGGGCGATGGCGTGGAGGGCGGTGGGGCCGAGGCGGAAATGTTCGGCGGCGGCAGCGGTTTCGGATGGGGGGAGGGCAGGGAGGGCGGCGTGCCAGAGCGCGGCGCGTTCGGGTGGTGTCATCGGGGTGAGGCGGGTGATGGGGATGTGGGGCAGGTCGGCAGTGGCGGACTCGGCGAGGAGGATGAGGGGGACTGGGATGCCATCGAGGTGGCGGGCGGTGGCGGCGGGCGTGGAGTCCATGTCGATGACGAGGCCGGCGCCGGCGAGCAGGGCATCGCGAGCGGCGAGGGCGGCGAGGCTTGCGGGGACGCTTTCGGCAGCGTGGAGGGTGGTGTGATCGAGGCGGTGAAGGATGGTGGCGGCGAGGGCGGCGCGGCCGCTGCCGCGGGCGCCGATGATTTGCAGGCGCAGGGGATGGGCGGTCGTTAGCGCGAGGCGGGTGGCCTGGGCCTCGAGGCGCGGGGGCAGAGGGATGGGTTCGAGCGGGCGGAGGATGGTTTCGAGGCTGGCGTCGAGGGTGCTGAGGCCGTTGAGGGTTTGGTGGATGCGGGCGGGCAGGATCAGCGGTGTGGTGATGGGAAAGTCGCTGGGGCCGGTTTCGATGAGGGCGAAGCGGTGCAGGGGCGCCGCACGGGCGAGGCGTTGCTGCGCCTCAGGGGGCAGGCTGTGGCTGTCGAAGAGCAGGAGGGCAAGGAGGTGGGGGGTGGCTGGGGCCGCGCTGGTGCGGCCCTGGGCGGCGGCGTAGCGGGGGCCGAAGCTGCCGTCGTGCGCGGCGGCGAGGGTGATGAGCAGGACATCTTCATCGAAGGGCGAGAGGGCGAACAGGGCGGAGATGGTGTCGAGCGCGCAGGGACTCGGCATGGCGGCGCGGGCGGCGTGCCAGGCGGCGCGTTCGGCGGTGGCGGGTTCGGCGGACAGCCGCTTGTCGAGCCAGGCGAAACCGAGGGCGTTGCAGGTGGCATTGGCGGCGAGCCAGTCGTCGGTGGTTGCTGCGGCGGTGGTGGCCAGTTCGATCATGGGTCGAGCCGGAAGGTGAAGGTCGTTTCACGGCTGCGGGCGCCATTGACCTGGACGGCGAGCGGGTAGGGGGTGGCGCTCGGCAGCAGGATGGCGGCGATGGCGCTGACGGGGATTTCGACCTGGGTGGGGGTGGGCGTTGCGAAGACTTCGCCGGCGATGGGGGGGCGGATGGGAATCGCGGCATCGCCAATGATGACTTCGCTGGGCAGGGTTTCGGACCATAGCCTTTCGCCGGTGATGCGCAGGGTGGCGGCAGCGGTGCCGAAGGCGGGGGTGGTGGCGGTGATGCGGGGGACGAGTTGCATGAGCGCGATATTGGAATTGAGGGCGCGGTCCAGCTGCACGGGGACGCCGCGATCGAGGCCGCCTTGGATGCCCTCGCTGGGGGTGACGCCGATGAGGGTGACTTCGAGGGCGCCGGGTTGCAGGCGGTCGCCGCTGACGATGGGGCGGGGGAGCGGGTGATCGAGGTCGGCGGGATATTGGGCGTCGGGGATGAGGAGGCGGATGATGCCGGTGGAGGGCAGGGGGATGCGGATGGCTTCAAGGTTGCCGAGGCGGACGTAGAGGCGATCGGCATTGGTGGGGGGGTGGATGATGGTGAGTTCGTCGCCGACCCCGATGCGGCCATCGCGCAGTGTATCCGCTGGGGGTGGGCCGGGGGTGCGATAGGCCTCGGTGATGACCGGGGGGCGGGCGACGGTCGCCAATAGCCGGCGGGTGAGGACGGGTTGCGCCTGGCGGCGGGGGCGGCGGGGTTCGAGCTGCACGACGCTGGCTTCATAGGCGATGCTGCGGCGGAAATTGGCTTGCGGCATGGCGGCCCAGAGTTTCGAGAGTTCATCGAAGGCGATGGGGTGGAGCATGAGTTTCACGCGTTCGAATTCGGATTGCAGCACCGGGTCGAGCACCGGGTCACCGATGGCGCCGGCGCGGTTGGTGAGCAGGAGCAGATCGTCCATGCGGCCGCCGAAATCATGGAGCACGAGCATGGCATCGCCGAGGATGGCCTGGGCAATGATGTCGGAATCCTGTTGATCCTCCGACCGGGCGTGGCTGGTCAGCAGGAAGCGCAGGACCAGCGACAGGGGCGGCATGCCGAAGGTGCCGGGGTTTTCATGGCCGGGGATGGTCTGGTTCTTGAGCAGCGGATGCTCGCTGACTTCGTAGAGGTAGAGGTTGATGCGGGCGCCGTTGATGGCGGCGATGGTGACATCGGGCGGGGCGAGGGTGACGGTGACGCCGGGGGTGGTGATGCGATCGAGCAGCAGCCGGCGCAGGGTGCGCGAAACGGCGGCGATGGCGTTGAAATCGGCCATGGCTAGCGCTCGAGGCCGCGGCGGAGGCGGGTGTAGGCGGCGAAGCCGCTGGTGCGAGAGGGTGCGGGGGCGCGGGCAGGGGCGGGTTTGGGCGAAGGGGGTGGTGGGGCGACGATGATGTCGATGCGGCCGATGGTGAGGGTGGGGGCGCGGGTTTCGGCGGGGATGGGGCGTGGTGGTGGTGCGGTGTTTTCGCGGGTTATGCGGTCGATGAAGGTCTGGAGGGGGTTGGCTTGCGATGGGATCGGTTTTGCTGATGTTTCGGGGGGTGGGAGATGGGCCGCCGGCTTCGCGGGGGTGACGATATCCAGGTTGAGTTTCGGCGCCGGTGGGGCAGGGTCTGGCGCTTCTTGCCTGGAGGGTGGGTGATGGGCCCCCGCCTGCGGGGAGGTGACGGCTTTTTGGGGGGCAGCGGGCGTTGGCTGGGCGGGGGCTGGCGCCTGTTGTTCGGAGGGCGGGCGATGGGCCTCCGCCTGCGGGGGGGTGACGGGGAGGGGGGGTGGGGGTGGAACGGCGTGGGTGGGGGCCGGCGGGACGGTCGCGGGCGAGGCGAGCGCGGTTTCGGGCGCGGCTTCGAGGCTGGCCTGGGGCGCGGTTGGTTGGGGCGCCGCGGTGCCGGTGGCGCGGGCGGCGAGCCTTTCGAAGAAGCCGGTCATGCGGTGGCCATGGCGCAATAGCGCAAGCGGCGGCGGCGGGGGAGGGCGAGGATGTCGGTCTCGCTCCAACCGTAGCGGCTGGCGAGGAGGTGGATCTGGGCGAGGATGCCTCCGTTGAAGGTTGCGGCGCTACCGCCGCTGGCGACGCCGAGGGCACGGCGGATGAGATCGAAGCTGTCGAGCCAGCGATGGTTGGCGGCGGCGCAGGCGGGACATTCGAGGGTGAGGCGGGTTTCGGCGTTGGGATCGAGATGGGTGAGCGCAGTGGCGATGGTTTCGGGGGGGAGTTGTGCGGTGCCGGTGGCGGCGGTGAGCAGGATACCGGTGGGATCGGCGGCGGTGGCGGCGGTTTCGAGATCGGCGGCGGTGAGCAGGCGGATTTCGATTGTGGTGCCGGGGAGGTGATGGCGGGGGCCGGGTTCGGGGGGGGATTCGGGGGGGTGGGTGAGATCGAGGTCGTATTCGATTGTTTCGCCGCAACTGTCGCAGGGGGTTTGGGCGGAGATATGGGCGCCGAAGTTTTGGACGTGGAGGGCGCGGAGGAGGGTTTCGCGGTCGCCGAGGGTCAGGTGGGCGGTGGCCGCTTCGTCAGCGCTTGTGCAGCGGGCGAGGAGGAGGTTGCCGGCGGCGGCGGGGGTGGCGCCATCGGCCAGGGCTTCGGCGAGGGCGAGTTCGTCGGCGCCGGTGATGGGTTTGAGGGTGAGCGAGGTGATGTGGCGGGTCGCGTCCCACAGGCCGTAGGGCAGGGGGATGATCATGGTGGCTTTCAGGCCGGCTCGTTGAAGCGGGGTTCGCTGGGTTCGACAACGGCGTAATCGCGTTCCCAGCCTTCGATTTCCAGCTTGAGCATCTGGATTGCGACGGCGTTGGCGTTGGCGTCGAGATCGGGGAGCGCCTGATATTCGGAGACCCAGCAGCGGAACAGCTGATAGGAAATCACTTTCTGGCCGGCCTCGTTGAACATGTCGACGATGACATCCTTGCGGAAATCGGCGAGCGAGACTTCGGCGCCGGCGCCCGAGCCGAAGTTCCAGATCTTGTTGGCCCATTGTTCGAAATCGATGTCGTGGGTGACGCCGCGTTCAAGGGTGACGGGTTCATATTTGGAGCGACCGGGGGATTTGCGGCTGGTGCTGGGGTCGCCGCCTTCCCGGTGCTCGACGACTTCGGTGGCGCGTTTCAGCGCCGAGACCTTGGAGATGCCGGCGACATAGCGGCCATCCCATTTCACCCGGAACTTGAAGTTCTTGTAAGGGTCGAAGCGCCGGGCGTTGACGGTGAATTGTGCCATTTTATGTCCCCTCAGACGGCAGCGCTAGACTTCGGCCCGGCGGGCGATCTGCTGAATTTTCAGGATGACGAATTCGGCGGGTTTGAGCGGCGCAAAGCCGACTTCGATGTTGACGATGCCGCTGTCGATGTCGGTTTGCGTGGTGGTTTCGCCATCGCAGCGGACGAAATAGGCATCGCGCGGGCTGCTGCCCTGGAAGGCGCCCTTGGTGAACAGGTCCTGCATGAAGGCGGTGATGTTGAGGCGGATCTGGGACCAGAGCGGCTCGTCATTGGGTTCGAAGACCACCCATTTCGAGCCGCGATAGAGGCTTTCTTCGAGAAACAATGTTGTGCGGCGGACGGGAACATATTTCCAGTCCGACGCCAGTTGGTCCGCGCCTTCGAGGGTGCGAGCGCCCCAGCAGATGTTGCTGTAGACGGGGAAGGTGCGCAGGCAATTGACGCCCAGCGGATTGAGCGCGCCGTTTTCGCGGTCGGTCATCAGATAATCGAGCGCCTGGACATTGCGCAGGCGGGCATCGGTGCCGGCGGGCGCCTTCCAGACGCCGCGTTGCGTGTCGGTGCGGGCATAGAGCCCGGCGATAGTGCCGCTGGCGCCGATGCTGCGCAGGCGGCTGCGGTTGAGCGGATCGGCGATCTGCGTGCGGGGGTAGTAGACCGCGGCGTTGGGGTGGCGCAGGGTAGCGTTGTCGGCGAGCCAGGCCTGCATCTGGTCGAGGCGCACGACGTTGGCGGCGACATCGACGACGACCATGGCGCGGCGTTCCTCGGCGTAGATTTCGGCCTCGGTATAGGTGCCGCGCATGTCCGCCGCGCTGGCCATG
>JANPEP010000220.1:0-1644 GCA_031422995.1 Polymorphobacter sp. | reverse complement strand
CTTTGCCGCGGGCGCCGGCGGGACCGCGGCGGGCGCCTGTGCCGCAGGTGCCGGGGCTGTTGCAGGGGTAGCGGCGGAAACAGGCGCCTTGCCGACCGCTGCATCGATATCGGCGCGTACGATCCGGCCGTTGGGGCCGGTGCCGGCGACAGCGGCCAGCGCGATGCCCTGCGCCTCCGCAAGCCGGCGCGCGAGCGGGCTGGCGTTGACGCGATCCCCTGCGGCGACCGGCGCTGCGGGCGCAGCAACGGGAGCGGCGATGGCAGCTGCCGGAGCCGCGGCCACAGGCGCCGCCGCCTCAACCTTCGCAACCGGCGCCGCAGCCTTTGGCGCCGCAACCTCCCCCTCCCCGCTCAACCGCATGATCACCTGCCCCACCGGCACGCCCTCGGTTCCCGCCGCGACCACCAGTTCAGCAACAGTGCCCTCGTCGATGCTCTCCACCTCCATCGTCGCCTTGTCGGTCTCGATCTCGGCGAGCACATCGCCCGACTTGACGGCATCGCCGACCTTGACGAGCCATTTCGACAGCGTGCCGGTCTCCATGGTGGGGGAGAGGGCAGGCATGGTGATATCGATGGGCATCGTGAATAGCTTTCGTTTAATTGGGCATAAGTTTTATTTGCTCTTGTATCTACTCTTGCCAAATACCACTAGACAAAATGCAGGTATCAATAATATGATGCCCGATTCATATCTGAGATATTCGCGCTTATTTTTTTCATCTATATAGTACGTGCCACCTTTCAACCTTATTTCAGACGCGCGCTCTATGGAAGGTTTAGAGAACGTTTCAGAATTTTGTAAAATCCAAGCTTCATATTGTTGCACTTTGAATGAGGTGTACCAAAAACCGGCGATCAGCATCCACATGGCCACGAACAAGATTTTATTGTCTTTGATCAATGGTTCATCACCGTCAGGGGTGCTCACCGGTAACAAACCTTCTTCGCCGCCGTCACCACATCCTCGGCCTTGAGCAGCGCCAGCTTCTCCAGATTGGCGGCATAGGGCAGCGGCACGTCCTTGTTGGTCACGCGCAGCACCGGCGCGTCGAGGTCGTCGAACCCCTGCTCCATCGCCACCGCGATGATCTCGCTCGCAATCGAGCAGGTCGGCCAGCCTTCCTCCACCACCACCATGCGGTTGGTCTTTTTCAGCGAGGCCAGCACCGTCGCGGTATCCAGCGGCCGCAAGGTCCGCAAATCGACCACCTCCGCCTCGATGCCGTCGGCCGCCAGCAGCTTTGCCGCCTCCAGCGACACCCCGACCCCGATCGAATAGCTGACCAGCGTCACATCCGCTCCGGCGCGCACCACCGCCGCCTTGCCGATCGGCACCACCACATCGCCATCCGGCACGTCGAAGCTCTGCCCATAGAGCAGCTCATTTTCCAGGAACACCACCGGGTCGGGGGAGCGGATCGCCGCCTTCAACAGCCCCTTGGCATCCGCCGCCGAATAGGGCGCGATCACCACCAGCCCCGGCACGCTCGCATACCATGGCCCGTAATTCTGGCTGTGCTGCGCCCCCACCCGCGACGCCGCGCCATTCGGCCCGCGAAACACGATCGGGCAGCGCATCTGGCCGCCGCTCATGTAATTGGTCTTGGCCGCCGAATTGATGATGTGGTCGATCGCCTGC
>JANPEP010000219.1:0-2242 GCA_031422995.1 Polymorphobacter sp. | reverse complement strand
GCGAGCGTTGCCTCTGGCTTGTTCCAATAGCCGCGGCAGTTGCAGGCGGTGCGGATGCAGACTTCGCCGACGGTGCCCGATGGCAGGCCGGGGCCGACGGGGCCTTCACCGTTGTCGATTCGCAGTTCGACCAATGGCGGTGAGGCGCGACCGGTGCTGGCGGGTTTTGCCAGGTAATTGTCGCGGAAATTGCCGGCGCCGACGCCGTTGGTTTCGGTGAGGCCATAGCCCTGCACCGGGTTTTTGCCGGGCAGTGCCTTGCCGAGCCGATCGACGTGTTCGGGCGGGCGGGGGGCGCCGCCGCTGGCGATATCGACGAGCGACGACAGATCGTATTTGTCGCGATCGGGGTGCTGCATCATTTCAAGGCTCATGGTCGGCACGCCGACGAAATAGGTGGCGCGCTCCTTTTCGATGAGGCGCAGCGCCTCGCCGGCATCCCATTTGTGCATGATAACCATCTTGCGGCCGATGGCGATGGAAACGAGCAGGACGGGGACCGAGCCGGTGATGTGGAACAGCGGCACGTTGAGCAGCATGACCTGTTGATCGGCGGGCTTGACGCCGGCTGCTTCGGACAGTTGCAGCAGGGCGAGGCCGGCGACGAGATAGTTCATGGCGCCGGAGACGATGCCGCGGTGGGTGGAGACGGCGCCCTTGGGGCTGCCCGTGGAGCCCGAGGTGTACATGATCGTCGCATCATCTTCGGGTGCCACTTCGGGCAGGAACCATGTAGTGTCGGGGGCGGCGGCGGTTTCATCCTCGACGCGGGCAAAGCCGAGTTCGGCGGCGACTTCGGCGGAGGTGCGCACGGTAAGCACGGTGGCGTGGCAGGCGATGCGCGCGATGCGGCGGGCGCGTTCTTCATCGACGATGGCGAGGCGGGCGCCCGAATCCTTGAGGCCGTAATCCAGTTCATCGGCAGTCCACCAGGCGTTCATCGGGATGGCGATGGCGCCGAGGTGCAGGACGGCGATGAAGGCGGTGATCCATTCGGGATAGTTGCGCATGGCAATGGCGACGCGGTCGCCCTTGGCGATGCCGTGGCGGTGTTGCAGCATTGCCGCCATTTTCAGGGCGCGGGCATAGACATCGCCAAAGGTGTAGCGTTCATCGCCGAACACCAGGAATTCGCGTGGCGCCTGCACGGCAAAGAAGAACGCGAAGAATTCGCGCATCGATGGCGGCGCGGCGGTGAAGGCCGGCAGGGTGGCGCCGCGCACCGTGGCAGTGCCGACTTCGAGCTGGCTGCCGGCACTGGTGATGGTGGCGACAGCGGCATCAATGGCGATATCGAGGGCGGACTTCATGTGGTTTCCCCAAGGGTGGCATTGGCGAGCGGTTGCATCCGCTTCTTCAATCCCGGCCTAAATGACACGCCGCGCGCCGTTTGCAACGGGTGAAAGGGACTTTTGCGTCAATAGCCCATCAGGCGGGCCAGCCGATCACCCTGGAAGGCGATGTCGCCAAAGGTTTCCTGGGCGGCGCGGGCGCGTTTCATGTAGAAACCGATGTCGAAATCATCAGTCATGCCGATGCCGCCGTGCATCTGCACGCCTTCGTTGGTGGCGAGTTTGGCGACTTCGCCCGATTTGGCCTTGGCGAGGCTGGCGAACATGGTGGCGCGGTCGTCCTTGGTGTCGAGCGCCACCAGCGCCCGCAAGGTTGTGGAGCGGGCGAGCTCGACTTCGCAGAACAGATGCGCGGCGCGGTGCTGGAGCGCCTGGAAGCTGCCGATCTTTTGGCCGAACTGCTCGCGTTGTTTCAGGTAATCGATGGTGCGGGTGAAGCTTTCCGAGGAGACGCCCAACATTTCGGCGGCAAGGCAGGCGCGGCCGGCATCGAGGACGCGTTCGAGGATGGCAAACCCGCCACCGACGGTGCCCAGCACATCGGCACCATCGACCTGGACATCGGCGAGGGCGATGTGCGCGGCGTTGCGGCTGTCGACCATCGAACGGCGGGTCGTGGTGAGGCCGGGGGATTTGGCATCGACGAGGAAGAGCGTGATGCCATCCCGGTCGCCATCGGCACCGCTGGTGCGGGCGGCGACGATGAGCGTATCGGCGACATGGCCATCGAGGACGAAGCCCTTGGTGCCGTTGAGTTTGAAGCCATTGCCCGAAGGGGTGGCGGTGGTGGCGACATGTGATGGTGCGTGGCGCGCAGCTTCATCGGCGGCGAGGGCGAACAGGCGCTGGCCTTCGGCAATCAGCGGCAGGTATTTTGCCTGTTGTTCGGG
>JANPEP010000218.1:0-12048 GCA_031422995.1 Polymorphobacter sp. | reverse complement strand
AACGCGAGGCAGGCCGGCACAAAAGCGCCCTGCAAGAAGGGTGATTGCGGCGGTGCTATAGCAGGGGGGGCCATATGGGCAAGGCATAGCGTGCCGGTGCGACTTCCACACGCGGCGATTTCGCTCTAACGCACCTGCGATGAGCAGCTATCCTCCCCTTGCCGATGCCCTTGTTCGTGACATGGCGGCGCGCGCCGCAACCAATCCGGCGGCGGCGGTGGCGTTTCAGGGCGCGCCCGGTGCCTATTCACACCAGGCTGTGCGGGAATTGTTTCCGGACGCCGCCGCATTGCCCTGTGCCTCGTTTGAAGACGCCATCGAGGCGGTGCAAACCGGCCGCGCCGGGCGGGCGGTGATTCCCATCGAAAATTCGCTGCACGGGCGCGTGGCCGATATTCATTTCCTGCTGCCCGAATCCGGGCTGGCGGTGATCGCCGAACATTTTGTGCGGGTCCGGCATTGCCTGTTGGGCACCGGCAGCATCGGCGATCTGAAGCAGGTCATCAGCCATCCCCAGGCACTGGGGCAGGTGCGGAACCGGCTGCGCGGGCTGGGCATCGAGGCGGTGCAATATTTCGACACGGCAGCGGCGGCGGCACAGGTAGCAGGCGAAGGTTCGCCGTTGGTCGGGGCGATTGCTTCAAAGCTGGCAGCGGAGCTTTATGGGTTGAAGATCTTTGCCGAAGGGGTGGAGGACGCCGACCATAATACGACACGGTTCGTGGTGTTGACGCGCGACGCAGTCGCCGTGCCGGCGGGCGTTCCGGCGATGACCAGCATCAATTTTGAAGTGCGCAACGTGCCGGCGGCGCTGTTCAAGGCGCTGGGCGGGTTTGCCACCAATGGTGTCAACATCACCAAGCTGGAAAGCTATCTGCGCGATGGTTCCTTCGCCGCGGCGGAGTTTTATGCCGAGATTGTCGGCTCGCCCGACGATACGGGCGTGCAACTGGCGATGGAGGAGCTGCGCTTTCACACGAAATGGGTGAAGGTGCTGGGGACATATCCGCGGGTGCGGGAGCGGACGGCCTAACCCGGCGCGCGCAACAAGTGCAGACGCGCCTTGCCGTGATCGCGGACGGCGAGCACTTCCAGATCGGTGGCCAGCGTTTCCTTGCGGCCGGTCTCGACCGAGATGAGGGCGTGGGGGGCAATCCAGCCGCGTTCGGCAAGGCGAACCAAAGCTGTTTCGCCGAGGCCCGAGGCATAAGGCGGATCGAGCATGATGAGGTGGCACGGGGCAGGGGCGTGGCCCAGCGTTTCGAAGGGCGCAGGGATCACATCGGCGCTGACCTTCATGCCGGCGATGTTGGTGCGCAGCGCCTTGACCGCGGCGGCGTCGCTTTCGACAAAGGTGGCGTGGGCGGCGCCGCGCGACATCGCTTCAAGGCCAAGAGCACCAGTGCCGGCAAACCCATCGAGGAGACGCAGGCCTTCGAAGCTGCCGAGCCGGCTGGTGAGCATCGAGAACAGCGCCTCGCGGACGCGATCGGCGGTGGGGCGGGTGGCCTGGCCCGGCGGTGCGACGATGGCACGGCCACGCCAATGACCTGAGATAATGCGCATTTTCAGCTGCGGGAGAGGGATTTGCGCAAAGATGCAACGACACCATCGGGCACTTCATCGGCATCACGCGGATCAAGGTCGCCAAGCTCGATGGGGCCATAGGCTACGCGGATGAGCCGGCTGACCTGGAGGCCGAGATGTTCGAGGACGCGGCGGATTTCGCGGTTCTTGCCTTCGGTGAGGGTCATGGTCAGCCACAGGTTGCGGCCGGTGCGGCGCTCGATTTCGGCGTCGATGGGGCCATAGCGCATGCCGTCGATGGTCAGGCCTTCGATCAGGCTTTCGATCGCCGGCTGCGAGATTTCGCCATAGGCGCGGACGCGGTAACGCCGGGGAACGCCGCTGGTAGGCAGTTCGAGGGCGCGTTTGAGGGCGCCGTCGGTGGTGAGCAGCAACAGCCCTTCGGTGTTCATGTCGAGGCGGCCGACCGGGACGACGCGGGGGAGGCCGGGGGGCAGGATGTCCATGATCGTCGGGCGGCCGCCGGGATCGCGCGCGGTGGTGAGGAAGCCCGCGGGCTTGTGGAAGCGGAACAGGCGCGAGGGCTCGAGCGCGGCGACGGGATCACCCTTTACGGTGATGCCTTCGAGGCTGTTGACCACGATGGCCGGTGTGGTGAGCACAGTGCCGTTGAGCGCAACTTCGCCCTGGGCGATCATGCGTTCGATGTCGCGGCGTGAGCCAATGCCGGCGCGGGCAAGCAGTTTTGCGATGCGTTGTGGTTCGACGGGGACATTGGGGTTTGTGCGCGCGGCCTGGCGTTCGGCGACGCGGGCATCCCCGCGCCCCCGGCGCCCGGTGGGGGCATTGGGGGGCAGATCGGAGAAGGCAGCGGGGTTGGAGCGGGTGGATGGCCGGCCGGCGCGGGGCGGGCGGGCGAGGGCCTTGGGGGCGCTGCCGGGAATTTTGGGCAGGCGACCGCCGGGGATGTGGCGACGGCGATCGGCCTGCGACTCCTGTCGATCGGCTTCGCGGCGCGAAGTGGTTATGGTTTCGTCCTGGGCACGCGGCGGGCGCGGCCGTGAAGGGCGTTGCTGTGACCCGCTTTCGTCATTGGCTGGTGGCCGCGGACGAAACGGGCGATCGCCTGATGCAGGGCCGCGTGAAGGCCCGCGTGAGGGGCCATCGGGCGGGCGGCGCTCGCCACCGGAGGGGCCGCCAGATTTTCGGGGTGGTCGCATTTGCCTGCCTTGCGGCCAAGCGGCTCTCAAGTCCAGTTTTGTTGTCGTCACCGTGGCTGTTGAACCGGCGGCCATGATGCGCTAACCGGCTGCACAGTGCCCCTGTGGTGAAATGGTAGACGCGCTCGACTCAAAATCGAGTGGAGAAATCCGTGCTGGTTCGAGTCCGGCCAGGGGCACCAACCAACTATTTATTGGTATATTATTCACAGAGTGAGGGTGCCGGACGGTTTGGTGGCAAAAATCAAAGACGCCGTTGGCCCTCAGGATCGTAGCTATTCCATACCGGGAAACGTTTGATTTCCGACACCCACCCCATGTTGCAGCGCCTGGATAGGGGTGAAACAAAAACGTCCATAATTTTCGAGATGTCGGAAAGCGTTAAAAAGGGTCAGCAAGCAACATTCGCGAGGCTTCGATAGCCGGCGATGAGCTGAAGATGTCCGCGGGTTCGCTACGGGCGTTGCGCCGGAGCGCTTGCGGGGGCTGGCCGAACGCTCTGAGAAACGCGCGCCGCATGCGATCCGGGTCGGCAAAACCGGTTTCGCGCGCAATCTCGTCCATCGAAAGTCGGCTTTGCTCGGTCATCAGTCGCGCGGCTTCGACGCGCAACTGTTCGACAGCTTTTGCGGGGGATCGACCGGTTTCGGCATGGAAGGTCCTGCTGAATTGTCGCGGGCTGAGGTGTGCGGCATCCGCGAGAAGTTCCACGGAGAGGTCGGTCCCAAGGTTCTGACTCGCAAACGCCAGTGCGTTTTGCACGCGGTCCGACTTCGGGGCGATTTCGAGCAGCGCCGAATGCTGGGTCTGGCCACCGGCGCGGCGATGATAAAGCACCAGCGACTTTGCCACGAGCCGCGCGACTTCGATGCCGTGGTCCTTCTCGACCATGGCGAGCGCCAGATCGATTCCGGCAGTGGCGCCTGCGGACGTCCAGATCGAGCCGTCGACAATGAAGATGCGGTCTTCCTCCACTTTGATGCGGGGGAAGCGCGCCTGAAGGACACGCGCGTTCTTCCAGTGCGTGGTGGCGCGCCGACCGTCGAGAAGGCCAGCTTCAGCGAGCAGGAACGTACCGTTGCAGATTGCCGCGAGGCGCCGCGTCAATGCAGCCGCCATTTTGAGAAACTGAACAAGGCCCGGTGCCGATTCGGGCGGTCCGATACCAGCGCCGACGATCAGTGTGTCAAAGCCCTCGGCTTGCAGCGCAGCGGTTTGCATCATCATGCCAAGGGACGAGCCGACAACCCCGCCACCTTCAGACATGATGCTGATTTCATATCGGGTTTCGCCACCGATCGTGTTGGCAAATTCGAACACCGACGCGGCTGCCAAAGACATCATCTGGAATTTTGGAATGATGATGAAGCCGATGCGCTGCATATCGCCGCCTCTGCCTGATGTCCGAAAACGACGTATAAACGACATGAGAGAAATGCGCCAGAAAGACTAAATCCGATTCCGAAGGCAGCACAGCGCCGACAGGACAAGGATACTCGATCATCATGGTAAATAGTAAAGGAACTGCGTTAGTTACTGGCGCTTCAGCAGGTATTGGCGCGATTTATGCCAATCGTTTGGCGCAGCGAGGTTATAACTTGATCCTCGTCGCCCGCAGCCGTGACCGACTTGATTCTATCGCGGCGAGGATCACGGACGAAACCGGCCGCTCGGTCGAGGTTGTCGAGGCAGATCTGGGCGACAAGGCCGACCTTCACCGGGTCGAGGCCCTGCTGAAGTCGGACGCGAGCATTACAGTCCTCGTCAACAATGCCGGCATAGGCGCGCCTGTGCCGACCTGGCAGGCCGATGTCGACCTTATGGAGCAAATGATCGACGTCAATGTCACAGCGCTCATGCGGCTCAGCTATGCCGCTGCGCCAGGATTTGTGACGCGGGGGCAGGGCACGATCATCAACATCGCCTCGGTGGTCGCGATTGCTCCCGAATTCCTCCTCAACGGTGTCTATGGCGCCGGAAAGGCGTTCGTGATCGCGCTGACGGAGTCGCTGCGCCGCGAGCTCGCCGACAAAGGTGTCAGGGTTCAGGCCGTGCTGCCGGGAGCGACCGCCACCGACTTCTGGGACCTGTCCGGCGTGCCGCTGTCTGGCGTTCCGGCCGAGATCACGATGCGAGCGGACGATATGGTCGATGCTGCGCTTGCCGGACTCGATCTGGGCGAAACCGTCACCATTCCTGCGCTGCCGGAGCTTGCGGATTGGGCTGCCTATGAGGCGGCAAGGGCGGCCCTGGTGCCGAACCTGTCGAGGGCTGCCCCGGCCAATCGCTACAGCCACGTTGCTTTCGGCTGAACGTCCACAAGAACGCGTTCCCATAGGAGAGTTCCAATGTCGTTTCGCACTTCCGCTTTAATACGTCGTGTCCTGATCGCGGCCGTGTTGCCGGTCGCCATCCCATACGCTGGCGCCCTGGCTGCGGCGCCCGCAGCGCCTGCGGCTCCGCCGGCAAGCGTGGTAGAAGATACCTCGATCCGACCCTTCCGCATCGCCGTTCCCGAGGCGGCGCTGGTCGATCTTCGTCGCCGCATTGCCGCAACCCGCTGGCCCGAACGCGAAACAGTCGACGACCAGTCACAGGGCGTGCGGTTGGCGCAGATCGAGCCGCTGGTCCGTTATTGGGGCACCGGATACGACTGGCGCAAGGCGGAGGTGAAGCTGAATGCCCTGCCGCAGTTCATAACGACGATCGACGGCGTCGACATCCAGTTCATCCATGTGCGCTCGCGGCATCCCAAGGCGATGCCGCTGATCATGACCCATGGCTGGCCGGGTTCGGCGCTGGAGTTGCTGAAGACCGTTGGCCCGCTCACCGACCCGACAGCCCATGGCGGCAAAGCCGAGGACGCGTTTGACCTGATCATGCCGACTTACCCGGGGTATGGCTTTTCCGGAAAACCGACGGCACCGGGATGGGGTCCCGACCGCGTGGCGCGCGCCTGGGACATTTTGATGAAGCGCCTCGGCTATACGACCTATGTGTCGCAAGGTGGCGACTGGGGGGCCATCGTTTCGCAGGTGATGGCGGTGCAGGCGCCGCAAGGCCTGCTCGCCATTCATACCAATATGCCGGGAACAACCCCGCCCGAGGTGCTGCGGCTGATCCGCAATCGCGAGCCGGCGCCAGCCAATTTCTCAGCTGCGGAGAAGACGGCCTTTGCCGGACTCGAGGCCTTTTATCGCAAGGGCTTCGGTTATGCCGAAATGATGAACACCCGGCCGCAGACGCTTGGTTATGGGCTGTCGGATTCGCCGGCGGCGCTGGCCGCCTTCTTCTATGACAAGTTCGCCGCCTGGACCGACAGCAAGGGCCAGCCCGAGCGCGTGCTGACCCGCGACGAGATGCTCGACGACATCACGCTGTATTGGCTGACCAACACCGGGACTTCGTCGTCACGGTCCTATTGGGATGCCGCGCAGGGCGAAGGCGGGCCCTTCAATGCCATCGAAATCAGCAAGGTGCCCGTGGCGGTGACGGTTTTCCCCGGGGAAATCTACCGGGCACCGCGCAGCTGGGGCGAGAAGAGCTTCAAAAAGCTGATCTATTGGAACGAAGCCCCAAAGGGCGGCCATTTTGCCGCCTGGGAACAGCCCGGGCTTTTCGTGCGGGAACTCCGCGATGCCTTCCGGCCGCTGCGTGCCGCGGCGGGCGCCGAGGCCGCCAAATCGACTTCACCGAAGCGGGCGGGAGAGTGACATGATCAAAACCATGAACAGGACCCTCGCCGCGGCACTTGAAGCCCATGGCGGGCTCGAACGCTGGCAATCGCTGCAAGGCATGCAATCGACGATCGTGTCCGGCGGCGAGCTCTGGGCGACAAAGGGTATCACGATGGACGCCCGGTCACGCGTTGCCGACACGGATTTCCGGCAGCAACGAACGGTCATCGCACCCTTTGGAAACCCCGGCTGGACGATGCGCTGGTCGCCCGAACATATTGCGATCACCGATATCGCCGGTGACGTGATCGCCGAGCGTGATGATCCGCGATCCGCGTTCGCTGGCCATGAATATGCGACTCCCTGGGATCCGCTGCATCTCGCCTACTTCAACGGCTATGCGATGTGGACCTACCATGCCCTGCCGTTTGTGCTTGCGGAGCCTGGTTGCGAGGTTGCCGATATCGCACCCGTCGAACACGATGGCGAGACGTTGCGCGGCATCAGCGCAAGGTTCGCGGATGGCATTCACACCCACAGCCGGGCGCAGCGTTTCTACTTCGGTGCGGATGGCCTGTTGCGGCGTCAGGACTATGATGTTTCTATCTGGGCGAACACGCCAGCGGCCCATATCCTTTCCGACTATATCGACGTGGAAGGGTACAAGCTGCCGACGCGGCGCCGCGCGCATCCGCGCCACACGGACGGTTCGTTTGATGCCGACACCGACTTCGTCACGATAGCACAGTCCAATTACGCTTTTCGCTGATCCCGGCGAACCGGATGGAGTGCCGGTAGCACTCTCGACACTGCAAGGATCTTTCTTATGACGGCGACAGAAAAGTTGCTCTACACGGCCAAGACCCACACAATTGGTGGCCGTGAGCACGGTACGGCGCGTAGCTCGGACGGTCATCTCGAGATCAAACTAACATCACCGGGCGCCAGCGGCGCTGGCACCAACCCCGAGCAATTGTTCGCGGCCGGATGGTCGGCGTGCTTCGAAGGCGCGATGGGCCTCGCCGCCCGCAAACTGAAGATCGCCCTGCCTGATGACCTGGCGATCGACGCCGAGGTCGACCTGAACCTGGACGAAGGCGCCTATTTCCTGCGGGCGCGCCTTAATGTCAGCCTGCCAGGAGTGGACCGCGAGTCGGCCCAAGCGGTTGTCGATCTCGCGCACCAGACCTGCCCCTATTCCAAGGCGACGCGCGGCAACATCGATGTGACGGTGACGTTGGTCTGAAGGTGTCGTCGGGCCTCCGCCGCAATGGCGGTGGGACACACACTGTCATGGGGAGGTCGCGCCGCTTCTTGCAAAAACCGCCTATCGTTCCAAGTCAGCCACGGCCTCCTCGACGAGCCGATCACCGCGCGCCAGCGCCGCTGCTCCAAACAGGCCATGATCAACATGTCGGGGCGGCGAACGCGCGCCGCCCAGACTGCCGCCCGCCGTCGCCGGGATCAGCCAGAGCGACAGGCTGATCCCGAAAACGGTCAAGACGCGACCAAAGTGGTCAGAGGCCATGCCTAGATCCCGAAGATCAGGCTCAACCGGCCGGCGATGGCGGCGCGCCCTTGCTGTTCCTCGGCGCTGAATTCGCCGGCGACCCTGAACATCGCGTTCCCGCCGATGGCGCGAATCTTGCCGACCCAGCCGTTGGTGCGATCCTCGGGGGCCAAGGTGAAATCCTTGCCGCCGGCAAAGTGCGCGGTGGTGGAACCGAGCGAGCCGCCCATCAACTGGCGACGGCCGCCTTCGATTTCGGCACGGAACCAGCTTTCGTCCGGCGCCTTGCCGCCGAAGTCGAGCCCCGCAGCAAGCGTTGCCGACGCCGCAAGTTCGTCGCTCGTGCGGGCATTCACCGTCAGGTCAAAGGCCTTGCCGCCACCGCTTTCGGTATAGGCGCCTTCGCTGAGCCGGTAATAGTCGATTGCGGCGATGGGGCGGAGCGAGACGCGGCCGAAGCGGGCTTCATAGGCCAAGCCCGCCGAGGCCGACCAGAGTTTGCCGGTCCAGTCTGCGGTGGATTTGCGCTGGACGGCTTCGCGGCCGATGGCGCTATCGAACTGGCGGCGCCCATCGAAGGCGATATGGGCACCGGAGACGCGAGCATTGGCTTGCAAGCCCTTCCAGTCGCCGCGCCAATAGGCGGCGAGTTCATACTGGTTGCTGTGCACAGCGTTTTCGGTGCCACTGTCGGAATCCGATCCGAACAGCAAGCCCGTGGACAGGCCGAAATTGCCGGCATCTGTCACGGCTTCCACACCACCGGCGAGGCCCCAGCCACTGATGTCATAGCCCGAAGTGGCAGTCAGATCGTTCGATGTCCCCCAAGCGACCTGCTGGATGAACAGGCGCATCTTCCCGTCCCCCGCCGTCAGGATGTTGGGGTCGGCGACCATGCGCGCAGTCGCGCGGGAGGCCTGGGTCACGGCTTCGAACGTGCCGCCGGCGTGGTCGGGCAGCATTTGGCGCAATGCTGCACCAAAGCGGGTCGCATCGGCGATATCGAGAAACGCGCCCGCGACCTTTGCATCGCTGTCGAGCGCCTTGACGACCGCTTCATAGGCCGAGGCCTGCGAGCGGTTAAGGCCAAGATCGGTGGCGGATTTGCGCGTCAGGTCGAGCACGACTTCGCCTGGCGCGCCGACGGCGATGCTGCTCTTGAACATGAAGGGCAGCAGCGTGGCCGATGTACCCAGGTTTGCGGCGCCCGTCAGACTGCCTGCGCGGAGGATAACGTATTTTCCTTCGGCGTTACTGACATTGACCAGTGTGACGGCGACCTGTGCGCCCTTCTCGAATGTTGCCGCGCCGGCGACATCGAAGCGCGTATTTGTCTTGCCAGCCGGATCGATATTGACGCCGATGACACCCTCGCTACCGACCGCAAGCGAGGCGATGGCGACGCTGGTCTTGCCGGTGAGGGCGAGTGTGCCGCTAGTGACGGCGACAGCGAGCCCTTGCGCGTTGGCGAGGCTGCCGGTGAAGCGGCTGACGCCGGTAATGGCGAGTTGATCGGCGCCGCCGCCGAAGTCTGCGGTGCCGGTGAAGCTGGATTTGCCGCCGAGCGCCAGTGTGTCGGCGCCGCTGCCGAAGTAGATGTCGCCGGTGATGCTGGAGGCAGGGGCGCCGGTTGCAGCGGCGAGTTGGCGGACGATGGCGCCGCTGGTGTTGGCGCGCAGATCGATCGCGGTGTTGCGGCCGCTGCTGCCGGTGGCGGTGATGGTGCCGGTGTTTTCGATGAGGTTGAGCTTGCCGGAGCGGTCGATGATGGCGGTGGCGGCGCCTTCGGTGGTGGCTGTCGCTTTGAGCGTGCCGCTGTTTTTGATGGTCGTGGCGACGGCGCCGCTGTCGATGGCGATGGCCGTGCTGGTGGTGCCGGTCTTGCTGCTGCCGCTGGCTTCGATGGTGCCGGTGTTGCGGATTTCGGGAACGACCGCGCCGCTGCCGATGCGGATGGCAGTGGCACTGGAATCGAGTGAGATGGCGCGCACGCTGCCATTGACAGCGAGGCCACCAGCGAGAGTCACAGTGCCGCCGAGACCGCCGATGCGCAGGCCTTGGGCATCGATGCCCTTGTAGACGCCGCTGCCGGCGACAGTGCCATCGATGATGAGGCCGTAGGGCGATGCGGCGACCGGCCCGATGGTGATGGCGCGATCAACGGCGCCGATCTGAACGGCGGCGGCGCTGCCATAGGAGGTGATGGCGGCCGAGCCCTCGCTCGCGTCGGGAACGCCGTCCTTGTCCTCATCGGCTTCCTTTGGATCGAGATCGCGCGGGGGGACGGCAAGGATGATGCCGCCGGCGACATTGCCGGCGATGCTGAGCGCCGGGCCGCCCTGGAGCAGGTCGTCGGCATCAAGTTTTGTCACATCGGCGGGGGCAGTCGGCGAGCGATAGCCGCTGGCGACGATTGCACCCTGGACGACGAGGGCACCACCGATATCGCCATGGAGTGCCGCGCCTACGGCACCCTGGCCTTGGGCGGTAATCGAGCCGGCGAGGCGGACATTGCCGCTGATGTTGCCGGCCTGCACGCCGACCGAGCGGTCCCCGGTGACGTTGATGGTGCCGCTGGTTTCAAGCCCGCCAGTCAAAGGCCCGGCCAGCGCGATGCCAGCGGAGTCATTGCCTTCGGTGGTGATGGTGCCGGTGTTGATGATGCTGCCGGTGAACGCGCCGGCGGTCCGGATGCCGGTGCGGCGAGCACCGGAGGCGAAGCTGCCATCAAGGTCGCCGTCCTTGTCGGTATCAGTCGCCACATAGGTTTCATCGATGGTGATGCTGCCGCTGTTGGCGATGGCGCCGGTGGTCCCGGCAACGGCGAGGATGCCAGTCGCATCATTTGCGCCGGTGATCTGGATGCTGCCCTGGTTGCTGACCTTGTGGTTGCTATTGAGCGTGACGGCGGTGCCTGATGTGGGAGCGAGGACGCCGGCGCTGGTGATGCGAATATCATCGGCGGCGCCAGCCTTTATCGTTGCGGTGGTGACGACATCGGTGCGTTTGGTTTCGATGAGCGTTTCGGCGGTGGCGGGGGCGGCGAATGCCAGCAAGGCGAAGGGGGTAAGGCAGGTAGACGCAAACAGGATACGCAAGAGAATTACTCCGGTGTCAGCCTGGCAGGCGGCGCGGGAGGCGACCGATTGCGGAGACAGGGAGTAGACGGAACCGAAACGCGTCAGCCTTGGTAGCGCGCCAAATTCGCCTAAAACCGTGCGTCGAGCCCGAGGCGGAACGTGCGAGGGCGCAGGGGGGTGATCTGGCCTTCGCTGGAATCGACGAACGGTGTACCGAGGGCAAAGCGATTGCCGACGGTGTCCGCGAGGTTGGTGATGCCCAATGTCACGCCGAAACCCGGCCAACCCAGCCGCGCAGTCAGTGAACTGTCGAAATAATCGCCTTGGGCATCGCCGAGGATCGGGCCAATGCCGAGCCGTGAGCTGCCGATATACTGGCCATTGGCAGCGACGTGCAGGTCGAGCAGATCCGACAGGGCGGCGCGGTAATCGATTCCGGCGCGAGCGGCATAGCGCGCAACATTGGGGATTTGTGACATGCGGCCGGAGGCGAAGGCATAGACGAATTGCGGGGCGGGATCGGAGACGCGACTGTCGTTATAGGTAAGGCCGAAATCGAGGCGGAGGCCCTCGACCGGGCGCCAGCCGCCGTTGAGGGCGATGGAATAAATCTGGCCATCGCCGATGTTGGCGGTGGTCGGCAAGCCGCCGGCATCGACGAAATCGGCCTGGATGTCGCGCCAGCGAGTTGCCGACAGGCTGATGGCGAGATCGAACGGATCGCGGCCGGCGGTGCCGTGGCGGGCGCCGATTTCCATGGTGGTGACGCGATCGTTGCGGAAGCGGCGGACGAAATCACCATCGATTGCCAGGCCGCCAGGGCGAAAACCCTGTTGCAGGCGGGCGAACAGGATAACGCCGGGGAGCGCGGTGGACGATATGGCGAGGGAGGGGAGCAGGCGGGTTTCGGTGCGATCGGCGGTGACGCCGGCGCGGGCGGCGACGATGGCAGCGGCGAGCGCGGGGGTGATGTCTTCGGCGGTGCCGGACAGGCGGGCGTGGGTGAGGCGACCGCCGCCGGTAAGGGTAAGGCC
>JANPEP010000217.1:0-4913 GCA_031422995.1 Polymorphobacter sp. | reverse complement strand
CCTGGCTGTGGCGGCAGCGCGGCTGGAGGGCGTAAATGCACTTGGGCCGCTTGAGGGACAGGTTGACGTCAAGGTGCGGTCGATGGCCGCCTTGGCGCCGGCGATGTGGAAGGACGGCTTGTTGACGTTTGATGCCCCGCAATTGGGAGTGGCGCCCGGGCAGGCAGCGGTTGCGTATCGCGGTAGCAGGGTGCTTGGAGGCGCAACGATTGCGAGTACGGTTGGTGTAGAAATTGACGACCCTGTGTCAATTTCTTGACGGTGATTGTCAATTTTTTGACGTAGGATTACGTCAGGAATTTGACATTTCTTTGCACTTTCGTCCGGCTTTGCAGGCAAACTAGTGGTAACGGCCACTTGGCACGCAGCTTGCTAGGCAAGTGGCATGAACAGTTCGACCGCCCCACTCCCTGCTCCGGCACTCTCTATACAAGGGTGTGTTGTCGATTGGCTGCCTGGACTTGATGCGCTCGAATTGGGCGACACGGGTTTGGTGACCGATGGTTCGCGGCCGGTTTGGCGGCACATCAGCCTGTCCCAGGCGGCGCGATCACGGGCGATTGTGTCGCAGGGCCGTCTGGAATTGCTGGTGGCGCCGGGTGACCACGAGTTTGCACTGGCGTTGATCGCGGCGTTTGCCACCAATGATGAAGGTCCCGCTGCCGCCGCACGTTCCAGTCGCGACCTGCTTTTGCTGGCGGGCCGGGTGGCGCGCCATGATGTTTCCGTTCTGATTGAAGGTGCCACCGGCACCGGCAAGGAGGGCCTTGCCCGACTTGTTCATACCCTGTCCCCTCGCCGCGACTGTCCCTTGGTCGCGGTCAACTGCGCCGCGCTCCCCGAAACCATGTTGGAAGCAACATTGTTCGGCCACGAGCGCGGCGCCTTTACAGGTGCAGTCGGCAGTTCCCGCGGGCTTTTTCGTGCCGCAGAAGGGGGAACTTTGCTGCTCGATGAAGTCAGCGAATTGCCGTTGCCCTTGCAGGCGAAATTGCTCCGGGCGCTGCAGGAGCGCGAGGTCATGCCGATCGGCGCGACCAAGCCCGAGAAGACCAATGTACGAATTATTGCCTGTGCCAACCGCGACCTGGCCGGGGAAGTGGCAGCCGGGCGGTTCCGTGCCGATCTGTTTTACCGGTTGGCAGTGTTTCCGTTGCGGACGACCCCGCTTGCTGAACGCCGCGAGGATGTGACAGCGATTGCGGCGCGCTGGTTGTTGCGGGATGGCGACGGCATTGTGGCGTGGCCTTCGGCGGCAGCATTGGCGCGGTTGGCGGCATATGACTGGCCAGGCAATGTGCGCGAATTGGGCAATGTGCTCGACCGGGCGCTGGTGTTGACCGACGGGCATACAATTGAGTGCGCGCATCTGGTGTTTGACCGGATTGCACCGCGTGATGAGGTGGAGGCAACAGCCGGTGCACCTGTGCCGCCGCTGAATGGCCTGGTGCGGTTTCATGAGGACCGGGCAATCCGTTCGGTGCTGGCGGAGTGTCGCAGCCGGCGTGATGCGGCGGAGCGGCTGGGCATCAGCGAGCGCACCTTGCGTTACAAATTGGCCGCGATGTCCGACCGACGCCACCCGGGTGCACAGCGTACGGTCCAGTAGCGGTGTTGCCGCCGGTGGATACAGGTTCGGTGCTGGCGCTCCGGGCACAGATACTGGCGCGAAGCAGCACGCTTTCGCAGAGTGTGGCTGCATCGGCCGTTGCAGCGCCGGCGGTTGCGGGACCAAAGTTCGATACGGCGATGCAGGATGCATTGAAGTCCGTCAGTGCCGTGCAGGAACAGGCCGGAGCGGCGTCCGCAGCCTATGAACGCGGCGACAGCCATGACCTGGCCAGCGTGATGATTGCACGGCAGAAGGCCTCCATCGCGTTCGAGGCGACCTTGCAAGTCCGTAACCGGCTGTTGGGGGCTTACAAGGACGTGATGAGCATGCCGCTGTGAGCCATCTGGTCATTGTGGCATGAGCCAGAGCAGTAGCCTGGCGATCGTAGAGCCGGTGCCCGGTGCATCATGGCAGTCGCGGGCTCGAGCGCTGGTGAACAATCCGGCCGTGCAGCAGGCGCGGCCGGCAATCCTGGCCGCGCTGACACTTGTTCTGGTGGTGGGATTGTGGCTGGCCTTGCGGTCCCCCGATTGGCGGCCGCTGTATGGCGAGATGTCGGATGGCGACAAGTCGGCCGTGATGGCGGCGTTGCAAGCCGGGAATTATGCGGCACGGATCAACCCCGACACTGGCAGCATCGAAGTGGGGGCGGGGGATGCCGCAGCGGCGCGGATTTTGCTGGCGGGGCAGGGATTGCCGAAATCCGCCAAGGCGTTGGACCCGGTGGGCGATATGCCATTGGGGTTGAGCCGGGCAGTCGAGGCGGCGCGATTGAAGAGCGCTGCGTCCACCGAACTGGCGGCATCAATCGAGTCGATAGACGGGGTGAAGCGGGCGACTGTGCATATCGCAGCGCCTGAACCTTCGGTGTTTGTGCGGGACAAGGCGCCAGCAACGGCATCGGTGTTCGTGACATTGGCGCCTGGGCGGGTGCTTGGCGAGGCGCAGGTACGTGCCATTGTCTGGCTGGTCAGCTCGTCCGTGGCGGGGCTTGCGGCGGACAAGGTGAGCGTTGTCGACCAATCGGGTGCGCTGTTGTCCGCCGGAACGAGTGCCGGCGAGGCACAACAGCTTGGGTATCAGGTCAAGGTTGAAGGGATGGTGCGCGAGCGGTTGTTCAAGATGCTGACCCCGTTGATTGGCACCGGGCGGTTTACCGCCGAAGTCGCGGCGGATGTGGACTTCAGCCAGAATGAGGCGTCTTCGGAGCGGTTTGCCCGCGACGGTGCGGTGTTGCGCAGTGAGGCAGCGTCGCGGGCGATGGACAGCAATCCGGCGCCGGCACGGGGGATTCCCGGCGCGCTTTCGAATACGGCGCCCCAGGCCGCGCAATTGACGGCGACGCCGCCGGCCGTGGCAGCGCCGTTGGGGTCGCCACCGGTGGTGACCAATGAGACGACAAACCGGGCCTGGGAGATTGGCAAGGACGTGTCGGTGACGCGGGGGTTGTCTCCAAGGGTACGCCGGCTTTCGGTGGCGGTGGTGATCGACAAGGCTGCGATGGGCAACAAGGACGCGGAGGCGAGCCCGGCGGAGATTGCCGGCTTGACGCGGATCGTACAGGGCGCCGTGGGCTATGACGCCGGGCGCGGTGACATGGTCGAGGTGCAACTGCGTGCCTTTGCAGTGCCGTCGCCGGAGCCTTTGCAGCCGTGGTACGAAAAACCGGTCGTCCAGGATTTTGCACCGGTTGTGGGGCTGGCGCTGCTGTTGTTGGTCGGCGCTGTGATTGCCGGATTCCGGATAAGAAAACGTGGCAGGATTGCGGCACAAAACATTGTTTTAAATGGCGACAACGGCATGGTTGATGGCGGAACGCTGACGCCTGCGGTGCCCGTTGCCATTGTCGATTATACCGAGAAACTGGGCGAGACCCGCGGGCTGGTGAAGGCGGATGCCGATCGCGCCACTGCTGTAGCGCGGCAGATGTTGGCGGCGGCGACATGACGCCCGGTCTGAGCGGTGCGCAGAAGTGCGCCATTCTGGTGCTGCTGCTGGAAGAGCCGCAAGCGGCTGAATTGTTGCGGCGCATGGAAGCGGCCGAGGTGCGTGCCGTGGGCGAGGCAATGCTTTCCGTGGCGGAAATCGCACCGGCGTCGATAGATGCGGTGCTGGATGAGTTCATTGTGCGGACCCGGGGCGTCTCGGCGCTGGATAGCCAGGGGCGACAGGTGCGGGCGGTCTTGTCACGCGCCTTGGGGCAACCGCGTGCCGACCGGATTATCGACCATATCGGACCGCCGGCGGCGGCGCGGCGCTTTGCCGGGCTGGATTGGGTCGACCATGGCACGATTGCGGCGTTGTTGCGTGACGAGCATCCGCAGGCGGTGGCGGTGGTGATCGCGCATTTGGCCGATGCAACGGCGGCAGCAGTGCTGGATGCGTTGCCCGAGGAACTGCGCGGGGACGTTGTGTTGCGGTTGGCGACGTTGAAGCCGGTTTCGCCTGACGTCATCAGCGACCTTGAAGCGGACCTTGCCATCAAGTTGGAGAATTCCCGGACCAAGGCAAGCGCGGCAGCGCTGGCGGGAACGGACTTCACCGCACGACTGATCAAACTGTCCAATAACAAGAAGGCTTTGCTCGACGCACTTGCGAGTGTGGATCAGGATCTGGCGAACGAGATTGCAGCACAGCAATTCGTTTTTGCCGACCTGCTGTCGTTGAGTGTCAAGGACATGCAGCTGGTGTTGCGCGAGGCCGACACTGCCGTGCTGGCCGTTGCGTTGAAGGGTGCAGACGACGCGCTGAGGACGATGGTGTTCGCCGCGATGTCGAGCCGGGCGGCGTCACAATTGCAGGACGACCTGGCCGAACGCGGGCCGATGAAGCGTGCCGAAGTTGATGCGGCGCAGGCGGACGTCTGTGCGTTGGTGCGGCGGCTGGGCGAGAGCGGCGCGGTGATGTTGCCGGGTGCAGCGGGGTCCTATGTCTGAGGGGGGATTGCTGGCGTTGCTGAGTGCGATGCAGCCGCATGAGGCGGAACCATTGCCTGTTGTGGATTTTGACGCAGATCGTGAACTTGTCTGGAATCAAGGATTTGCAGCGGGTCGTGAAGACGCTGTTACAGCATTGGTGCCTTTGCAGTTGCAGTTGACAGACGCTGCTGGGGCGTTGCGGGCGGCGTGCGTGATCGATGCCGCGGGGTTGCGGCCGGTGTTGGCCGAGCTGGTGCGTGGCGTGGCGGAAGCGGTGTTGATGGCCGAACTGGAGGCTGGCGCCCACGTGTTGATTCCGTTGGTTGATGCGGCATGGGCGGCATTGGTTTTGGGCGACGCCGCGACATTGAAGGGGCATCCGG
>JANPEP010000216.1:0-3217 GCA_031422995.1 Polymorphobacter sp. | reverse complement strand
CAGGATGTAGGAGCCGGCGAAGAGGAGCCAGAACAGCGGCGATGCGGGTAGCGCGGCGACAACCTGGCGCCAGCCGATTTCGGCGATGGAGCGGGCGAGAATGAGCAGGATGAGGATGGAGAGGCCGCCGCTGACGATTTTCTGCAGGCGCTTGCCGGGGGGGGAGTCGAACCAGTCCCGCGCGGTGTTGGCGGCGGTGACGATGCGTTTAGTGAGGGAGGGGGTTTCGGTCACGCCATAGGGCTAGCGGGGGATTTGGGCGGGGGCAATGGGGGAGGCGGGAGGTCAGGTGGAATGTCGGCGGTTGGGCCGGGAGCGGAACGACGGCTTTCGGGTATCTGTTTTTCTGTAGCTGCCCTTCTCGCGCCACCGTATGAACCGGCAGCTCCCGACCTAATTCCGGACGTTCGTCATTGGTGTGGAAATGTCTGCTTGTGCCAGAATCCGACCTTCATCAAACAGACTTCGGCTAGGTGGCAACGCTCCGGTCACGCACGTATTTGTTCGTTGTCTTGTTTATCAGGGACTCCTTCTTCTCAGGGCAGGAACTCTCTCGGGAGCCCCGCGCGGTTAACTTCTCGCAGCGGCATGAAGTGGCAGACGCTCCACTTGGAAATCGCACAGGGCTGTGCAGATGAACTGCGCCACCGCTGTGTTTCAATCTCGGGCCAAATCGGTAAAGCTGACCAAATGAGCGACATCCTGCCGATACATTATGCATTGAGCGAAGTGGCGGTGGCCGCCGCCGGGGCCTATGCCTGCGCCAAGGCGTGGCCCGTCAATCGTTGGTTCGCCATCGGCTTGGCAGCCGTGGCGCTCGCTGGCCTGGTCGGTGCGATCCGAATCGCCGCGGGACTCTCGGGGTCGATTGTCACGATCCATGAATTCTTGTCACGCGCTGGGGCACTGTTCGGCCTCGGTTGCATGTTTGGAGCGATGCTGGCGCGGGGGCAGATGCTGCCGCCGCTGTTGGGACTGGCGGCGGCAGCTCTGGGGTTTTTAATTCCTGCACTGACCGCGCCCTTGTTAGGCACCTTCATCCTTGGCGGGGCGGTGCTGGCTTATCGCACGGCACCCAGCCACAGGCTATTGGCCGCAGGCAGCTTTGCATTTCTGGTGTGTGCTGCGTTGTTCAGCGCGCCGCTGCGTGAAACATATCCAGGTTTTGCCTGGCACGTGTTTCACATGTTGGTGGCTTCATGGTTCGTTTTGGTGGCGATTTTTGTTGCCATTCCACGACACGATTATCGCCAGATCGCGAAAACAGTTGCGTAGATATTTTTTGGCGTCAAATTTCCTGCGATGACAGCCAAAATCTTGATTTCATTTGCCTCGTTGGCGTCGATTGGCTTTCTGGTGTGGCTTGCCTATCTCCTGGGCTTTCGCGGCGGGACCCGCATTTCGGGAGAAGCGGAATTGCAGGCCTTGAGCCAACCTTATGGCGGCGCGCAGCAATTTTTACTCGATGCGAACGGGGCCGGTGCAATCGCCCTGTTGCATGACGGCCAATTGCTGGCGGCAAAAATTGTCGGCGATCGGGTTGCCACGCGCATTTTTCCAAGCTCCGCGCTTGCATCGATAAAATTGTTCAAGCCGAAATCTGATCAGAATCTGGGGATTGAATTGCGCTTTGACGATACTGGATTTTCGTCAATTCGCGTGGCAACGATGGAAAACCAACTGCCAGCGTGGCTTGATCAACTTCAACCGAAAATGAGCAAACCATGACCCCGGTTACACCTGAATGGGCAAAAGCCAACGTGCTGGGCATCTCGATTGCGGTGTTCTTTTTTATCGTGATTGCGGAAATGTTGTGGACCCGCCGGCGCAACCGCCACGCCTATGAATTCAAGGATACGGCGGCATCGATGCTGATGGGTTTTGGCAGTTTGATCGCCGGAGCGATCTTTGCCGGCGTGCATCTGGTGATCATTTTGGCGGCTTACGAGCTTCGCCTGTTTACCATCGGCTGGACGTGGTGGGCGCTGGTAATCTGCTTCTTCGCGGTGGATCTGAAATATTACATCAGCCACCGCCTTGCACACGAGCACCGCCTTTGGTGGGCAAGCCATGTCGCCCACCATTCATCGCAGCACTTCAATTTATCGACAGCGCTGCGTCAGTCCTGGACAGACTTTTTAGGGATAGGGTTATGGGTTGGTTTGCCGCTGTATTTCATCGGCTTTCCGCCCGCGATGGTGATCATGTTCACCGGAATCACTGCCGCTTATCAACTCTGGGTGCATACCGAGCAGGTCAAGACCATCGGGCTGTTTGAATGGGTATTGAATACCGCGTCGCACCACCGCGTCCACCACGCCACCAATCCGCAGTATATTGATTCCAACCATGGCGGCTTTCTGATCATCTGGGACCGGATGTTCGGGACATTTGTCGCAGAGGACGCAAGCGATCCTTGCCGATACGGCATCACGTCCAATCTTGGCACCTTTAACCTTGTGCGCATCGCCCTCCACGAATGGGTCGCGATCGGGCGGGACGTGCGCAGTGCGCGCACGGTGCGCGATGCCTTCTGGTATGTGTTGGGGGCGCCGGGGTGGAGCACGGATGGATCGCGAGAGACGTCACGCACAACGAAAGAAAAATGGGCGAAGGAACAAGGCGCGCGCGAAAATGCAGCGATTGTAGCGGCCGAATGATCGCCGCAGTCGCGAAGGGCGTTGTTGCAGGTTTCGGCTCGTACCCAGCCATTCGGCTTCCGGCCAAACCGTAGCCAGTAGACGACGTCGCTCGAGCAAACGCCTAAATATCCGCTCTTGGCTTATGCCGCCGTTCGGCTGACCCGCAGGGCACGGTAGCAAAGTCCCAGAGTCGGTCGTTGGCGCCTGGTTGCGCGCCAGATGAATGAACGGCGGATTCCGGATGCGGCTGTGTGTCCCGCGAACAACTGTAAGGCGGGCGCGAAGCTGACATGGATTGCCTCAGCGCGCGTAGAGTTTGTCCAGCCGCTCGCCGTAGACTTGTTTGAGGATGTGGCGGCGGATTTTGAGGCTGGGGGTCATCTGCTGGTTTTCGGTTGAAAAGGCTTCGTCGGCGATGATGACGCGGCGGACCTTTTCGATGACCGAGAGCCGGGTGTTGACGCGATCGACCGCGGCCATGACGGCGCGGTGGAATTCGGGTTCATGGGCTAGTTTTTTCAAGTCCGCCGGCATGCCTTTGTCGCGGGCCCAGCCGAGTGCCCATTCGGCTTCGG
>JANPEP010000215.1:0-1682 GCA_031422995.1 Polymorphobacter sp. | reverse complement strand
GCATAGCGTTCGATGGCTGCCGCCGTCAGCCCGGCGTAGCGGTTGGCATCGGCGAAGCGGCGTTCCTCCACGGCTTCACGCACGCCCGGCAGGGTCTTGGCGCCATAGCCGGTGAAGCGGCCGGGGGCGTAGATGGCGTGCTTGTACCAGCTGCGGCCGGGCAGGCCTTCGGGGATCAGCAGTTGCTGGTCGATGTCGCGCAAGCTGGCGTTGAGTTTGGCGCGCGCAGCGGGGGTGAGCGCTGCGCCCTTGGCGCCAAGGGCGGCGTCGAAGGCCTTGGCGCTGGCTTCCAGCCGCACGACGGCGTTTTCGAGCGCGGCGAGCTCGATGAGCGGCGTGGTGGCTTCGGCCGAAGGTGCCGAGACCGGGGCGCGGGGGTCGCTGGCCAGTTTGAAGGCACCCGAGGTGATCAGCGCGCTGCGTTTTTCGTCCTGCTTGCGGCGGGTGTCGATGAGGTCCTTCACCTCGGTCAGATAGGTGCGGACGGTGGTGGCGAAATCGGCGAAGCGCACCGGCGGGGTGGGGGCATCGGCGATGCGCAGCACCAGCCGGCCGACGGTTTGCGACAGCGCCGCGCCATAGGCCAGGCCGGGGTCGTCGAAGCGGGTGAAATGATCATAGCTGTCATAAATCGAATGGTAGGAACCGCTCGATTCCTCCTCCCCGCCATAACCGATGTTGAGCGCGGGGATGCCGAGATGTTGCAGGAACGACGAATAGTCCGAGCCCGAGCCGAGCGCGCCGATGGGGACATCGCCGCCGGCTTCTGCGGCCTTCAGATCATCCTCATCGACTTTCTGGCCATCAAAGGCATCGGCGCGCAGCTTGGCGCGCAGGCGATCGGCGACGCTGGCGCCGGTCTGCGGGTCCTTCACATCGGCGGAGACCTGGTTGACGAGGTGCTGCCACTGGTGGCTGCCCTCGGCATATTGGAAGCCACGGCCATTGCCATCGGTGTTGATGTAAATGACGGCCTTTTTCTGCAATTCAGCGCCATGGGTTTCGGCCCATTCGGTGCTGCCGAGCAGCATCGGTTCTTCGGCATCCCAGCTGGTGTAAACGATGGTGCGCGATGGTTGCCAGCCGGTTTTGGCGAGGGCGCCAAGGGCCTTGGCTTCGGACAGCATGGCGACATTGCCCGACAACGGATCGGAGGCGCCGAACACCCAGCCATCATGGTGGTTGCCGCGGATGACCCATTCATCGGGACGGTCCTTGCCCTTCATGGTGGCGATGACGTCATAGGCGGGTTTCAGGCTCCAATCGGATTTGACCGCGAGGCGAACCTGGGACTTTGGATCGCCGCCGAGGCGATAGGCGAAGGGCAGCGCGCCCTTGAAATTGTCGGGCGCCAGTGGCCCGCCCATGGCGGCGAAAATCTTGCTTGCATCGCCATAGGAGATGGGGAGCACCGGGATTTTCATGATCGTTGGCGAATCGGCGCGCGACAGCCGCTTGGCACCGGGGACAGAGCCATAGCCGGGGGTGGTCGGATCGCCGGGGAAGGTCGTCATGTCGGCGACCGAGCCGCGCTGCACCCCGGCTTCGGGCCGACCACCGCCGTTGGGGTAGGTTTCGACCGTGGCGTAACCATCGTTGGCGGGATCGGAATAGATGAGCGTGCCGACGGCACCATGTTCCTGCGCCAGCTTGGGTTTCAGGCCGCGCCAGCCGCCGCCATA
>JANPEP010000214.1:0-1623 GCA_031422995.1 Polymorphobacter sp. | reverse complement strand
CAGACGGCGCGTTCGGCGGGGGTTTGGGCGGTGCGGAGGGCTTGGGCGCGGGGTTGGAGGGGGCGGTGAGGCATGGGTGCGAGGTTATGGGGTTTGGTCTGTTTAGGGCAACCCCCACCCCGGCCCTCCCCACTCTACGTTCGCTTCGCTCACGTGGGGGGAGGGGGAAGGAAGGAGTTGCGCTAGTCTTCGTTGCCAGAGAAGGGCAGGGCGAGTTCGCGGGGCGGTTCGCGATCGAGCAGCCCGGCGGCCTTCAAATCGGCGAGGCCGGGAAGGTCGCGGCGGCTGGTTAGGTTGAAGTGCGCGAGGAAACCGGGAGTGGTGGCGTATTGCAATGGCCGGCCGGGAGTTTCGCGGCGGCCGGCGGGGCGGACCCAGCCGGCTTCCATGAGGACGTCGATGGTGCCGGCGGACACCGCGACGCCGCGGATTTCTTCGATTTCGGGGCGCGTTATGGCCTCGTGATAGGCGATGATGGCGAGGGTTTCGACGGCGGCGCGGGAAAGTTTGCGCACTGCCTCACGCGACGGGCGGAGGTGGTGGGCGAGATCGGGCGCGGTCTGGAATTGCCAGCGGCCGCCGCGTTCGACGAGGTTGATGCCGCGCGGCGCATAGCTGTTGGCGAGTTCGGTGAGGAGGTGGGGGAGATCGCCGCGCTCGCCGACGTGGCGGGCGATGTCGGCCAGGGTGAGCGGGGCGGCGGCGGCGAAGATGACGGCTTCGAGGGCGCGCAGGGTTTCGGGGGTGGAGTCTTCAATGCTCATTTGGCGCGCACCAGGATGGGGGCGAAGGCTGCACCTTGAGAGAGCGACGCCTTGCCGAGGCGGGTGAGTTCGAGGGCGGCGACGAAGGTGCTGGCGAGGACCGAGCGGGCGTAGGATTCGTCGGCGAGATCGGTGGGGAGGTAGCGGGCGAGATCGGTCCAGTCGATGCTGGTGCCCAAGAGGCGTTCGAGGCGTTCGATGGCTTCGTCGAGCGCCATCACCGGGCGGCGGCGGACGATGTGGATGTTGGGGTTGTTACGGGCCTTGATGGCGCCATAGGCGGCAAGGAGGTCGAAATAGCTGGTGTCGTAGCGGGGGATGATTTCCTGTTTGAGGCCTTCGGGATTGGAGCGGGTGAAATTGTCCCAGCCCAATTGCGGCCGGGCGAGGAGTTTGGCGCCGGCGTCGCGCATGGCGTCGAGGCGTTGCAACTGAAATTGCAGTTTGAGCGCGAGGTCGTTGGGGTCGGGCTCGGCCTGCGGATCGGCGGGGAGGAGGAGGGCGGATTTAAGATAGGCGAGCCAGGCGGCCATGACGAGATAATCGGCAGCGAGTTCGAGGCTGAGGGCTTTGGCATCGCGGATGAAGGCGAGATACTGGTCGACAAGGGCGAGGATGGAGATTTGGGCGAGGTCGACCTTTTGGCTGCGGGCGAGGGTGAGGAGGAGATCGAGGGGGCCTTCCCAGGCGCCCAGTTGGAGGACGAGGGTGGAGGGCCCGCTGCGGTGGGGGGCGTTGAAGGGGTCGTCTTCGGTCATCCAAACGCCAGCAATTGGTCACGGGCTTCGGCCCATTGGGCGGCGGGGGTGGAGTCTCCCGCGCCGATGCTGGCCATGGCGGCGGTGAGGCGGGCGGCGGC
>JANPEP010000213.1:0-9634 GCA_031422995.1 Polymorphobacter sp. | reverse complement strand
CGCCCGATGTTGAGCCACCCGGACAAGATTTATCCGGGGCAGGTTTTGCGCGTGCCGCCGCTCTGAACGCTGCGGTTTGCGATGGAATGGGGGCGGCGCCGAAGGGTGCCGCCCTTTTTCATATAACGGCCTGGGCGACGGCGTCCTCGCCGCTGTCCCATTTGGCGATGACAGCGGTGGCGACGGCGTTGCCGATGACGTTGGTGGCGCTGCGGCCCATGTCGAGGAAGTGATCGACGGCGAGGATGAGCAGCAGGCCTTGTTCGGGTATGCCGAAGAACGGCAGGGTGGCGGCGATGACGACGAGGCTGGCGCGTGGTACGCCGGCGATGCCCTTGGAGGTGATCATCAACATGCCGAGCATGAGGATTTGCTGCCCGAGCGACAGGTCGATGCCATAGGCCTGGGCGATGAAGATACTGGCAAAGGCGCAGTACATCATCGAGCCATCCAAATTGAAGGAATAGCCGAGCGGCAGCACGAAGCTGGCGATGCGGTTGGGGACGCCAAATTTTTCCAGGGATTCGAGCAGTTTGGGATAGGCCGCTTCGGAAGAGGCGGTGGCGAAGGTGATGAGGAACGGTTCGCGGATGGCGGGGATAAGCCGGCGGATTGCGGGGACGCCGATGACGGCGGCGCCGGCGCCGAGGAGCACGATCCACAGGACCGCAAGCGCCAGATAGAAGCCGCCGATGAATTTGCCGAAGACGATGAGGATGCCGAGGCCTTCGACGGCGATGGCCGAGGCGATGGCGGCGAAGACCGCGAACGGCGCGACATTCATCACATAGCCGGTGACCTTCAGCATCATGTGCATGAGGGCGTCGAGACCCACGACGATCGGCTTGCCGGCGTCGCCGATGGCGATGAGCGCGGTGCCGGCGAACAGCGAAAAGACGACGATTTGCAGGATTTCGTTAGTCGCCATCGCCTCGATTATGGATTTGGGAACAATGTGTTCGATGAATTTGCCGAGGTCGAAGGCCTGTTTGGTGACGCCCGACACGGCGTCGGCGGCGGGGAGGGCGAGGCCGACCCCGACGCCGGGTTCGAGCAGATTGACCATGAAGATGCCGAGCGACAGCGACACCACCGAGGCGGCGATGAACCAGGCGAGGGTGCGCACGAACGTGCGGCCGACGGCGCCGCCGCTGCCCATATGGGCGATGCCGACGACGAGGGTGGAGAGCACCAGCGGCGCGATGATCATTTTTATGAGGCGCAGGAAGACATTGGTGATGATGCTGAGATAGCCAGCGATGGCTTTCGCCTGTTCTGGCGAGGCAGCGAGGCGGTTGATGGCATAGCCGGTGATGAGTCCGGTGATCAGCGCGATAAGGATGTAGCGGGTCAGGCGATTGGTGTTCATGGGGTAGAAGGCTTCGGGTGGCGGGGGGTTCGGGTCAAGTGTTTTCGGGTGTCGCGGCGGGGAGCGGTGTTTCTTCGGGCTGCGTCCTGCTCTAGGGTGGCAGCATGATGACATTTCGCACCCTGCCGTTGCTGGCGCTGTTGGCGCTGACCGTTCCTGCCCATGCCGCGCCGGGCGATGCCGGGGAGGCGAAGAGCATATTGATGAAGGGTGTCGGGTTCGACACAGTCAAGGGCCGTGGCAAGGTGCCAGCCTATGCGACCTATCTGAAATCGGTGCTGGTGGCGGGGGGCTTTGCCGCCAGCGACATAGCCATCGAGCCCGTGGGTGAGACGGCCAATCTGCACCTGGTGTGGAAGGGGACGGGGAAAAAGCCGCCGATGGCGATTGCCGGGCATATGGACGTGGTGGAGGCAGACCCCAGAGATTGGGTGCGCGATCCGTTCACGGCCGTGGAGGACGGTGGCTATGTCTTTGGCCGCGGGGTTGGCGACAACAAGTTCGATGTGTCGATGGTGGTGGCGACACTGGTGGCGCTTAAATCCAAGGGGTTCGTGCCCAATCGCGACATTCATTTCTTTCTGTCCGGCGATGAGGAAACCGCCGGCGTAACGGCGGAATTGCAGGCGAAACAGGCCAAGGCGGCGGGGGTGGATTTCCTGTTGAACACTGATGGCGGTGGCGGCGGGATCGATGAGGCCGGCAAGCCGGTGGGTTATGGGCTGTCAGCGGCGGAGAAAACCTATGCCGATTATACGCTGACGGTGACCAATCCGGGCGGGCACAGCAGCCGGCCGACGGTGCCGAACGCCATTGCGCAATTGGCGGCGGCAGCGAGCAAGATCGATGCGTATCGGTTCACGCCGCAGATCAACGACATCACCCGGGCGTCCCTGGCCGATGAGGGCAAGAAAACCGGTGGCAAATTGGGCGCGGCGATGATCGCGTTTGCGCGAGACCCGGCGGATGCCGAGGCGATTGCGGTGTTGCGTGCCGAGCCGGGGCAGATCGGGCAGATCGGCACCACCTGTGTGCCGACGATGATCAATGGTGGCCATGCGCCGAATGCGTTGCCGCAGAAGGCAGTATTGACGGTGAATTGCCGGATTTTTCCGGGCGTGACGGTGGAAACGGTGCGGCAGGAACTGGCGAAAGTGGTCAATGATGCCGCGGTAAAGGTCGAGACCGGGCAGGAATGGGTTTCTACGCCGGCATCGCCGTTGCGCGATGATGTGGTGTCGGCGGTTCGCAAGGCCGTGGCCGCCGGGCATCCGGGGGTGGCGGTGGTGCCGACGATGGAGGCGGGGGCCAGTGACAGCGTGTATTATCGAGCGCTGGGGATTCCGTCCTATGGGGTTGGCGGGGTGTTCATGAAGGGCTCCGATGTGTTCATCCATGGGTTGAACGAGCGGATTCCGGTGGCGGCGATCGCGCCGGCGCTGCGGCATTGGGACGTGATGTTGCACGAACTGGCGCAGTGATGGTGTTGCGCGAGTTCCCGCGATGAGGGTGCGGTTGGCCGCGCTTGGGCCCGACCCCGATGCTGGGTTGAGCCTGCCGGGGTGGGTGTATCGCGACGCCGAGTTCTTCGAGGCGGAGAAGGCGCGGGTGTTGCGGCCAGCGTGGCAGGTGGTTTGCCATGTGAGCGATGTTGCCGGGGCCGGGGACTGGCACACGCTGGAGTATCTGGGCGAGAGCATCATCGTGGTGCGTGGCGATGACCTGGTGGTCAGGGCGTTCACCAATGTGTGCCGGCATCGCGGGTCGCGGCTGGTCGATGGGGCGAGCGGGTGTGCCAAGAAGCTGGTGTGTCCGTATCATGCCTGGACCTATGGGCTGGATGGCGCGCTGACGGGGTTGCCGGGGCGGCGGGAATACCCGGGGTTGCGGTTGGAGGCGCATGGGCTGGCACCGGTGGATATCGAGGTTTGGCAGGGGTTCGTGTTCGTGCGGCTGGAGGGTGGCGGGGCGTCCGTTGCGGCGATGATGGCCGAGTTCTTGCCCGAGGTTTTGCCGTATCGGTTCGGGGAATTGCGGGCATTGGGGCGGGTTACGCTGCGGCCGCGGGCGGTGAATTGGAAGAATATCGCCGATAATTATTCGGATGGCCTGCATATTCCGGTGGCCCATCCGGGGTTGAAGCGGTTGTTCGGGGGGAGTTACGGCGTTGCGGCGGGGGCGCATGCCGACAAGATGTGGGGGGATGTGGGGGACGGCAGCGGCAGTTGGTCGGAACGGGCGTATCGCAAGTTCCTGCCACGGGTCGATCATCTGGATGAGGCTGGTCAGCGGCGGTGGCTGTATTTCAAGCTGTGGCCGAATGTGGCGTTCGATATCTATGCCGACCAGGTGGATTTCATGCAGTTTTTGCCGGTGTCGGCGACGGAAACGGTGATCCGCGAGATCAGCTATGCCCTGCCCGATGACCGGCGGGAGATGCGGGCGGCGCGGTATCTGAACTGGCGGATCAACCGCGTGGTGAATGCCGAGGATACGGCGCTGGTGGCGCGGGTGCAGGCGGGGATGGGGTCGGCGAGCTATGCCCAGGGGCCGCTGGGGGAGAGCGAGGTGTGCTTGCGGGCGTTTGCGGGGAAGTTGCGGGAGGCGATTCCGGAGGCGCGCGAGGTGCGGGCGCCTGGGGCGGGGTGGTTTCGGGGGTAGGGTTGGCGGCAGGTTTTGGGCAGGAAGTGAATGGCCGCTTCCGGTCGCACTGACGGAATAGCTGCCGTTCGCCGGCGCCGGAAGAGAATGGCGGCTGTCGACCCAGATTCGGACTCTTGTATGTGGGCTTTGAACGTCGGCTTGTGCCAGCAGTCGTCAGTTTCAGTCGCTGTCCCCGCCGAACTTGAACTTGATCCCGGCGTTGAACAGAATGCCGTCGGTCGGCGCCCAGCCGTCGACAGTCCAGCTACCGCTTGGCGCTCGTTTCGGCAGCACCAACGGGTCATACTTCGTCTGCCGCACATTCAGTAGGTTCTCGACGTTGGCGAAAAGGCTGAGGCGACCGAGATTGACTTGCGCCATTGCACCGATCTGGACGTAGGGATGGCTCGTCTGACGAAATAGGTTATCGGGCAGCGATTGCCGACCGACGTAAAAGCCTTCCAGCCCAATCCGGCCACGCCCCGGCTCTTCCCATGCCAGCGTCATGCCTGCTGCATCGCGCGGTGTCAGCGGCACCGATCGGCGCCCTGGCTGATCGGGGTCGGGCTCGACAGCGGACACATGGACATAGCTGACCGACAGTCGCAATTCTTCCCAGCGATAGCGGGCGAGAAACTCGCCGCCGCGCGTGCGCGTCACGCCATCGGCGTTGACCAGCGCGACCAGAGTCGGTGACAGCGTGCGCAACTGGACGGCGTGATCGATGTCGGAACCGAACAGCGTCACATTCACCTCGAGCGGCCCCTCGGCATAGACCAGGTCGATCGACCCCGACCGCGCAGTTTCTGCACGCAGAATCCCCAGCGGCGAGAGGCGCGACAGACCGGATGCTTCGGTTTCCTCGATGAACGGGGTGGGGGCGAAAAAGCCGGTGCTGAATGATCCGCGCACGGTCCATGGCCCCGGGTGATAGGTCAGCGATACCCGGGGGCTGAAATGCGTGCCGAAATCGCTGTGGAAATCGAGGCGCGCGCTCCCCGCCAGCTTGAGGTCGGGGCCGATATTGCGTTGCAACTGGCCGAACACCGCAGGATCGCTGTAGCTGTAATCGAATGTGCTGAACTGCTGCGACCGATAGTCATCGACCTGCACTGCCGTGCCTGCCAGCCATTCCAGACCATCCGTTTCGCCGCTAAGCGACGCCTCGGCAAAGACGGTACGATGGCGGTCATCTTCCAGAGTCGCACCGAACCGGTGATTATGGCTCTGCGTAACACCCGAAGCCCTCACTCTCAGTTTCCCAACGCCCTCGATAGGCGTATCGGCGGTCAGGCCCAAATCATAGCGGCGACTGCGCACGGTCAGCGGAAAGGCGGTGTCGTCGGGAACCGTGCGCCCCTCCAGCGTACCGCCATCGCGCTGTTCGTGCATCGCCCCGCCGGTCAGCATAATACTCGTGCCGCCGTCGGTGTTGGCGAACAAGCGCGGCCGCAGCGTCAGGCGGCTGAACGAAGGGATATCCGCCCAGCCGTCACCGTCGAGGTCCTGGATCGTCTGGCGATTATAACCGCCGGTCAGCGACATGCCCATGTTTGCCCCCAGCGGTGTAGCGCCATAGACGGCAACATCCTGGCCGTTGCGGCTTGTGGCATTAAGCAGCACTTCGGCTTCGGGCTCGTCGCGCGGACGCCGCGAAACGAGGTTGATAACGCCCCCAAGAGCCGACGGGCCGTAAAGTGCAGACGCAGCGCCCTTGATGAGTTCGACCTGAGCAAGATCGATCGGTGGTATCTGCACGATGCCGATCGGCGGCACTTGCCCGCCGAACAGCGGCAGGCCATCGGAAAGCAGCTGCGTGTACCGACCCTTAAGGCCCTGAATGCGGATATTGGCAGCGCCGAGCCCAGGCGAGATTATCTGGGTCTGGATGCCGGGGGTCTCGCTTAGCAGCATCGCGATGCTACCGGGCGACATCAGCAGCTTTTCTTCGATCTCCTCGCCTGCCAGCACTTCGACCCGGATGGATTCATCCTTCAGGCGGCGACCAGACCGCGTCGCTTGCACGATGATTTCGCCGGCATCCACCTCTTCAGCCTCCCGCTCCTCCTTGCTTTGGGCATGGGCAGGCCGGGCTGCGACAAGCGCCGATAGCACCAGCAACGGCAAGGCGATTGCGGCGCGGAATTTATATGACGTCATGCTGGTTCTATCGCCGATCTTATATTTGCGGTGTTGGCGCGGGCCTTGGTCGATGCGCAGGTAGAGCACCGATGATCGTGGTGAAAGCAATCTCTCCGATGGTCACATTTGAAAAAGTGCGGACAGGTGTATCCCAGCCATGCGACGATGTTGCTCGAGCACATGCGCGAATGTCAGCTACTAGCGTTAGCTGTCATTCAGGAACCCCGCCGGACACGACGGGTAAGTCCCAAAGTCGGTCATTGAAGCCCGCCGAAGTGGCGTATGGAAGAACGGCGGCTTTCGGGTGCAGCGCCAAAAGCCGTGAGCGGCCGAGATGAAGTCGCAAAGCTGCCATTCAACTGGGGTGCAGGGGACGAGTCCCCTGCCTGTCGGAGGCGGGAGAGGGGAAGGGGGGCTGGTATCGAGCGCGTTCTCGGCCCAAAACCCCCCACCCCGACCCTCCCCACTCTACGTTCGCTGCGCTCACGTTGGGGGAGGGGGAAGATAGTCAGGCTTGTCGTGTCGTCGAGCCTAAAAACGTTGGCCGAATTTTACGCCTATGGTGCGCGGTTGCGTCACGATCTGATAGGTTATGCCACCGCAGGTGCCGGGGGAGCATTGGGCGAAGCGGTTGAGGTTGCCGCGGCTGTCGAAGGCGTTGTTGGCGTAGAGTTCGGCGGTCCAGCTGTCGCGGCGGATGCCGATGGAGAAGTCTGCCACCGTGTAGGACGGCATCTTGCCATAGGTGTCGCGGTGATCGGTGCGCAGCGCGGCCCAGCGTGAGCCGACATGGTTGGCGGCGCCCTGGACAAAGGCATCGCCGCCGAACATCGGGAATTCATAGCGGCCGATGAGGTTGCCGTTGAATTTCGCCGTGACGGGCAATTGCTGCCCGATGGGGGCGCGGATGAAGTTGTCCTCCCCATTGGGGCCGAGTTGCGCGCAATCGTCGGAATTGGCGATGCGGCAGTAGTTGGTGGTGAGTTTTGCATCGGTGTAGGTGCCGGAGGCGGTGATCGTCAGGCCTTCGAGCAGGGCAACCGTGGCATCGAATTCGGCGCCGCGGATGCGGGCGTTGCCGGCGTTTTGAATCTCGGTGAGGCCGTTGCCGCCGAGGAACGCCAGCTGAATCGATTTCCATTCTTCCTGGAAGACGGCGGCGTTGATGCGCAGGTGGCGATCGAAGAAGCTGCCCTTCCAGCCGATTTCGTAGTTGGTCAGGAAGTCGGCATCGAACGGCGGCAGGGTGCCGCGGCGATTGAGGCCGCCGGGGCGGAAGCCGCGCGACCAGGTGGCGTAAACCAGTTGATCGGGGGTGGCCTGCCACGCCAGGTTGAGCTTGTGCGTGAAGCCCTGGCCCTGGGCGCGTTTGGGGGCGACGCCGTTGCGCGAGGGGAAGCCGAGGTTGGTGCAGGGCGCGCCATCGGTGGTGGCGGGGGCGAAGCAGAGGGATTCGCCGGGCGTTGACAAGGGGTTGCCGGCGCCGAAGCCGAAGAAGCCGATGAGCGAATTGTCGTAGATGAAGAAGCGGCCGCCGCCGGTGAGGGTGACATTTTCGACGATGTCGAAGGCGGCTTGTCCGAACACGGCATAATCGCGATCGACGCGATCCTGCTTGGTCAGCCACCAGGTGCCCGGCTTGGTCGTGATGCTGAGTTCATCGGCGAGGCCGGCGATATTGTAATTCTGTTCGATGTCGCGAGTCTGGCGCTGGTAAAACGCGCCGGCGATGAAGCGCAGGCGTTTGTCGGTGGGCGAGGAGATGCGGAACTCCTGGCTGAATTTGGTGAAACGATCAGTGCCATCGATGCGCTGTGACGGGTCGATGAATTGCCCGGCGTTGTTTTTGATGAAGTCGACATAGCTGGTGTAAAACGCATCGTAGAAGAACGAATAGTCGCTGTAGTCCGTATGGGATTCGACTTTACGCTTCAGGTAGGAACCGGTGTAGACGATGTCGAAATCGCTGAGATGGCCTTCGATGGTCAAGGACGCCTGGAACCAGTCATCCTTGGCGCTTTCGGGGGCATAATGGGTGACTTGCAGATCATCCAGATTGGGATCCTGGCCGAAAAAGCCCTTTGAGCGCTGGGTCTGGCCCATGATCGACGGGGTGAAGGTCCAATCATCGTTGACGGCGAGGCGGAGCTGGGCACGGCCGCCGATGGTTTCGACGGTGTTGTAATTGTCCTTGACGAATTTGTCGTTGTTGATGGTGATGCCGGGGACCGAATAGGTGCGGGTGCCGGCGACATTGTCGATATAGCCGCCATCGCGATCATACCAGCCGACGACGCGGAGCGCGGCATTGTCGCTGATCGGTACGTTGACAAAGGCTTCGGCGACGCCGCCCCAGCCGCCGCTGTTGCCATCGGGGACGACCTTGTTGACTTCGAGGTTGTAGCCGGCGCTGAACTTGCCGAATTCGGGCTTGTTGCTGATGTAGCGGATGGTGCCGGCTTGCGACGAGGCGCCATAGAGCGTGCCTTGCGGGCCGGCGAGTGCCTCCACCCGAGCGATGTCGTAGATGTGGAGATCGAGGGTGCCGCCGATGGTGGTAATCGGTTGTTCGTCGAGATAGACGCCGACCGAGGGCAGTGGCCCGGAGTGGTTGCCATCGCCGCCCGAGGCGACGCCGCGGAAATAGATGTTGGCGGTGCCGGGGCCAGCGGATTGAAAGCTGAGCGATGGCAGGAAGCGGGCGAAATCGTTGAAGCTTTGGACCTGGAGCTGATCGAGCTTGGCGGTGCCGATCGCGGTGATGGCGACGGGAACCTTTTGCAGGCTTTCGGATCGGCGTTCGGCGGTGACGATGATTTCGCCGGCGACAGCTTCATCAGCGGCAGCGGTGACCGTCTGGGCCAGCGCCGGGGTTGCGGCGAGGGCGGCGCCCAGCAGCAGCACACCGCGAAGCCGCGCCGAGGGGGCCGATTGTGATTTGTGCAACATCGCCGCGTTCCTTGTTACATCTGTTCTCATAGGGACGTTTTCACGCAGCAAAGGAGTCGGTCAAGCAAAGTCGGGCGCAATCGGCGTCAGGCCGACAGAAGCGGCCCGAGTGTGGCTTTCAAGTCACCCAGCCAGGGCGCGAAATGCCGCCATTGATCGAGGCCGGCGGCGGTGATGGGTTGGCGGACCTGTTCGGAGGAGGCGGTGCGGACGGGGCGGGTGTTTTCGTGGGATGCGAGGCAGGCGGGTTCGAAATCGAGGCCGCAATGGACGAGGAGGCGGCGGACCTGGGCCTCGGTATCGGTGACGAGATCCTCGTGTTGGACGCGGAGGACGCGGCCGGGGAGGACGCGGTCAATATGGTCCATCAGGCGGACATAGTCGGTATAATAGGCGCCGAGCTCGGCGAGATCATAGGTGAAGGCCTGGCCGCGGGCGAAATGCTGTTTCCACGCCGAAAAGCAGGTGGCCATGGCGTGGCGCCGGGCATCGATGATGACGGCATTGGGCAGGATGAGGTGGATGAGGCCG